>JAXSMZ010000001.1:0-75910 GCA_037924335.1 Aquificaceae bacterium
ACAACTGAGAGGCAAAGGGTGATCTTAACGAGCCTTTACGAGCTTTCCACAGACCCTCCAAAGGTGAACCCTCCAGCCGTTATGGTTGTAGGGAGTGTGGTAAGGCTAAGGGAAAAGCTTGTCTCATTAAATAAATTAGACAAAAAAATTTTATATAAGCTATGCGAGAAATTAAGAGTTTAGGCTTCCAGACCGTTGATTAATCATTTATAAAAAGGGCATTATCGGACTATTATGACACCCGCAAGGGGACACCTACTTGTTTCAAATATTTTGAAAAAAAGGATTAACCTTTCATCCAGCATTTAATAAAAATCTTGGCAGTTGGGCTACGCTCTCTAAAATTGCAAAGGGTTCTATACCCTTGTTTAAGTCCTCTGGTCTAAACTTACCAGTCTTTACAAGCACGCCCATTATACCGGCGTCCTGCGCACCTTTTACATCAAACTCTATATCATCGCCAACCATCAAGGCCTCACGAGGCTCAACATCCAAAGCTTTTAGCACTAAGTTGAAAAAGTCCTTTGAGGGCTTTCCTATAATCTTGGCAGATGTTCCAGAGGCATATTCCAAAGCCTTAACAAAGGGACCCGCATCCAAAGAGAGCTTTCCATCCTTATCCATAAAGTACCTGTTGGGAGCTACCGCAAGTAGTTCCGCACCCTCCAAAAGGTATCTAAAGGCTGTGTTAAGGTTCTCATAGGTAAAGTTCTTATAAGCATCCGCCACTACAACGTATTTTACAGGTTTTTTGGCACATCAAACTCCTCATAAACCTCATTTGTTGATATGATGTAGGCTCCGCCACCGCGGGAAATCACAAACTCTTTTGCCACCCTAAGGGCTGTAAAAAGTTCCTTTTCTTTCAGCTTAAAGCCGCAGTTTATCAAGCTTTGAAAGATTTTCCTTGTAGGCGTGCGTGTTGTATTGGTTACAAAGGCAAGTTTGTAGTGTTTTCGTAGCTCACTAATGACCTTTATACTACCCTCAATAACACTATCCCTTATACATAATACACCGTCAATATCAAATAGTATAGCTTTTATACCCATAATCCTTTAATATATAACCTCCTATGCACTATAAGACCATCCATGGTCCAAGCAGTATGTTGGTAACAGTCTTAATTGCACTTCCTGTCATTTAGATGGTGGCACCAATCCTAAATGACCAAATGCTACGAAGCCTTTACAGGTGGACTGGGATAAGGCAGATGTTAAGGAATGCAGATTGCTCCACCAGTCTGGAGTCCCAAATCCTACAATACAGGAGTATGGCTTGCTAATTGGAAAAGACTTGCCACGTTCATATACTACACCATTTTGATGAGGTAATTTCTTACCCTATTTTAATATTTTTTAAAACTTATCTGTGGCTTATCTATGGTTCCATATATGACCATGCTCATCCCTCCACCCACTGCAGTACCATTTATAGAAGATTTCAGCATGTCTTTTCTGTTTAAGACTATTATCCCTCCACCCAAAAGCTTAAAGCCTGAGACAGAAGCCACCGCATCAAAAGTTCTTCCTTTGAAGTTTATGCTGAGTTGGTTTACCCTAAAGCCTTCAACCAGTAAATTATCGAATTCAACGATTCCTTCTATCCCTTTACGTACCCTTATATTTGCCCTTTTTATCTGCAAATCCCTTAAGCACCTAAAGTTGCTCGCCTTTATATCCATACCGCCAAAGGCATGAAGTGTCATATATAAATTTCCATCACTGCATAAGCCACTTATAAAAAGCTTAAAAAAACCCAAGGTCAGATCAAGCTCATCAAAACGGGCTATGCTTGATGAGGGGCCGTATAGGCTCACGTCCTTGAGCTTTACATAAGTAAGTCCTTCTTCAACGCTCCTTGCAGTCATGTACACCTTCCTTGACATAAGGAGTCTGTCAAAGGTCAAAAACTTGGGAAAGGTCAGAATAAAAAGAACAAGTAAGATAAAAGTAAAGCTAAGTAGGATAAAGAGCGGGAACTTAAGGTTCCTTTCTGTCATCCTTTTTGCTCTTTCCTTCCATGAGTTTTTTAAGCTCTTCTGCCAGCTTCTGATGTTCCTGTGTTATCTTTGAAAGCTCTTCTGGTTTTTCTATCACGTAAGGCGTCAAGAATATAAAAAGAGATACCTTATCCTCCGTCTTTGTGTCCCTCCTGAAGAGCCTGCCCAAAGCTGGAATATCCTTTAATCCAGGCACTCCTTCTACGCTTGTCAACGTTCGTGTGCTTACAAGCCCACCTATGATAATGGCCTGTCCATTTTCGACCACAACGTCAGAGTTTACCTGTCTGTTGGAAGTTACTGGGATTGCATAGCTGAGCGTTCCTATCTGTGGTCTTATGTAATCTATTATCTCCTGAAGTTTAAGGTTTATGGAGAGTCTCAGGTCTTTACCAGATATGGTAGGTGTAACGCCCAAGTTTAGCCCTACCTCTTTGTAGTCATAAGTTATAACTGGCATGCCATTTATATCAAACTTCACACCGGAAGCGTAAGGTACTACTTGACCGACTTTTATCACAGCCTCTTGATTGTCCAAAGTCAGCACCTTTGGGTTTGATACTATGTTAAAGCCACTTCCTTTTTCAAGCAAGGAAAACAAAAGTACAAGGTCCGGGAAGAAAAGCTGTGTACCCCCTATGGTAATAGTTCTGCCTGAAGAGCTAAGTGCCCCTATTATAAAATTACCCGAAAGTAGAGCGTTGTAAATATCTTGAAGGCTACCACCACCAAAGGCTCCTCCCCCATGAGTTCCCAGTATCTGCCATCTGACCCCTAAGTCCAAAGCCTTGCTTGTGCTCATCTCCACAACGGATGCGGCTATAAGCACTTGCTTTCTTTTCACATCCATCTTCTCTATGAGAGACTTTATGCCTTCATACTCTTGCGGGGTTGCATAGATTATGACAGAATTAGTTCCCCTATCAAAACCTATCTTCATACCTTCCGGCGTGCTTATGGATGTGATGGTAAGAGAAGGTTGCCTTTGTACCTCTTCCTTTTTGAGGGGTGTTTCTAGCCCTCTAATCTCAGGCTGGTAAGGTGTTTGCTCCTTTCTCTCTTGCGATTGAGAAGCTAAAGAAGGTCCCACACTTTTGAAAAGACTCTGAAGGCTTTTGTATATCTCCTCAGCAGATATAAACCTTAAGGGTATTATGTAAAAGCCCCTTTCTAGAGCTCCGATGCTTTCCTCATCAAGCGTTTTTATAACTTTCTCCAATACATTCTGTACATTCTCATTTGCAGCCACTATTATAGAATTGCTATCTTTGTTGAAGGTTATGAAGGCTTGGCTTCCCAGCTGTTGCATAAAGGCGACAGAAAGTGGCTGTAAGCTCTGAAAAACATTCTCGGCCTTTGCTCTTTCTAGCCTGTAGACCTTTACCCTAAGGGACATCTCCGTTGAGTCTAGCTCTTTAAGTATCTTTTTTAACTTCTCCACGTTTTTAGCCACATCTGCCACAAGAAGGGTATTGGACTGCGGATGAGTAGCCACCTTTGCAAAGGGAGAAAGAAAAGGACCAATAGCCTGTTGAAGTTGCAATGCCTGTGTGTTTTCTGCCTTGTACAAGTAAACGACGACCTCACCAGAGTAAGATGGCTTTTTTATGTCGGCAAAGCTTGTGGCTTGCTGTAATGGCATTACCTTCACAAAGTTTTTCTCCTCTACAACCCCATAGCTCTGAAGGGAGAGGGAAAGCACAAAGAGATCCCAAGCTTCTCTAACGCTCACTGGTTTTGCAGAGCTTATGTTGAGTGTTCCTTTTACGTTAGGGTCAAGGATTATGTTCTTCCCAGTTAGCTCTGACATGAATTTGACCACGAGGGATATGTCAGCGTTTTGGAAGTTGAGGTAAACCTTGCCTGTTCTTCTCTGCTCTTGGGCTTGCTTTTGAACCTCTTCAGCCGTTTGGGCATAGGACATCTGGACAAAAAGAAGCATCAAGCAAAAAAAGACCAGAAGAGACCTTTTCATCTATTCCACCCTTAAGTTTATTTCTACAGGTTTACCTTCCCTTAGAAAGTTTACCTTCAAACTCGTTTCGTTCCTTAGCGCTTGGAGTATTCTAAAGGCATCCTCTCCACTCTTAATATCTTGATTGTTTATGGAAACCAGTACATCTCCAGCTCTTATACCGGCTTTTGCAAAAAGGCTTTGAGGGTCTATCCACTCAAACATAAATCCTGTCGTCCTGCCCCCTTGTACGTAAGGAACTAACCTTATCTGTCTAAACATTATACCAGGATCGGCCGTTACTTTCTCTAGTTCTTTCTTTTGAAGGATAGCTTGTAGACTTTCAGAGGGCTTTGTCTGTGTAGGAACAGCAGAAGCCGCTGGCAGACTGAACCTAAAACCAACAGCTTTTCTTTCCTCTCCTCTTGATAAAACTATATAGTTTCTCTCTATCTGGATAACTCTGTAATTGCCAACAGTAGAACCCACTTTAACTACATGAGCCTTTCCATCTACATCTAAAAGGGCCATCTTTAAACCACCGCTCGCCGTAGCCATAAGTTCTATCTTGGAAATGGCTTTTTTCTCTTCCATCTGTGCTCTTTTAAACACAGCTGTGAGGTTTGGAATGGGAGGCTTTGATTCTACTATGCGTGGCAAAAAAATGGATTTAAAGGTAAATGTGTGAGTGTAAATGAAGAGCAATAGTCCAAAGGCAAGGTTCAAAATTATCACAAAGCTTAAGCTACGCATGTTTTAATATCATAAAGCAAAGCTTGAGTTAAAATAAACTTTCTATGAAGGAAGTCCTTGAGACAACCATAAAAGAATGTATAAGAAGAGTTTATGGTTTGGATGTTAATGGGTTTGTAATTGATAAACCAAGGGAGGAAGAGCTTGGAGACCTTTCTACTAACGTAGCCTTTCTGTTATCGAAGGAGTTAAAGAAGAGTCCTCAGGAGGTTGCAAGGGAGCTTGCAAGCGCTTTAACCGGGGAAAAGTTTAAAGCGAACGCAGTCAGAGGTTTCATAAACTTTGTCTTTTCTAATGAATACATAAAAGATGAGTTTAAAAAGCTTCTCAGGAGTGGAGAGGATTACTTTGTAGAGGACCTGGGGAAGGGTAAAAGGATTCAAGTTGAGTTTGTAAGCGCCAATCCTACGGGACCCTTGCATCTGGGGCATGGGAGAGGGGCTGTTATAGGAGATGTCTTGGCCAACCTTTTAAAAAGGTACGGTTTTGACGTAGTGAGGGAGTATTATATAAACGATGCTGGATATCAGGTTTACTTACTTGGCCTTTCCATACTCTATAGATACGAGGGGCTTTTTGGCAAGAAGGATGAAAAGCTAAGGGAGACCTTTGAAAGGGAAGGGTACAAAGGAAGCTACGTTGCAGAGCTCGCAAAGGATGCAAAAACCTTTTATGGGGATAGTCTTCTTGATGCTCCTCAGGAGAAAGCTATAAAGCTTCTCAGCGACTACGGTATGAAAAGGCTTCTTGAAGATATAAAGGACACCCTTGAGCTTATAGGTGTGAAGTTTGATGTATGGTACAGCGAAAAGTCTCTCTACGAGAAAGGGCTTGTGGATGAAGTTATAAGAATGCTCCAAGAGAAGGGATACATATATGAAAAAGATGGAGCTCTTTGGTTCATTTCCACTCTCTTTGGTGATGATAAGGACAGGGTACTAAGAAGGTCGGATGGTACTTACACTTACTTTGCCGATGACATAGCTTACCACTGGGATAAATACAAAAGAGGTTTTTTGAAGGTGCTTAACATCTGGGGGGCAGACCATCACGGTTATCTCCCAAGGCTTAGGGGAGCACTCCAAGCCCTTGGCATTCCAAAAGATTGGCTCCATGTTGAGTTTGTCCAGATGGTGAGGCTCTTCAGCGGTGGTCAGGAGATAAGGATGTCCAAAAGAACCGGAGAGTTCGTAACCTTCAGAGAACTCATAGAGGATGTGGGGCCGGATGCTGTCAGGTTTATCTTTCTAACCAAAAGGAGCGATACCCCTTTGGACTTTAACTTAGATATGCTCAAGGAAAAAAGCTCAGAGAATCCAGTATTTTACGTTCAGTATGCTTATGCAAGAGTCAGAGGGGTCTTTAGGGAAGTTCTTTCACGCTACGGTGTAGATGCAGACAGGGAAGCCTTGGAAGACTATGTTGACCATTCAAAGGAAACGCAAGAGCTTAAGCTGATGAAAAAAGTGGTCTTTTTTAAGGACGTTTTAAAAGATGTCACCTTAAGATTTTCTCCTCACGTTATAATTTACGAGCTTATAGACCTTGTCAAGGACTTTCATAACTATTACAACCACTACAGAGTTATGGTTGAAGAAAGAAATCTAATGCTCTCCAGACTTAGCCTTCTAAAAGGTATTGAAACAACTCTAAAGTTTATATTAAAATTAGTTGGCGTTTCTACACCAGAGAGGATGTAAAGGAGGGAAACATGAAAAGAGAGAGGCTTGTCATACTACTCGGAGCTTTAGTAGCTCTTGTTTTCTTCTATCTTGGACTGAACACATGGCTAAAAAGTAAAGAAGAGAAGGTGATTCCACTCCCCGTAGTTATAAAGCCTCAACCCAAAGAGGAAAAAGCGCAAGAGCAGCAAGTACAGCAAGAAAAACCATTGGAGGAGGAGAAAAAAGATAAGATAGCGCAGAAGATAGAAAAGGAAAAGAGGGTTGCACAACTTCCTGAAAAAACAAAGAAGGAAACAACTGAATCTAAGCCAAAGAGTGAGAAAAAAGCAGTAAAAGAGAAGGGAAAAAAGGCTTACATAATCCAAATTGGTGCCTTTTCAAAGGAAGAAAACGCCAAAAAAGCTTTGAAGAAGGCTAAAGATATGGGATATAAAGGAAAAATAGACAAAGAGGGAGAACTTTACAAGGTAAGGATAAAGGTGGTAACTGCTAGTATAGAAAAGGATATGTCTAAGCTAAAGAGTGCTTTCGGGGGTGCAGTTTTAAAGCGATGAAGAAGTTTCTCACTCTATTCTTGCTATTCCTATTTTCTTGTTCGGTTCAGGAAAAGGGAGAGATAAAAGGATGGCAGTTTTACTATGACCTTGGAATGTCTTCTTACATAGCAAAGAATTATTCTGATGCCATAGCTAACTTTTATAAAGCAGTTTCCATAGCTCCCAAAGAACCAAAAGTATGGAATGCGTTAGGTCTCGCTTATATGGCGGCGAGGGAGTACGTGAAGTCAGAAGATGCTTTCAACAAAGCTCTCCAAGCGGATACCGCCTTTACGGAAGCGAAGATGAACCTTGGAATACTTTACTATGTTTCTGATAACTACGATAAAGCAAAGCAAACCCTTGAAGAAACCCTCAAGGATGAAGCCTTCCCTCAAAAACATATGGTTTATTACTATCTCGCCAAAGTATACAAAGCTATGGGGGATGAGGAAGGCTACATAAGGTATCTGGAGAGGTCTACAGCTTACTATCCTCTTTTCTTTGACGCTCAATGGGAGCTTGCAAAAGAGTACGAAAGAAAGGAAGATTACACGAAGGCAAAGGACGTTTATACATTTCTTTTGGACAACGATACAAATAAACCAGCAGCTCTGTTGAACTTAGCCAGAGTCAATTTTGAGCTTGGAGATTACAAGCTATCGAAAGATTATATAAAGCAACTTCTGGATATGAAGGAGGTGGATAGTCTCATAAGAACACAAGCTTACGAGCTTCTCAACAAGGTTCTTGTGAAAGAGCAGAGTCAATACATAGCTAAGCAGCAATTGGAAACTGCAGAAGAGACTGAAAAAAAACAGGCTAAGCCTACTGAAAAAGGACAAGAAGATAAAAAAGAGTCCTTTTATTCCATACAGATCGGAGCCTTCTCTTCTTACGAAGGGGCTGACAGCTTTAAAAGAGCTGTGGGAAAGAAGCTCTCTTTGAAAGACATAACTGTGGTTGAAAAGGCTGGCGTTTACAGAGTTGTGTACGGAAAGTTCAAAACCAGGGAAGAGGCTAAGGAAGAATTAGAAAGGCTCATAAAACATAAATTATCCGGTTTTGTAACGCAGGAGTTTAGTCCTTAAACATTGATCAACGATCATATTGCAAAAGCATAGTTTTCATATATCTTTATTAAATAGAGAGGTGTAAAGAGATGTTTGAAAAGTTCACAGAAAAAGCAAGGCAGGTTATTTTGCAAGCAAGGGAAGAAGCTCTTGAGCTTGGACATACTTACCTTGGCAGTGAGCATATACTGCTTGCACTTATAAAGGATGAAGACCTTCCCTCTATAATACTCTCTAAGTTTGGTCTAACTACCGATAAAATAAAGAAGGCTATAATTGGTCAGATAACTAGAGGCAGTCATTCTGGAGAGATTCTTTTTGCCCCAGATGCTAAAAGGGTTCTTGAGTTTGCAGTGGAAGAGGCTCGTATACTCCATCATCAGTTCGTAGGTCCAGAGCATCTCCTCATAGGTGTTGTGAGAGAAAAGACAGGTCTTGGTGGGAGGATACTAAGGGGTTTTGGTCTCGATGAGTACTCTGTAAGGAGAGAGGTATTGCAGATATTGGGAGAGCTTCCCCCACAGGAGAGTGTAAAGTACGCACCCACACCAAACCTCGACAGGTTCTCAAGGGACCTCACACAGATGGCAAGAGAGGGCAAACTTGACCCTGTAGTGGGAAGAGAAAAGGAGATAGAGAGGGTTATACAGATACTCGTAAGAAGAAGGAAAAACAACCCAGTACTCCTTGGAGACCCAGGTGTTGGGAAAACGGCTATAGTAGAAGGCTTAGCTCAAAAGATATCAAACAGAGAAGTTCCAGAACCTCTCCAGAACAAGAGGGTTGTGGCACTTGACCTTGCTGCACTTGTAGCTGGTACCAAGTACAGAGGGCAGTTTGAGGAAAGGCTCAAAAACATACTAAAAGAGCTTGAAAAGGCTCCAAACGTTATTCTCTTCATTGACGAGATACACACTCTTGTAGGTGCAGGCTCAGCAGAGGGTTCCATAGATGCATCCAATATGCTAAAACCAGCTTTGGCTAGGGGTGAGATACAGGTTATAGGTGCAACAACGTTGGACGAGTATAGAAAGTACATAGAAAAGGATGGAGCTTTAGAAAGAAGGTTCCAGCCCATCATAGTTGACCAACCTACAGAGGAAGATGCAGTGCGCATACTCTACGGGCTTAAGCAGAAGTTTGAAGAGTTTCACAACGTGGAATATGAAAGGAATGCTATAGAAAAGGCGGTTGAGCTTTCCATCAAATACATAACGGAGAGAAACCTACCAGACAAAGCTATAGATGTCATAGACGAGGCTGGTTCTTTGGTAAAGCTCAAAGCTATGAACCTACCTCCAGACCTTAAAACTCTTGAAGAAAGGATAAAGGAAATAGAGGTAGAGAAGGAGAACTCAGCAAACGAACAAGATTACGAGAAGGCAGCAAGATTAAGGGACGAAGAGTTAAGACTCAGAGCAAAGCTGGAAAATCTCAAAGCAAAGTGGAAACAGGACATATCAAAGAATAGACCTAAGGTCACAGAAGAGGACGTGGCAGAGGTTGTTTCAAGGTGGACAGGTATTCCAGTAAAACGTGTTCATGAAAGTGATATGGAAAAACTACTTCATATAGAGGAAGAGCTCAAAAAGAGAGTTGTTGGTCAGGACCAAGCCATAAAGTCCATTGCAAGAGCTATAAGAAGGTCAAGGGTAGGTTTAAAGGGAAGACACAGGCCTATAGGAGTTTTTCTCTTCCTAGGACCTACGGGTGTTGGTAAAACAGAAACAGCAAAGGCTTTAGCTGAGTACCTTTTTGGTACAGAGGAAGCGCTTGTCAGGTTTGATATGTCTGAATACATGGAAAAGCATACTGTATCAAGGCTAATAGGTGCACCTCCTGGTTATGTGGGATACGAAGAGGGTGGACAGCTAACGGAAAAGGTAAGAAGAAGACCATACACTGTTTTACTTTTTGATGAGATCGAGAAGGCACATCATGACGTATTTAACATATTCCTGCAGATATTTGACGATGGAAGACTAACCGATGCAATGGGAAGAACAGTAGACTTCTCCAATACCATAATCATAATGACATCTAACCTTGGAGCAAGGGTCATAACACAGGGTGGAAAGATGGGTTTTGAGCAAAGGTTTGGTATGATAGAGTTTGACCAGATGAAGAAAAACGTTATGGAACAAGTCAAAAAGACCTTTAATCCAGAGTTTCTAAACAGGTTGGATGAGACCATCGTATTTAGACCTTTAGAGAGGGAAGATGTGGTGAAGATCTTAGAGTTACAACTCAAAGAGGTTAACAGAAACTTACAGGATTGGGGTATAAGTGTCAAGCTTCATAAGAGCTTTGTGGACTGGATCATCAACAGAGAGTATAAACCCGAGTATGGTGCAAGGAGTTTAAAGCGTGCCTTACAGCATCACGTTGAGGATGCATTGGCGGAAGAACTTTTAAAGGGAAGCCTAAAGGATGTGGAAAGCATAGAGATAAAAGTGAAGGATGATAAACCTTACATAAGGCCCATAAAGAAGAAGGAAAAACTTGAAGCAGTGTTTAGCGATAAGGTAGAGTAACCTTTCCAAAGGATGAAGAAGTACATATACCTTCTTCGCCATGCCCAGAGCGAGTTTAACGAAAAAGGTATATTCCAAGGTAGGCTGGACAGTGACCTTACACCCTTGGGTTATGTCCAATCCAGACTTTCCGCACAAGAGCTTATAAAAGAGAATATACAGGTTATATACTCCTCTCCTCAAAGAAGGGCATACAAAACAGCTTTAACCATCGGAGACATGCTTGGTCTTGGTGTAATAGTTGACGATAGGCTAAAAGAGATGTCCTTTGGGGATTATGAAGGTACCCAGTTCTGGGTGATGGTTCAAGAGTGTAAGGAAATCTTTTTAAACTGGCTTTCTAACCCTCTAAAGTACCCATTACCTACCCAGGAGAGTATGGAAGAGTTTGAAGAGAGGGTAAGAAGCTTTGTTGACCGTCTGATAAAGGACCAGCATGAGAAAACATTGGTTGTAGCTCACGGTGGAACCCTTCACGCTATAGTTTGCCTTACCCTAGGTTTAGGGCTTGAAAACCTATGGAACATACATATGGATAACGCTGCTATAACAAGGCTTGTTTACAACGATGGTCAGTATCACATAGATTACCTCAACAGGTTTTTTTACTCCGATGGACTCTTATGAGTCTTCCATCTTCTGTAAAGTCTATGGTTATAACTATATCGCAGATGGCTGTACTTTTAGCCCATTCGACAACAACAACGCCTTGACCCAAAAACTCTTCCATGTTTATATTTCCCACCCTGTAAAGGTCTACATGTATTAATCTACCCTTTTCTGTAGGATACTCGTTCACTATGGCAAAGGTCGGACTTCTTACTTGGTATCCTTCATGTATACCCATACCCTTTGCTATACCTTTCACTAACGTAGTCTTTCCAGCGCCCAACTCCCCAAGAAGGCATATGACTTCCTTCCCCTCTAAAGAAGAGCCTATTCTTTCACCGAACTGCAAAGTTTCCTCCTCAGAGGTGGAAATTATCTCCATAAGTGCTATATTATAAAAACTATGGAATTTTTCTTTTTCACGGATGTTTACGCAGATAAGCACCTTATAGATTACTATGTGGTTGCCTTTAAACTTAAGGATGAAAGCGCAGTTGAGACAAAGGAGTGGGAAGGGAAAAAATACATAACTCATATCAAGAGCTGGGACGCTTTCAAAGACAGTGCTTACGACATAGTCCTGTACGAGTTTGGAGATGAGGTAGAAAGGTTTACGGATATAGAAAACGCTCTAAAGACAGCTTACAAGATGGCATACGTAGAAGCTTCAAGAAAAATACCTAAGAGCGTTGTGCCTTCCATTGGGATAGGTTCGCCCCCCATTGAAGCTATAAGGAAGACCTTCCCAGCCGTCTTTGTCTTTGAACCCTTCCCCAAAGACTTGGATGGCTTCCTTGAAAGGATAGTGAGGGAAAGCGAGGGAGAGATTATAAGGAGTGAGTTCAACGATGATGACGAAATCCCCTTCTGAACTGCTTGAGGATTTTACACCAAAGAGAATAGTTGAGGAGCTTGATAAATATATTGTTGGACAGTATCAAGCAAAAAGGTCAGTAGCCATAGCACTCAGGAACAGATGGAGAAGGCAGAATCTGCCAGAGCATATAAGGGACGAGGTTGCACCAAAGAACATACTTATGATAGGACCAACTGGTGTTGGAAAAACGGAGATAGCAAGGAGACTAGCTCAGCTTATAAGGGCTCCCTTTATAAAAGTTGAAGCTACAAAGTACACAGAGATAGGTTATGTGGGAAGAGATGTGGAATCCATGATAAGAGAGCTTGTCGAGACATCATACCAAATGGTAAAGCAGGAAAAACTGCAAAAGGTCAAAGAAAGAGCAAAGAGGTCTGCAGAAGAGAGGGTCATTGACCATCTTGTCCCCCAGCAGCTAAGCTTTGGTCTTGTAGAGCAACAGAGCTTTGGCAAAAGGGACATGATGAGAGAAAAACTGAGGAGTGGAGAGCTGGACGATAAGGTGATAGAGGTAGAGCTTCAAGAGAAGAACTATCCCATGATAGGTATAGCTGGACCTCCCGGACTTGAGGAGCTAGAAGAACAGCTCAAAAACATGTTAGGAAGCATGATTCCAAACAGGAAAAGGAGGAAGGTAAAAGTAAAAGAAGCCCTTGCTTTGCTCGAGCAGGAAGAAGCTGAAAAGCTCATTGACCCAGATGAGATTGCAAGGGAGGCAATATACAGGGCTGAGAACTTTGGAGTTGTTTTCATAGACGAGATAGACAAGATAGCTGTGAAGACGCCAGGTGTAGGACCTGGTGTTTCAAGGGAGGGTGTACAGAGAGACCTACTCCCAATAGTTGAAGGGACAACGGTAAAGACCAAGTACGGAGCAGTTAGAACTGAGCACATACTCTTTATAGCCGCTGGTGCCTTCCATATGGCAAAACCCTCTGACCTTATCCCAGAACTCCAGGGAAGATTCCCCATAAGAGTCGAACTGAACCCATTAACGCAGGATGACCTTGTAAGAATTCTCAAAGAACCAAAGAACGCTTTGACCAAACAGTACATTGAGCTTCTCAAAACCGAAGGCGTCGAAATAGAGTTTACGGACGATGCTCTGGAGGAGATAGCTAAAATAGCCGAAGAGGCAAACAATAGGACAGAGAACATAGGAGCAAGAAGACTACACACCGTCATGGAGAAGCTTCTTGAGGATATATCCTTCAACGCTCCAGAGCTTGAAGGGCAACGTATAATCATAGATGCCAAGTTTGTCAGAGCAAGGTTAGAAGGCATTGTAAAGGATGTGGAACTTTCCAAGTACATACTATGAGTGACATGCTAATACGCACCCTCATGGAGAGATTAGAAGAGCTTATAAATGCTCAGTATAAAATAGCTGGTCTTATGCTTTCCCATGAGACTAAAGGGTTGGACTTCTCTGTCTCCACAGCCTTGGATGTTCTGTACATTAACCTGGAGATGCTCGACCTGACCTCAGACATAATAGGTATGATGTCAAGCGTGTCTGATGAGTACATTAAAAAGTATGCCATCAATCTTGGTGCAGAGGCTCTCTCGTGGAGCGGATTTATGCTTACCCATATAGAAAAGTCTTCACCCATATTCATAGAGTACATAGAGGTTGAGAACGAACCAGTCACGTCCAGGATAAAGAACCTGGCATACCTTTTGGAGAACCTCGGTTCAAAACTTGACCCCTTCTCCTTTGAGGAGATAATAAGAACCATAGATATGGTATCAAAGGCTATAAAGTACCAGGTTTACATGGCAAAAAAGTCTTACGAAACAATGGAATAAATGAAAAGGGCTATAATAGTGCCTGCAAGGCTTTCCTCCACAAGGTTGAAGGAAAAACCACTGATCCCTATAAAGGGGAAGCCTTTGATAAGATGGGTTTTGGAGGGATGCTTAAGGACAAAAGAGAAAGTTGTGCTGGCAACGGACAGTGAAAAAATAGCCAAAGCTGTTTCTGACCTTCCAGTAGATACCATTCTGACACCTTCTGACCTGCCTTCTGGGAGTGATAGGGTTGCCTATGTGCTGAGGAGTATGGATGTAGACTTTGTTATAAACTACCAGGGAGATGAACCCTTTGTTTACCCTGAGGATGTACAGAGGCTCTTTACTGCTCTTGAAGAGCATCCAGTGGCAACTTTAGCTAAAAGAGACTATGAATTTTACAGAGACCCTTCCTGTGTAAAAGTTGTGCTCTCCCAAAATGGAACAGCACTTTATTTTTCAAGAAGCCCCATACCCTTTTTAAAAAATCCTTCCGGCATATACCCACTCAAACACATCGGAGTATACGCTTACAGAAGAAATACGCTTTTGGAGTTTGCATCTTGGGAGCCAACACCTCTAGAGAGGCTTGAATCTCTGGAACAGCTCAGACTCCTTGAAAGGGGAATAAAGATAAAAGTGCTAATAACTGAAAATTACTATCATGGCGTCGACACAGAGGAAGATATAAATACGATCTTGGAAAAGCTTCCCAACTTTTGAGACAGATGTCTTATGAATTCATAGTTAAGATTGTGCCCACCCATGTAAGACATCACATGACCCTTAACCACCTTTCCCAAAAGGGCAATATCTCCTATAAGGTCTAAGAGCTTGTGTCTTAAGGGCTCATCGTGGGACCTTAACCCCCCTTTGTTGTAAACAAAGCCATTTCCCAAAACCACTGCGTTTTTAAGATTCCCACCCTTTGCCAACCCTCTTTTGAAAAGATGCTCCACCTCATAGTCATAGCAGAAGGTCCTCGCATGTACTATATCCTTTATATTACCCTTGAACTTGACCGTTCTGTTTTCAAAAAAACCCCTTACACTTCCAGTATAGGAAGCTGAAAAAGTATCATAAGGCGTTGCTTGTATGTAAGCCTTGCAGTTTTTAACTTGAATATGCTCTTTCAATTCCACGCTTTGCTTTTCCTCATCTAAAGGTAAGACCCTGTCTTTGAGAAGTTTGTAAAAACCGTACCCACTACCGTCAAGTATAGGCACTTCAAAACCCTCAACAAGCTCAACTGTTAAGTTATCTATACCAAGCATGTAAAGAACAGACATGAGATGCTCAACCGTCTTTATAAGGACGCCATCTTTACCCAAGTCCGTAGAATGGTCTGTGCTAACAACAGACTCAACATTAGCTGGTACTATAACACTATCCTTTAAAAACCTTATCCCCGTGTTCTCTCTTTCAGGATGAAGGACAACCTTTGAGAAAACTCCCGAATGTATACCGACACCCTCAAAGGAAATTTCCTCTCTAACTGTACCCTGTCTCATCCTTCATCATTATTTTGCAAACTCTGTGCCAACTCCTTCAGAAGGTTCACTATGCTTTCCATGCTTGGTTTTTCAGGCATTAAACAATCCAACCCTGACAGAGAAGAAAACTCTTCTTTTGTAGTTTTGCCAATGCAGACCGTTATTTTACTCTTTAGAACCCTTATGGATTCTTCCTTTTGCAAATTTGCAAAAAGACTTTTAATGGACGACGGACTTGCAAAGACCAATACATCAGCCTTGGATAGCTTGTCAAGGAGTTTCTTCCTTTCGTAAACAACCCCTTGCGTTGTGTACACATCGACTGGGTAGACATCAAATCCCAAATTTTTAAGCCCCTTTATGAGGTTGTCTTTTCCCTCTCTTGAGCGAGGTATGAGCACCTTCCCCCTCTTACCTTCCATGATTTTTAGAATCTCTGAAGCGTAGTACTTTTCTGGCACATGATGGACCCTGTAGCCGTACTTTTCAACGGATGACCTTGTAACTTCTCCAACTGCTATTATCCTTTCACCTCCCCCAAGCTTTTTTCTGTTCAAAAAGTATCTTACAGCTTTCTCGCTTTGAAAGATAACATAGTCAAAAGTATCATCTTGGAGCTCAAACTCCAAGGGCTTTATTTTTATCAAAGGGATAGCGATAACTTCAAATCCTTCCCTCTCAAATATCTTCCTGTCTTTCTGTAAGTCCTCTTTACTCCTTGTTAAACCCACTTTAAACACGATAGAATTATTTTACGAAACCTCCACAAGATGAATTGTGGTAAAATAATAATACATAAACCTGTCTGGCATAGGCAGTAATCTATGCCCTACCGCTGGACTGGCGGGAAGTTATGCCCCCACAAGGGGAAGCTCCTCATTGGAATAGAGGAGAGGAAGTCACGTAAGCACTGAATGAGAAATTGGTTATGTAGGAGCAATTCATGAATGCCCTACAGAGGATGAATCTCTCACTCAGCGTATGATAGAATTATTCTACATATGTCAAAGTTCCTAGTAAAGAAAGGAAGAGTTGTAGACCCATCCCAGAACATGGACGTTGTAAGAGATATTCTGATAGAGAATGGGGTGATAAAGAGCATTGGGGAAGATATATTTGAACATGATGCCCAAATTGTAGATGCATCGGGGAAGGTTGTATGCCCATCTTTTGTAGACTTTCATGTACACCTTAGAGACCCAGGTCAAACCTATAAAGAAGATATAGAATCTGGGAGCAGGTGTGCAGTGGCTGGTGGTTATACGCACATGGTTTGCATGCCCAACACAAAACCCCCAATAGATTCACCGGAGATAGTAGAGTATATAAAGGATAAGGCAGAGAAAGTTGGTCTTTGCCGCATTATGCCATCTGGTGCTATAACAAAGGGTAGGGAGGGCAAAGAGCTGACAGACTTTTACGCACTAAAAAGGGCTGGATGCCTTGTCCTTACAGACGATGGTAGCCCTTTGATGGATTCAAGGCTTATGAAAAAAGCCCTTGAGCTTGCGGGACAGCTTGGCCTTCTTGTTATGAACCACTGTGAGGACGATAAACTGGCTTATGGGTATGTAAACGATGGATACGTGAGCAGTCTCTTAGGCGTTCTTCCAAGACCAAAAAGTGCCGAAGATATTCTGGTAGCAAGGGACTGTATACTTTCTTACTACACTGGTTCTCCCCTTCACATACAACATGTTAGCTCTCCACTTTCCGTTGATATGATAAGATACTTTAAAGATAAAGGTGCGAAAGTGTCCTGTGAGATAAACCCCCATCATCTTCTCTTTACGGAAGAGGAAGTTCTAAAAAGCGGGTCCAATGCTAGAATAAATCCACCACTGAGAAGCCAAAAAGACAGACAGGCTCTCCTTGAAGCTCTGAAAGATGGAACCATAGATTGCGTGGCAACAGACCATGCACCCCATGCACCATGGGAAAAGGGTCAGATAGAGAACGCAATGCCCGGAGTGATAGGTCTTCAGACGGCACTCCCTTCTATGCTGGAGTTGGTCAGAGAAGGCATCATAAACCTGAGAAGGGTGGTGGAACTGATGTCCTGCAACCCTGCAAAGCTTTTAGGGCTTGAATGTGGAATAAAAGAGGGGTCTTTGGCAAACTTAGTTATCTTTGACCCGGAGAGAGAATGGGTATTGGATGAAAGCACAAACCTTTCCAAATCTAAAAACACACCGCTTTGGAACGGAAAGCTCAAAGGGAAAGTCCTTTACACTTTCTTTAATGGAAGGGTAGTTTACAAAGATGTTTAGAAGGGTCGGTATAGTAGGCATTGGTTTTATGGGAGGGTCTCTGTCTGTATCTCTGAAGGAAGTTTGTAAAGACTGCTCTATCTTTGGTGTTGATATAAATCCTTCCGCCATAGAAAGGGGGATAAGCTTGGGCATAATAGATAGTGGAAGTAGTAACATAAAAGATTTGAAGGACTTTTGCCCGGAGATTGTAGTTTTAGCAACGCCAGTGAGAACCTTCAAAAGCATAGCGGAATCCTTAGAGCTTAGCCGAGAAGTTATAATAACTGACATAGGAAGCGTAAAAGGGCACATTGTCTTTATGATGGAGAAGGTCCTTGGAAGTAGGTTTGTTGGGGGTCATCCCATAGCTGGTACTGAAAAGTCTGGAGTGGAAAACAGCGTAAAGGGTCTTTTTAAAGGTAAAAAAACCATAATAACACCTACAGAAAGAACCGATAAGGAGGCTAAGGAGAAGGTAAAAGAGCTCTGGACAATCCTTGGCTCTGTTGTAGAGGAGATGGACCCCTATTTGCACGATTACATATTTGGTGCTGTTTCGCACCTTCCCCATGCTGTAGCCTTTGCTCTCATAAAAGCTCTTATTAAGCTAAACAAAGAAGATAATGACCTTTTTAAATATCCAGGTGCTGGGTTCAAGGATTTTACAAGAATAGCCTCCTCTGACCCCATAATGTGGAGAGACATCTTCTTAGAAAACAAAGAGAACGTCATTAAGGCCATCGATGTTTACATAGAATCACTGGAAGAGTTAAAGAGGATGATAGGTAAGGAGGATGTGGATAACATAATGCAGTATCTGAAGGAAGCTAAGGAAAACAGAGAGATGATCAACTGAGGATAAACTTTAAAAGGAAATACAAAGCCGCTGCAGTCAATAAACACAAGGTACAAACTAAAACAAACTTCAAAAGTTTTAATAGCATATTCTCCAAAAGCTTAAAAGTGGAGCGGAGGGGACTTGAACCCCCGACCTCCTACACGCCAAGCAGGCGCTCTCCCAACTGAGCTACCGCCCCAGAGAGGTTATTCAATTCATAAATTTCCTCTTGTCCATACCCCTTCTTGAGGATTCTATCATGAGTCTAAGCTTCAATCCCTCTCTTTTCCTTGCCTGCTCTCTCCTGAGCGTCTGCACACATTCCTCTCTGAGCAACTTAACAAAACTAAAAAGCTCCATAAGTGTAAATTATAATCCAAAATGAGCCGGGAGGGATTCGAACCCTCGACCCACGGATTAAAAGTCCGTTGCTCTGCCAGACTGAGCTACCGGCTCTTCAAACTATAGTATTTTAGCTTTTATTTTTGCTTTAGTCAACAAGCTTGTCTTTGCCCTTCCCTTTTATGACTTTTAGCTTTGCTCTTGATATGGCAAGGTCTCCATCCTCTATATCCTTGTTTATCACGGAACCGCCGGCTATGTATACGTAATCACCTATCTTTATTGGAGCTATAAGAAGGGAGTTGCTTCCTATGAAGGTATGCTTTCCCACGTAGCTCTTGTGTTTTCTCTTCCCATCAAAGTTGGCAAAGACAACACCAGCTCCTATGTTGGTTTGGTCATCAACGTGTGCATCTCCTATGTAGGTAAGGTGCTTTGCCTTCACATCTTTACCTATCTGGGATGCTTTTACCTCAACAAAGTTGTTTATCTGAGAAGCTTCACCTATAAAACTACCGTTCCTTATATGCACAAAGGGACCCAAATGAGCATTGCTCCCAACCTCTGAATCCTTTATAACAGAAAAGGGTTCTACTATGACGTTATCTCCAAGCGTGGAGTTCTCTATGTAGCATCCTCTACCAAGCACAGTACCTTTGCCTATCCTTGTTTTTCCCTTAAGCGTCACACTGGGATGAATCTCCGCATCCCCTTCCAAGGTTACATCGGGTTCTATCCATATGCTCTCAGGCTGATGCAGTGTGTTACCCTTTTCGGCCCAATGTTGAAGTATTCGTAACCTTATGACATTTTCGGCTATGGCAAGGTCCCATCTTGTGTTTACTCCCATAGCTTCCGTAACATCCTCAGCCATAAAGCTTCTAACCTTATAACCTTTGTTATACATCATCTTAAAAATTTCTGTGATATACAGCTCCCCACTTGCTCCGCTGGGCTTTATGGCAAATAGAGACTCAATAAGGTGGGGTGTATAGAAAATGTATACACCGCTATTTATCTTTTTTATGTTCTTTTCTTCAAAATTAGCATCCTTCTCCTCAACCACCTTTACTATGTTACCCATCCCATCTTCTATAACTCTTCCATAGCCTGTAGGGTCTGGCAGAAAGCTTGTAAGAAGGACGCCACTGAGCTTTATACCTTCGTACTCATAAACCATGTGCAAGAACTTTTCCATGTTCTTTATTGTCTGGGACTTTACAAGGGGAGAATCTCCGTTGATAACCAAAAGGTAGTCTTCGATAGACCTCCACATGTTGGCAGAGGAGAGTAAGGCATCGGCAGTACCTCCCTTTGGGTCCTTCTGATGGAAAAAAACGACACCTTCGTCCTTTAGGACTTCCACCACCTCATCAGCCTTGTATCCTACAACTACGCCTATATCCTTGATTCCACTGTTTTTCACAACCTGCAGCACATACCATATCATGGGTTTTCCAAGTATGGTGTGAAGTACTTTGGGCTTCTCACTCTTGAAGCGGCTACCAAGTCCTGCAGCTAGTACAACGCATCTCATGTTCTTCCTCCTGCATCCCTTGCTATTCCTCTTCTGGTTGTTTTAACAAACTCCACAAGCCTTTTAATCTCTTCATAGCTACCAAACTCCTTAAGAAGGATGTCGCAAGCATCCTTTTTTAGCATACCACTTCTGAACATCAACCTATAAGCTTTCTTGAGTACTGCTATAACTTCCTTGCTCATACCCCTCCTTTCCAATCCGACTGTATTTATACCATACAAAAGAGCATGCTGTCCAGATGCTCTTGTATAAGGAGGTATATCAAGGGATACACCTGAGATTCCACCCACCATAGCATAGGATCCCACTCTTGCCCATTGATGAACTGCAGAGAGGCCCCCTATAAAGGCGTACTCCCCCACTTCTACATGTCCACCAAGCGTGGCACAGTTTGCCATTATAACCCCCTTCCTGACAGTACAGTCATGTGCTACATGAGAGTAAGCCATCAGCATAACATCATCCTCTATAATAGTCTTCATAGTACCTATGGCAGTACCCCTGTGTACAGTGGCGTATTCCCTTATTATCACCCTGTTTCCCACTATCACTTGGCTGTCTTCTCCAGTGTATCTGAGATGCTGGGGCTCTTCACCTATCACTGCACCATCATAAATTCTACACTCCTCACCTATCTTTACCTTCCCCTTTATGCTTACCCTGCTTTTTACTTTTGTACCCTTTCCTATGTAAACATCACCTTCTATTATGCTGTAAGCTCCAACTTCCACATCCTCTTCCAACTCTACATGCTTTCCTACAATTGCAGTGGGATGTATTTTTGGCATCTATAGACTCCTAAGTAAAAATTTTCTCAGCATGTCAAGAGCTATCTGCGTTGAGAGGAACCTGTTGGTGTTTCTTTCCTCCTTTAGCTTATACTCCTGTACGATAACTTCTTTATCAGTACCGAGGCCTATGTAAGTCAGTCCTACAGGTTTTAGCTTTGTCCCCCCAGAAGGTCCAGCTATGCCTGTTATGGCAAGGGATATGTCTGCATCCGTTTCCTCCAAAACACCTACACACATTGCCCTACATACCTCCCCCGATACAGCCCCGTAGTCTGTTAGAAGCTCTTCTTCCACGCTCAGAAGCTTGGTTTTTAGCTCGTTGGCATAAACAACAAACCCACCCAAAAAATTGGAAGAGCTCCCAGGAACGTTCACTATCCTTGCAGCAAGGAGACCACCGGTAGAGCTTTCTGCCACCGCTAACTTTAGCCCTTTTGCCTTTAACAGCTCAACTACCACATCCTCCATCTCCAAGTAGCCATCGGCGTAAACGTGGTCCTTAAATTCCGAGTAAGCTCTTTCTTTCTCCTCTTCTCTTTCAAAGAACAGGTCTATACCTCCTATTGTTTTTTGATAGATGTAGTTTTTTAATCTATCCTCCGACAGACCGAAGGTTCTCAGTATGTACCTGTGGTTTCTTCTTCTTTTCCCGCATATGGACACTATCATACAAGCACCTCGTACCTGTTGTACGGATCTTCCAAAAACATGCCTACGCTTACTCCAGGGTCAAAGGGCTGGTATTCCTCAAAGGATGATGGAACAAAGACAACATCATCAGCTAAGTTAGGAGTTATCACCACATCAAGCTCAACGCCTCTTATTCTCAACTTCTCCTTCACGCTTAGCTTCTTTGCGGTTTCTCTGTTCATATAAGCCTTCTGGTACTTTTCCATCTCGTGGGTCCAAGGAAGCCAGTGCCCCATCTCTTCAACTATGCTGTTGTCCGTATATATGTAAACACCTTTCTCTGGTTCTTGTACTTCAAGGGAAAAGTCCATGCTTTCCATGTCTGGGATGTCCAGCCCTAAGCCACCAAGGGAGCTTTTCAAAAGCTCCAAGTCTACTCCGTAGAGGTTCAGAAATCCACGTAAGTCTGCTTTTGTTCCAAACACCTCTGATAGGAAAAGGTAAGGGTCTATTCCGTATGGCTCTAAAGTTTTTGGCGAGTAGGAGACAAAGCCAAGGCCATGTCTGTAGTTTATAAACTCCCTTTCCGCAAAGCCCAGAGAGGGTATGACCAAAGTTGCATGATGGGCAGTAAAGTTTGGGAAGAGGCTAAAGTGCAAAACAAACTTGCCCTTAAGTTTTTCAATGCTCTCTCTCTTTAAAAACCTGAGGGGGTTTCCAAAAATAACGATGGAATCAAAGGTCTCAAGCCTTCGGGAAAACTCCTTCAGTCCTTTGGCTGGAAAGGGCATAACATCCCCAACTAAGGAGTATTCAACTCCAAACTTTTTTCTTAGCTCCCTCAGAAGGTTCACCACCTTACCGCCAAAGTTAGAAAGGAGAAGGGAACTACCTATAAGCAAAAGGGAACTTCTAACAGTTACAAGAAATCTCTTTAGGAACCTTGTTATCTCGTTGCTCTCCTCTGGTTCCATGAGCTTTTCCAAGAGCCTTATTCCCTCGTAGGGAGGGAGAAGGTGCTTCCCTTGAGCTTTTGCCATAAGTGTATCGTACCTTGAGGATATGGATAAGAGATAGGAGCCCTTCTCTACTGCGTCCACTATCCACCTGGTGGACATAACCTCAGAGTAAACTGGGTAAGCTTCTAAAGTAGTTATAAGCCTTTTATCCTTCCACTCTTGGGGCCTAAGGCTGGAAGCTTTGAAAGGTAAATAAGGAGCATCGCAGAAGACTTCCTCCGATACTTCCCTTGCAAGAAGATACTCTTCCAATCCCGCCGTTCTGTCTAGTAGGAAGGCTATCTTACCCTTTAGGTTTTCCTTTGCTATGAAGATGGCATCTTTAAGACTGACCTCTTTAAGTCTGCCTTTTTCCCAAAGGTAGGGCTTTTTTAGCCTAAGAGGGCTATTGTACAGCTCCTGTATATAAGCTATCCCTTTAGTGCAGAAGCTTCCTATACCGTTGGGGTCTTTGGGATGTCCGTAAAGGTCTATGACTTCTTTGTCTTTTTTATACAGAATGTATCCGCAGGAACATCCACAACCAGCACAGATACCACAGGATAAAGCATCAAACTTTTTGACCGTTAGGGGCAAGTTGGTGGGTTCTAAAGCCATCTGAGTTATTATATCAAATATGGGGACGTAGCTCAGTGGGAGAGCGCCTGCATCGCAAGCAGGAGGTCGGGGGTTCAACTCCCCTCGTCTCCATGGACTTATCGCTAAACGTGAAAACATTTTTCGCAATACTATTGATACTCATCATAACACTATATGCTATAATATTGTCAAAATTTGATACTATATTAGCTAAGGAGGTGTAGCATGAGTAAAGTGTTTTTTACGTTGTTTGGAGCTCTGTTGTTCGCTGGAATGTCCTTTGCAGAAGAGAAACTTCTGATCTTTGCTGGAGCTGCAAGCAAGCCACCTACGGAGGAAGCGGCAAAGGCTTTTGAAAAGAAGTATGGGGTCAAGGTGGACATCGTATTTGGGGGGTCTGGTTATGTGCTCAATCAGATGATCCTTACCAAGCAAGGAGACTTGTACTTTCCAGGCTCTTCGGATTATATGGAACTGGCAAAGAGGAAAGGAGTAGTCTTTCCAGAGACAGAGAAGTATGTGGTCTACCTTGTACCCGCGATCAACGTTCAAAAGGGAAACCCTAAGAATATAAGGTCGCTCAAAGACCTCACAAGGCCAGGGCTAAGGGTTGCCATAGCCAACCCAGAGGGTGTATGTGTTGGAGCTTATGCTGTTGAGATCATAGAGAGGGAGTTTACACCCGAGGAGAAAGCTGCATTTAGAAGGAATTTGGTAAACTATACAGAAAGCTGCGAAAAGACCGCTACGGCTATTTCTTTAAAGACTGTTGATGCAGTTATTGGTTGGAGCGTATTTGAGCATTGGGATCCTGAGAGGATAGAGACAGTGCCTCTTAAACCTTCTGAGGTTACACGTGTAGGCTACATTCCCATAGCCATATCAAAGTTTACCAAAAACAGAGAACTAGCGCAGAAGTTCATAGACTTTCTCCTTTCCAAGGAAGGAAAAAACATCTTCAGAAAGTATCATTACTTCATGACGCCTGAGGAAGCTTTCGCTTGGATAGGTGAGAAAAAGCAAGTAGGCGGAGAGTATGTTGTGCCGAAAGAATGGCTTAAGAAATGATGTTTAAGAGAGGGGGTGTAGCATGAGTAAAGTGCTTTTTACGTTGTTTGGAGCTCTGTTGTTCACTGGAATGTCCTTTGCAGAAGAGAAACTTCTGATCTTTTCAGGAGCTGCTTTTAAAAAGCCTATAGACGATATTGCAAGTCTTTTTGAAAAAAAAACAGGAATAAAGGTTTATGTCACTTACGGTAGTGTAGAAACTGTTATGTCTCAACTGATATTAGCGAAAAAAGGTGATGTTTTAATAGTCCCGTCTCCTGATATTATGGATAGAGCGGTCAAAACAAAACTCGTAAAAAAAGAAAGCATCAAAGAATTTTCTTACCAGGTCCCTACCATATTAGTTCAGAAGGGTAACCCCAAAAACATTACGGGATTAAAAGACCTGCTGAGGGATGATGTCAAATTTGCTATGGCAAATCCGGAAAGCGTTTATATAGGAATGCTCGCTGCGGAAATTTTTGATAAAAATCTATCGGAGGCAGAAAGAGAAGTTTTAAGAAAAAAGATTGTGACTTATGCCGAGGATATTTCAAAGCTCACGACATACCTGATTATGAATCAGGTAGATGCAATAGTGGGTTTTGATTTTTTGCACGGTTGGAATCCTGATAAGACAGATATAGTTAAGTTTAAAAGCAATGAGATCATTCGTATAGGTGCGGGGCAGGCAGGAGTAATCACATATACGACTAACGAAGAAAAGGCAAGGAAGTTTATAGAATTTATGCTATCGGACGACGGACAAAGCGTTTTTAAAAAATATGGGTATCTCAGTTCCGAAAAAGATGCCTTTGGTTTTGCAGGGAAAAAAGTAGTCATTGGAGGATCTCCTTCGGTGAGTAAGGAGTGGCTTAAGAAATGACGTTTAAAAGGCTTTCAATATTTTTTGCAGCATCGATCTTCACTCTCTATACTGGACTAGTACTCTCTCTGTTTTACTTTTTTAAAGGGCACATCTTTGTAGCAACTATCCTTTCAGAAAGAACACTATTCTCCATTAAGATAAGTCTTATAGCTGCAACAATTGCGACCTTGCTATCTCTTTTTATTGCGCTGCCATCTGCCTATGCCCTTTCTAGGTTTGATTTTAGAGGCAGGGACATTATAGACACTATCCTTGAGCTTCCGATGATAGTATCTCCCGCTGCACTTGGTGCAATGCTTCTTATATTTTTCAACAATCCTCTTGGTACATGGATTCAGAATAACTTAATACAGTTCGTATTTACTGCATATGGTATAATCCTTGCCCAATTCATAACTACCGTTGGGATTGCAACAAGACTAATCAAAGCCGCGATGGATGAGATACCGCAAAGATATGAGGATGTTGCACGCTCGCTTGGAACCCCACCCCTTAGAGCATTTCTGACTGTCACACTTCCTCTATGTAGTAGAGGTATATTGGCAGCATCCATCCTAACTTGGGCAAAGGCGATCGGAGAGTTTGGAGCTACAATCATGGTGGCGGGCACAATGGCCATGAAAACAGAAACCCTTCCTATAGCTATATTTATGAGGCTTTCTATGGCAGACATTGAAGGCACTGTTGCCCTCATAATGGTGCTTGTTGCCATAGGAATAGCTACTCTTTACAGCGTAAAACTTCTGACAAGAAGGATATCGCTCCAATGATAGATGTTATAGACCTGCATGTTAAAGTAAGAGCCTTTTCTTTAAAGAATGTATCCCTGAAGGTGCAAACTGGCTCATGCCATTGTCTGATAGGTCCCACTGGATGTGGCAAAACTACCCTTCTTGAGGCAATCCTTGGTTTGAGGAAGGTCGAAAAGGGAACAGTTCTGCTCGATGGAAAAGATATCACAAACCTACCTCTGCATAAAAGGGGTTTCTCTTACGTTCCGCAGGATTTGGCCATATTCCCCCATCTCACGGTAGAGGAGAACATTATCTACGGAATAAAACATAGCAATGTTTCTAATAAAAAGAAGAGGTACGATGAGGCCATTAAGTTGGTACACTTGCTTGGTATTGCACATTTACTTAAGAGGAAGGCTGTTAACCTCAGTGGTGGCGAAAAACAAAGGGTCGCCCTCGCAAGGGCACTTGCACCAGGACACAAATATCTTCTTCTTGACGAACCTTTATCTGCCCTTCATGAAGGGATGAAAAAAGAGTTATGGTTTCTACTTAAGGAATTGCAGAAGAAATATGAGTTTACTATCCTCATGGTAAGCCATGATATGGAGGAGACTTTTTTCTTAGCAGACCATGTAAGCATTATGATAGATGGAGTTATTCATCAGTCTGATAGAAAGGATGTGGTCTACCGTTATCCCTCAAACTCTGAGGTAGCAAGGTTCTTTGGTATAAAGAACATATTTAATGGAGATATAAAGGGTAAGGAAGGTGATCACTATAGACTTTACTGTAAAGAACTAAACGGAGAGATACTGTTGCCCATTGATAGAATAAACAACATGCCAGAGAGAGGGAGCATTACATTTGGTATAAGAAGCGAGGATGTTATCATGCTAAGGCCAGACCTGCCTATGAAAAAGGAGAACACCATCACGGGTGTCGTAAAAGAGATACATCCTGCTGGCTCAAACTCGGTTGTAATGTTCAAACCTGATGGCTCTGATAAACTGATCGAGATAACCATCCCCGACTATGCTTTTGCAAAGCTTTACCCAAAGCCATCTATGCGTGCAAACATTACTCTAAGAAGTGATAGGCTTTTTGTGCTGAAAAGCTAACCCTCATATCTGAGGTAAACTCCTGCAAGGGGAGGGAGTGTGAGAAGGACCGAGTATGGCCTTCCATGAAAGGGAAAATCCTCAGCGTAAACTCCCTCTGCATCTCCAAAGCCAGAACCTCCGTAAACTTTTGCATCGCTGTTTATTATTCTTTTCCAGAATCCCTTTTTGGGTACTCCTATCCTGTAGTTCTCCCTTGGGACGGGCGTGAAGTTGAAAACGCAAAGGATAAGGTTATCCCTAGATTTTCTTAAAAAGCTTATAACACTCTGCTCGTAGTCAGAAAAATCTATCCACTCAAAGCCTTCCCAGCTGAAGTCTATCTCATAGAGTGCTGGGTTCTCTTTTACCATTCCGTTTAGGTCTCTTACTAAATTCTGAACTCCTCTGTGTGTATCCCAGTCAAGGAGGAACCAGTCTAGGCCTCTGTCGTGGTTCCACTCCTCCCACTGTCCAAACTCTCCCCCCATGAAGAGAAGTTTTTTACCAGGATGAGCGTACATGTAAGTAAAAAGAAGCCTTAGGTTGGCAAATTTCTGCCACCAGTCTTTTGGCATCTTGCTTATAAGCGAGCCTTTGCCATGAACTACCTCGTCATGGGAGAGAGGGAGGAGGAAGTTCTCAGAGAAGGCGTACCACATGCTAAAGGTCAAGCTATCATGGTGGTACTTTCTGTGTATTGGGTCCTTAGAAAAGTAATAGAGGGTATCGTGCATCCATCCCATATTCCATTTCATACCAAAGCCAAGACCTCCCAAGTATGTGGGCCTAGTCACCATAGGCCATGCCGTTGACTCTTCTGCTATGGTTTGAACATGGGGGAAGTCCCTGTATATACATTCGTTTAGCTTCCTTATAAAATCAATAGCTTCCAAGTTTTCCCTTCCACCGTATACGTTTGGTGTCCATTGACCATCTTTTCTCGAATAATCAAGATAGAGCATAGAGGCAACAGCATCTACTCTGACAGCATCTATGTGGTACTTTTCAAACCAAAAGTGAGCAGAGCTCAGAAGAAAGGACCTTACCTCTGGCTTTGAATAGTCAAAGATATAGCTGTTCCAGTCTGGGTGGTGTCTCTTCCTGTGGTCTTCGTATTCGTAAAGATGAGTTCCGTCAAAGTAAACCAAGGCGTGGCCATCTGTGGGAAAGTGAGATGGTACCCAGTCAAGCACTACACCTATACCCTCCTGGTGCAGTCTATCAACTAAGTACATAAAGTCTTGCGGTTTACCGTAGCGTGAAGTGGGGGCAAAGTAACCAGTTGTCTGGTAGCCCCAAGAGCCGTAAAAGGGATGCTCCATGATGGGTAAAAACTCCACATGAGTAAAACCCATATGCTTTACGTAATCTACAAGCTCATGAGCAAGTTCCCTGTAGCTTAAAGATTCCCACCCCCTCTTCTTCCAAGAGCCAAGATGAACCTCGTATATGAGCCAAGGAGAGCTAAGCGAGTTTTCTGTATGTCTTTTTTCAATCCATCCTCTATCGTTCCATGTATAATCCATGTCCCACACTATGCTTGCCGTTTTTGGTGGTACTTCAAAGAAGAAGCCAAAGGGGTCTGTCTTTTCCGCCTCATAGCCTGTCTTTGAAACTATAAAGTATTTGTAAAGGTCTCCCGCCTTAGCTTCTGGCACAAAGGCTTCCCATATGCCAGAACCGTCCTCTCTTCTTTTCATAGGGTTTTTGCCTCTGTCCCAATGGTTAAAGCCCCCTATAACAGACAGATAAACAGCATTTGGAGCCCACACGGCAAAGTAAACGCCACCATTCAAAGGATGAGCACCCAGCTTATCGTAAAGCCTACAATGAGCCCCTTCTCTAAAGAGATAAACATCATAGTCTGTGATCATATGACCTCCTCTCCTTACTCAAAGGAGGAGCTTCCCTTCCTCAGGGCATCACTTCCCTCAGTCCAGCGGTAAGGCATAGAGAACTGCCTATGCCAGACAGGTTTATGTATTATTATTTTATCACAATTTAAAAGGAGAGCCTTCTTGTGGATGTTTCGTAAAACTCATGCAAAAAAAATTTTAATGTATAAAATAAATGGCATTATGGGAAATGTAGAAACGAATTGGGAGCGATTGGAAGGTATCATCGAGGACATCTACAGTTCTACAAAGCACTTTGATATTGGGTGTTCCCAGCTTAACTGTTTCCTCTGCGCCAAAGGAGGGAAAAGGTCCCCTGAGTGTCAAAGGTTGAACGAAGCCGTAGTGCTTCTTCCCACTGAGAACCAAATGATAGGGAAGCTCAACTCTGTTAACTTTCCTGAGATAAACGTAAATGGCTTCAGCATAGGATTTTTGGCACCTGAGCAAGACTGCCCTTTCAACGTAGATGGTTTTTGCGGTATACATGGAAAACATCCCATAGACTGCAGGAGCTTCCCAATAATACCCTCTGTGAGCGAAAGGGGTGACCTCATCATCTCAATATCCCTCAAGTGTCCAGTCACTCCACCTTGGGAGTTTGTCAAGACTTGGGTGGAAAACTGGAGGAAGCTGTGGGAAGTTCTTCCAGATGAATGGTTAAAGTTTTACTCTAACGTGCCAACAAATCCAACAAAACCTATAGCCATGTTCAAAGCCGAGGGTCGGTTTAAATGCGATGCATCTGATAGATGAGCTCACAAAGAAATTAAATGGACAGTTGGTTCAAACTCACACCAGTTGGGTTGTCCTTTTGGAAGACATAGTGTACAAGATAAAGAAACCAGTAAACTTTGGTTTTTTGGACTACTCCACCCTTGAGAAGAGAAAGGAAAACTGCGAAAGAGAAGTGATGCTAAACAAAAGACTCTGTCATAACATTTACCTTGGAGTTGTACCCATAAGCCTTGTAGGTGGTAAATACTATATTGAGAACTCTACGAATGTGATTGAGTATGCCGTTAAGATGAGAAGAGTGCCACAGGAAAGGTTGCTCGTTAACATGCTCAGCAAGGTAAGCGTAGATGATATAAAAAGACTGGCAGAACATATAGCCAACTTTCATATAAAAGCTGAGAGAAGGGATGATTTTGGAAGGATTGAGGTTATGAAGTTCAACACAGACGAGAACTTCATGCAGACTGAAAAGTACATAGGTATAACTGTAGAGAAGGAAGACTACGAGCTTATAGTAAGCAAGACAGAAAAGTTCTACAGAAGATACAGTTATCTCTTTGAAAAAAGGATAAAAGACGGTAGGATAAGGGATGGGCATGGAGATATGAGGTTGGAGCATGTTGCCTTCCTCAACGATAAGGTCTGCGTCTTTGATTGTATAGAATTCAATGAAAGGTTTAGATGCGGTGATGTTTTAAACGATATGTGCTTTCTTTCCATGGAGCTTGAATTTTATGGCAAAGATACCCTTGCCAAAGCTTATGAAGAGCGCTATAAGGAAATAACCCAGGATGATGAGTTTGAGGTCTTTCTTCCTTTCTTTAAATGCTACAGGGCTTATGTAAGAGGTAAAGTGAACAGCTTTCTGCTAGATGACCCAAGCTATCAGGAAAAGGAAAAAGCTAAAGCTCTTGCAAGTGAGCTTTTCAAACTCAGCAGAAGGTACGCAGAAGAGATATCAGTCTAACCACCTTAATGTAATATCATAACCTTCTTTCTTCAGTTTCTTTCCTACCTTATGCTTCTTGGCAACTACGACCTCATTGCTGGGGTCTATACTCCTTGCCCTTTCAAAATAGGCTTCGGCTTCGTCTTCCCTCCCCATGTACAGGAGTGTCAAACCTATAGTGGCGTAAACTCTAGCTGTCCATAAATCACCTGGGGAATACCTTACAGCTACAGTAAGCCTGTCATAAGCTTGTGGATAGTTGCCACACATACCTTCTGCTACGCCAAGCCAGTAAAGAGCCTCAAAGTTCCTTGGATTCTTTTCCAGAGCCTTGTTAAATTCATGGATGGCTTGCCTGCAATGACCTTTCCTCAGATGCTTTTTCCCATTCTCCAAAGCCTTTTCTGAGGCTACTGTTAGACCTGGTGGTCTCTCGGGAGAGACGACCACTGTTCTTTCAGCACAGGAAACAGTCATGGACAGAAGAGCCGAGATTAAAATTAAGCCTTTCCTTTCCATAGAAAATAAAATAACACGTTAGATGATAGTTTTAGGAGGTGCAACGGCAAGCGGAAAGTCAGAAATAGCCTGCGAGCTTGCAAAGAGATTAAACACAGAGATAATAAGCGTAGATTCTATGAGCGTGTACAAGTATATGGATATTGGGACAGCAAAACCCATCGAATGCATGAAAGATGTCAAGCACCACCTTGTAGATATAATGAACCCTGGAGAGTACTTTGACGCCAAGATCTTTGAAAGCTTAGCACTCAGGGTAATGCAGGACATAAAAAGCAGAGGCAAGCTTCCAATAGTTTGTGGAGGTACATACCTTTACATACAGGCACTTCTCTATGGAATAGAAGAAACACCAAAGCCAGACTGGAATCTCAGGAAAAGGCTCTACACAGTTATAGAAAAGAAGGGAAGTGAGTATCTCTACAGTAAATTAAAGCTTGTGGACCCTCAGTATGCGGGGAAAATACATCCAAAGGATGCAAGGAGGATAGTGAGAGCTTTAGAGGTTTTTATTCAAAGCGGAAGAGCTTTCTCTTCCTTTCACAGTTGGAAAAAACCGAGGTTTGATTTCAGTGGTTTTTACATAAAATGGGAATGGCCATCCCTTTCCAAAAGGATAGAGGAGAGAGTTTTGCTTATGTTTGAAAGGGGGCTGGTCAAAGAGGTAGAAAATCTTCTAAAAATGGGGTTTGAAAACTTTCTCACATCCTCCCAGGCTATAGGCTACAAAGAAGTGGTTCCTTATCTGAAGGGACTTATAAGCTTAGAGGAGGCTATAGGAAAAGTCATAAAGAACACTAAAGAGTACGCCAAAAGGCAAATAAGATGGTTCAGAAGGCAGGAATGGACGCAAGTGGATGCAGAAAAGCTTGGAATAGAGGGAAGCGTTGAATTTATCCTTACATCTTTGACTCAACCCTGTATATGAGCCAATAAACCAAGCCTAAGGATACAGTTACCAAAGACAGTATCAAAAGCTCCTGTGCCTTTTCTGGTGCAAGGGATATGATCAGTACCTTTCTTATTATTGCTGCCAAAGCCACACCTACAAAGACCTTTAAGCTAAGAGCTGAACCCCTTATATGCCTTATCTCCTCTGAGAGTAGCTCAGTTATAGCGTAAAGTATGAGTACAGAACCAAGGATGCTAAGACCTCCTCTCTCCAAGGGTAGCTGGCTAGAGACTACAAGCCAAACCTCATAAGAGACCCAGAATATGAGGAAAATGGCTACAACCGTTAATGTGAGCGTTATAAAAGTATCGAAAAACCAGGAGAGTTTTCTTATATTCTCAATGAGAAGTCTTTGATACTTACCAGAGGCAAAATAAAGTCTTAATTCTTCTTCCCTGAAGGAGTTTATCATCACATCTAAGTTCATGTCCAATGCTTTATTTATAGAGGTCATAATATGCTTTGCCTCTTCGGTCAGCCCAATCTCTTTTATGACCTTATCCGTTATATAATCTCTCACAAAGTTCATGGATGCTTGCACATAGTGGGGTGGCAGTCCTATCTTTACATGAGTTTCACCTATCCTGTGAAGCCTTCTCAGATACTGAGCATCATATTTGGAAGTAAATAGGGATACAAACCAGCGTTTTACCTTCTCTTTGTGTCTTGCCCTTGTTGACTCATCAGGAAGGTACCTACTGGTATCTTTAAAGTTCTCCAAATACCTGTAAAACTCCTCTATGAACTCATCCCTGTACTTCTCCCCTATCCATGAGATAGACCTTATATTTCCTTCGTCTATGTTTGTCCAGCTGTAATGAACTTTTAGTTCTTCTATGGTTTCCATGGTATTATTATACATATGAAGATAGCGTTAGGCTCAGACCATGCTGGCTTCCATCTCAAGGAGAAGATAAAGGAGTTTTTGGTGTCAAAAGGACATCATGTTATAGACGTTGGCACAACTTCCAATGAACCTACGGATTATCCCATCTATGCCAGAGAAGTTGCCATGTTAGTAAAAAGCGGAGAAGCTGAGCAGGGTATTCTCATATGCGGTACTGGTATAGGTATGTGCATAACTGCTAACAAGTTTAAAGGAATCTATGCAGCTCTGTGTACTGATGAATACATGGCAAAGGTTAGCAAGTTGCATAACAATGCCAACGTACTATGCCTTGGAGGAAGAGTTTTGGGAGATGAGCTAGCCCTTTCCATAGTTGATGCTTGGCTCTCCTATAGTTTTGAAGGTGGAAGGCATGAAAAGAGGGTGAAGATCATAGAGGGCATAGAAAAAGATGCTTCATAGCTACGGTGCAAGAAGGGCTATAGCAAACCTCTCATTGCACTACGGTAAGGCGCCACGAGTGGGCTCTGCAACACCCTGAGAGTTCTCAGCTGAGCCTTTGGCTATCAAGTAAGATGCATACCTTATGCTTCCATCCTTAAGCAGCACAAAGTTCTTCTCCATCCTTTCCCTTAGTCCCTTTTTGTTTTCAAGGAATTCTTGCAAAGCTTTGGGTTCACTATGAGATTTCAAAAGGTACTCTCTTTTCTCTCCGTTTTCAAAGTAAATAACAACAGGAAGACAGTAATAGGCAGAGTAGGAACCCTCCGTACATCTATGTATTTCACCCTTTGGCTCTATCTTGATGCTTCTTGCTACTATATCCTCTTCATTTACCATGCTTTAATTATAAACCGAGTTCTTTTATCTTTCGCCATAGGGTTGTTCTGTGAATGCCAAGTAGTTTTGCTGCAAGTGTTCTGTTGCCCCGAGCCTGTTCTAACACTCTCTTAATTTTGACCTTTTCTTCTTCTTGTTGTTTTTCGGAGCTTCTATACACGTCCACATCTAGTTCCAAATAGCTTTTTGTACATGTTATAACAGAACGTTCTATTATGTTTTCAAGTTCCCTTACATTACCAGGAAAGTCATAAGAAAGAAGAAATCTCATAGCTTCTGGTGATATACCTTTGATTTTCTTTGAATACTTATTTGCATATCTTGTGAGGAAATACTCTGCAAGCAGTGGAACATCTTCCTTCCTCTCTCTTAAAGATGGTAAATGTATATGAACTACATTTAGCCTGTAGTAGAGGTCTTCTCTAAATAGTCCATTGGACACTAGCTCCTTTAGATTCCTGTTTGTTGCAGCTATGATCCTAACGTTTGCTTTCCTTGTTTTTGTATCTCCTATCCTCTCAAACTCCTTCTCATGCACAAGATGGAGTATTTTAGCCTGAAGAGAGAGCGGCATGTCTCCTATCTCATCCAAGAAAATGGTACCTTTATCTGCAAGCTCTACCTTGCCAGGTTTGTCTTTGAGTGCACCCGTGAAGGCCCCTTTGACATAACCAAAAAGCTCAGCCTCCAGTAGGCTTTCTGGTATGGCAGTGCAGTTTATCCTTACAAAAGGTCCATCCCTCCTTGGTGAAACATAGTGAATGTATTTAGCCAGTAGGCTCTTACCAGTACCAGTTTCTCCCTCCAAAAGCACATTTACATCGTATTCTGCCACTGATTTAACTAAGTCTAAAACCCTTTGGAATACTGGGCTTTTAGTAATTATGAGTTCATCCTCTGGCGCTGATACATTTATATTATTGCTTACCACATAAAGGGATACAACTAAACCAAATCCAGACTTCATGGGAGAAACTAACAAGGATGCCTTTTGTCTTCCATACGGAGTTTCTATGTATATATCGCATCTTTCTCCTTCTGGTGGTAGCTCATCAACGGACAGGTTTATAAGCTCTTTTATATTCTTACCAATAAGGGAAATTCTTTCGTCTGCGCATAGCATTCTCTTGGCGACCTGGTTATGCTCCAATACTTCACCATGATGGTTAAGTACCAATATGGCTTCAAATATAGAATTGAGAATAGCCTCCTTGTAAGTTCTCTGCCTTTCAGATTCTACTATGCAGTGGACCACGTTACTAACATCTCTAAAGACCTCAAGAACTCCAAGGAAATTACCCTTTACAAATACAGGAGACATGCTCCAACATGCGTGCTTTGAATTTGATAATTTCACGTCATAAACTTGCACTCCCTCTCTTTCTTCCTTAACGTGCTTCATGGGACAGTCTTCGCATATAGAAAAAATGCCTTTACAATTGCTTCCCTCCAGATCTTCCCTCCCCAACAATCTCTTTGCAGCATCGTTAGCATAAACTATCTTAAACTCTCCGTTTATGTAAAGCACACCATCAAACAACCCATCTAGGATGGATATTTCCATAAGATGAATTATAAGTTCCAATGGGTGGGAATATAAGACATCATTCTGAGGCTTTCCTCAAAGGCTGACATATACCTCATGGCTGTTATCATAGACCCTTTAAACTTTAATCTTTTAGTTAGCATGGCAGCTCTTGGTCCCATATCACCGCTTGCGAGCTTTTTCCAATTTTCTGGGCTTGCCCATAGCTCAAAGTTGTATTTTTGAGAGTTAGCCTTTCCTGAAGACTTGGCTATACCTCTTTCTACTATAAGCTCCATCGCTTCTCCTTCTTTTCCTTCTATATAGTACTTTATGCTGGCAGAAAAATCCTTAAGGTCTGATTTTAATTTTTCGTTCTTGTTCCACTCTTCTGCGTAAGCCCTTATCCAATCTTCCGAAAGAAACTTATACATGCTCACCTCCTAAAATAAAAAAGAGGAAGGCTCTAAGCCTTCCTCTTACTCTTTACTTTACTTCCCAGCTTCTTCCCTTAGAACCTTAAAGACCTCGTTAAAGGAGACCTCATCGTTGTTTACAAAAACACCTACGTTACCCATTACACACACGGAATATTTAGGACCTGTAAGAGCCCATCCATGAAGTGGTGTCCATTCTTGTCCAGAAAAGGCAGTGTATCCATCGCACTGCATCCTTGCCATAGCGTTGTTGGCTGCGCACATCTCCGCAGCCATAGCTGCATGTTCATCCGATATGTTTCCTTTGTAAGCAACAAGTTTCCCATCGTTGGTAAACTCACCTGCAGCCCATACACCTTTTATTTTCATAAGTCTTTCAAGGTTTGCCATGGCTTTTACCTCCTTTAGATATACTTGGAAAGGGTTTCAAAGGTCTTGTCAAAATCCGCCTTGCTGAGCTCTACAAAGACTCCCACATTACCCATTATGCAGGCGGCATATTTGCCTCCAGCAACCGCAAAACCATAGACTGGATAAAAGCCTCCCTGTCCTGTATAGGCACTCCAACCCTTTGCCTGCATGTTGCCCATGAGCTTGTTGGCAGCACACATCATAGCAGCTATCTCTGCAGACTTCTCGTCTATATCTCCGTAATAGGCAAGAAGCCTCCCATCATCGGAGAACTCTCCAGCCGCCACTGCACCAGGCAGTGACATGAGCTCTCTTAGCTTGCTTACGGTAGCCATCTTACACCTCCTTTTAAGGATTTACATAGTTTATTTGAGCAATAACCGTGCCAGCCTATCTGTTTTTGAAAATTAAGAACTTACAGCATTTCCAAATGTCTGCCTCTTTTTGTATATGTTGCATGTTGCTACAGTGATGCAACATGCTAAAAACACTTGAAATATACTGAAGGAAGCTTATCTATTATTACTTATGGTTAGGGAGATTTTGAGATTTCCACATCCTATACTTAAAACCCCCACCCAGAGGGTGGACTTAATAGATAGGGAAATAGAAAGTCTAGTGAAAGATATGTTTGAAACTATGTACAGTGCAGAAGGTGTCGGTTTAGCCGCCAACCAAATAGGTGTATCGCTCAGCATAATGGTTATAGACACATCAAAAAAAGAGGGAAGCCCACCCTTTAAGGCTGTAATGATAAACCCACAGATATTGCTGGCTGAGGGTGAGTTGAACTACAAAGAGGGATGTCTATCCTTCCCTGGTTTGGTTGTTGAGGTAAAAAGGTACAATAAGGTATTTTTTAAATACGTTGACCTCTTTGGGGAAGAAAGGGAGGAGACCATTGAAGGCTTCCCAGCCGTTGTGTTCCAGCATGAGCTTGACCATCTTAGCGGTATAACTTTTATAGACAGAGTGAACGGGGTAAGAAGGCGTTTAGCCCTGGACAAGTATGTCAAGCTCCAGAAAGAGAAGGTATGAAAGTGGAGCTTGTCAGGTTTTATCCCTTTGAAACTTCTCTGAAAAAACCAAAACTTTTGGGGTATGCGGATGTACAGATAGATGGAGCCCTTGTTATAAAGGGTATAAAGCTTTTTGAAAGTAAGTATGGAGGATACTTTATTCAGTTTCCTACTTTGGAAAAGGAAGGCAAAAGCTACAGTATATTGGATGTAAAGTCAAAGGAACTAACTGAAAAGATAAGAAGAGTTATCGTAGATTATTATAAAGAAAACGCACTTTAGTGCCCTTAGCTCAGATGGATAGAGCGTGGGTCTCCGAAGCCCAAGGTCGGGGGTTCGAGTCCCCCAGGGCACGCATATATTTATAGTATGCATGTTAGAGCTATCGTAAAGATAAAACGGTCAGATTTTGAAGGATACAGAGAGTTCTCTCTTGAACTTCCACAGAGTTATACAGTTCTTGACTTACTTACAAAGATGAAGGAAGATATGGACCAGAGCATATCTTTCAGGAGCATGTGCAGGTCTGGCATATGTGGAACGTGCGCTGTAAAGGTCAATGGAAAACCAGTGCTGGCATGTAATACAAAACTGAAAGAGCTTGGGGAAGACATAAAGATAGAACCCATAGATGGTTTTTATGTTATAAAAGACCTTGTTGTTGAACATGATACCCTTATCAAAAGAGTAAAGTCTGCAAGAGTTTGGTTTAGCCCAAGAGAAGATGCTGTTCCTGTAAGTCAAGAGATCTTGAACATCACAGAAAAGAGCTGGGAATGTATTTTGTGCGGTGCATGCGACAGTGTATGCCCAGTACTCTTAGCGAGTCCTTCCTTTGGTGGTCCTATGGCATTTGCAAGAGCCTACAAGCTTTTCAAAGACAAAAGAAACAAGGATACAGAAGAACTATCCATGAAGCTAAAGGAGCTCAGCATAAACGCATGTACACACTGTAGAAACTGCTCCTTTGTGTGTCCAAAGATCGTTATGCCAGAGTATCTTATAAAGGTGGAGGAAGATATTTTGGCAGAGAGGGGTTATACACAGCAAGCTGGTGGTTTTGAATTTCTGTCCTTCTGACCTACCTTTCAATTTTTCCACAAGGAAGAGGAGTTAGGAGTATAGCACTTAAATACAAAGCCACCCTACACATTTTTTTGGGTAGTGAGTTCCTTCGTGCTTTAAGATAAAAGTAAACAAAGAAGAGGAAAACATGGAAAGGCAGGAGAGGCAAGATTTCTTGATGTTTATTGAAAGACTAGACCATTTTGCGGTTGGTCTTTTCCGTCAGTTTAGAATAGAAGAAGGTACAGATAGAGTTGTTCTTGTAGCACCTACGGAAACATACAAAAGATGGGCGATAGAGTATATAGGGAGCAGGCTCAAAAACTATGTAAAAAAGATAGAGGTTAAAAGCGCAGATGAAGCAGAGAACAAAAGTCTTCAGGAAAGTTACAATTCAAACCTCGTTGAAAGATTTACCTTTGAAAACTTTGTGGTGGGGAGGGCAAACGAGCTTGCCTATAAAGTCTGTTTGGAAGTTGCAGAAAAGCCTGGAATAGCCTTTAACCCTGTCTTTTTATACGGCAATGTGGGTTTAGGAAAAACACACCTACTACACGCTTTAGGAAACATGGCGAGAAGCAAGGGCTTCAAGGTCATATACTCTTCAATCAACGACTTTTCCGATGAGATGATAGAGTACCTCAGGAAAGGAAACATAGGAAGGTTTAGGGAAAGGTACATGGGGGTTGACCTTATACTCCTTGATGATGTTCAGTTCTTGACTGGCAAAGAGAGAACTCAGGTAGAGCTCTTTAGACTGTTTGAGTCTATGTATTTGATGGATAAGCAAATAGTGCTGGTGAGCGATAGACATCCCAAGGACCTAAGAGACATATCGGACAGGTTGATAAGTAGATTTGAGGGTGGTTTAGTTTTAGAGATAGGCTTGGATGATGACACAAAGCTGTCCATAATAAAGCAGAAGCTCATACTCTACGGCCTTCCTGTAGACAAGGTGGCAATGGACTATATTTTTGACACAACAGGCTACAACGTCAGAGAGATAGAGGGAGCCATAAAAACATTAAAGGTAGTTGGTATAAAGCCCTTAGAAAACAGGACAGAAAAGGATGTGCAGTTTGTAGTAGAATTTGTTGCCAAGCACTTTGGACTAAAGCCAGACCACCTAAGGAAGGATACAAAGGAAAGAAGGATAATAAACGCAAAACAGATGGCCATGTACTTATGCAAAGCTGTTCTTGGTATATCCTACACAGAGATAAGCAGGCAATTTGGAAAGAGGGACCACACATGGGCTATTTACTCCATTAAAAAAATAGAAGAGAGGGTAAGGGAAGACAGGAAGTTCAAGTATATGCTTAGCTTTTTAGAAAAGCAGCTGAGAAAGGAATTGGGTAAATATTAGAACATATAAGAAACATTAACATAAAAAGTCCTTCCTGGCTCTGGCACTTTTACCCCACTCCTGAAGGGGTCTCTCTGGTATGATAGGTAATCGTAGTACTTCTTATCAAGCAGGTTGTCTATGCCAGCAGTTAGGTTAAGCCCTTTGTAACTTCCACCAACCTTTATGTTCACTATACCGTATCCAGAGGTCTTCTGCTCTCTTAGGTCTCTGTCTACCCTGTCCTGAGTTGCGGAAAGGATCGTCTCTATCTCTCCAAAGTACATACTCCTATCGTACCTGAGGGCAAGCCTAGTCCTGAGGGGTGGGATCTCTGCAACCTTTGAGCTCGTTATATTCTTTTCTGGTTTTGTGTCCTTCTTAGCCTGAACATATGACAGTCCACCAAAGAAGAAAAGGCTATCCGTCAAAGAAAACCTCGAATCTAACTCTCCACCAAAGAACTGTGCGTTTACATTCTCATAAGAACGTGCATTGCTGTTCATAACATCCATAACGTTGTTCACCTTACTCTGGTTATGAACTGTTATGTAATCCTGTACATAGCTGTAGAAAACAGTTGCCTTTGTTAACACTTTTTTTGTTGAATACTTAGCACCAATGTCTAACTCTGTGTTCCTTGAGGGTTTTAGGTTAGGGTTTCCAACCCAATCACTGCCCATACGTTTCATGGCAAAGTACCTCTCTTGCGGGTCTGGAATTCTCACCGAGTGGCCAAGGCCTGCAAAGAATTCAATCCCTTTCGTTGGCTCGTAGAAGAACTGGATATTACCAGAAGGGTATGTGTCCGTCTTTGACGTGCTCCTCGTGTTCTTGTAAGCGTAGTATAGGTCTGTGTTTGCTTTTGATGAATCTGCCTTTGTCTCTGCAGTGTCTAGCCTGATGCCTGCAACCAGCCTTGTCTTCTCAGACAGCATCCTTCTATACTCCCCATAAAGGCCAAGGCTTGTAGTATCCACATCTGGTATTACAAACTGACCTTTAATATCGCTCATCATACGCATGTAGTTCGTTGCATCCCAGTTTCTCCTGTAAGCCTCTAATCCTACTTTAAAATCCTTTACTTGGGTTTCTAACCTTCCACCGTAGGTTTTTGTCTTTGCATCTGTAGCCATAGACCAGGGCATCATGCCTGAGCTTGTCCTGTAGCCATCATCCATCCAGTGGTCTACCTTTGTGTAATAAAATTGGAAATTCAGAGATTTCAAAAGGTCCGATATGTTATCTACATTGTAAGTGAAGTTTAACCTGTCAGTGTTATCGTATTTGGCATCCATAGCAAGGTAAGGATATAGCACATCCTTGGCTTCTTGTCTCGTGTAAGAAAGCTCTAAGCTATGGTTTTCTAAGGGTTTTAGTCCAAACTTTGTCCAGTAAGTGTTTATCTCAAAAGCTTTCTTGTTTTGGAACTGAGGTTTGTAAAGGGGCTGTCCACTCGGACTGACCAACTCTGTGAACTTTTTACCATCTCCGTCTTTGTAAGGTTTTGAGTATTTGTAAGAGTATCCTGCAAGTCCGTAAAACTTATCATCACCATAAGAGACAACTGGTGAAAGGTTTACGAAGTTAAAAGACCCTAAGCTTGCGTTTAGCTTTAAATGAAATCCCTTTTCCGGTCTTTTGGTAATTATGTTGACAAGTCCAGCCATAGAACCTTGGTGCTTTACATCGAAGGGACCCTTTATAATGTCAATCTTTTCAACCTCTGAAAAATCCACATGGAAGGCTGGTGGGTCCATCCTGCCAGGGCATGCTCCGTATATCCTCTCTCCATCGATAAGAACGTTTATGTTGTCCCTGTAAAAGCCCCTTAGCACTATATCGTTGGCAATCCCACCCTTTCTTATCTTCCAGATGCCTTCAACCTTAGTTAGAGCTTCCCCCACATCCTTAGCAGAGCTTTCTCTTATCTCCCTCACGTCAAGACTCTCCTGAAGGTGCTCCCTTTTGGCTTTTACCTCGATCTCTTTGAGAAGAACCTCCTGAGCATAGCCCATAGAAACCAAAGCGCTCATCAGAACAACTAGCCTCATAGTTTCACCTCCTTTTTATGTTCATATTAAGGTAATAATAACAGAAAATATGATAAAAGTCAAGAGAAAATTACCACAGACCCATGTAAACTCTTCTCACCACATCTTCGGCGAGAAGGTCTTTAACATTCCCCTCTGACACAATGGTTCCTAAATCTAACACGTAACCCCTCTGACATAGCATGCTTGCAAGGTATATCTCCTGTTCTACTACGAGCAAGGAGACACCTTCTCTTTTACTAACATCCTTTAGAATTTCTCCCAACCTGTCTACTACCTTTGGTGAAAGACCCAAAGATAGCTCATCTATCATGAGCAGAGATGGATCAGACATTATAGCCCTTCCTATGGATAGCATCCTCTGAAAGCCACCGGATAGCTCACCGGCCAATCTTCTCCTTACCTTTTCAAGCTCTGGAAAGAAGTGATAGACCTTTTCTAGCCTCTCTTTGAACCCCCTCCTCTTTGTGTAAGCGCCCAGTGTCAAGTTATCTTCAACGCTCATGTCCAAAAAAAGGTTTTTTGTATCACTTGCCAAAGCTATACCAAGCTTTAGCCTCTCGTAGGAGCTCATCTCTGATACATCCTCATCGTTGAACCTTATGCTCCCCTTCCATGGACTGATCACGCCTGCTATTGTTTTTAAAAGAGTGCTCTTTCCAGAACCATTGGAACCAAAGATAACAACAGACTCTTCTCTGTGGACGGTTATGTTTATCTCATCAAGAACAGTAATATCACCGTATCCAACGCTCAGTCCATCAACCTTCAAAAGTGGGATGCCTTTCTCCAAGGTATGCCCTCCTTACGCCTTCGTCCTCCAACATACCCTCAATGGACCCATCGTATATGACTCTCCCCTCGTGGAGAACTATAACCCTGTCTACCAAACCAAACATAGCTTTTAGTACATGCTCCACCATAAGGATGCTAACCCCATCCTCTCTCAAACCTCTTAGCATGTTCCACATCTCTTTTACAGATGCTGGGTTCAGTCCTGCAAAAACCTCGTCAAGCAAAAGAAGGCTCGGTTTTAGCGCCATTGCTCTTGCCATCTCAAGCCTTTTTCTCTGAGCTAAAGAGAGTTCTCCCCCTTTTTTATCCCTTAATTCGTAGAGTCCTACCCTCTTTAAAATGTCCTCTGTGTCTGCTCCTTTTCCTGAATGGGTGCATGCCATTTGGACATTTTCCCACACGGTGAGACCTGAAAAAGGTTTAGGAATCTGAAAGGTCCTTCCTATGCCGAGCTTTGCCCTCCTGTACGGTGGTTCACTGCTTATGTCAACGTTTTTAAGGCGTATGTTTCCAGAGTCCTGCTTTGTTATTCCAGATATTATGTTTATCAGTGTAGTTTTACCAGAGCCGTTTGGACCTATGATTCCAACAGCTTCCCCAATCCTTACGCTGAAGTTTACACTCTCCAGAACCTGATTCCCACCGTAGGATTTTCTTACGTTTATAACTTCCAACTCCTTTTCCATGCAAGTCCTCTTGGGAAGAGCAGTATAAGGACAACTATGGCTAATCCTAAGAGCAAACCATGGAGTAGTAAAAATTTACTCCAGAGAAGCTCAAAGGTCATCTCAAAGATCCAAGACCAGAGAAGGGGACCAAACAAAGGTGCAGACATAGAGAGTGTTAACACAAAAAAGGTTTTTACTGATAGCATGGGATCAAAAAGAGTTGGAGCATCCACATAAGCGTTCCAAAAGGAGAAAACTCCCCCGAGCAGTCCAAGGAAGAAGGCCATGCTCATAAAGGCAAGGGATTTGTATGCCATGGTGTTTACTCCTACGCTTAGAGAGGTCGTCTCATCCTCCTTTATGGCTTTCATTGTAAGGCCAAAGTTTGAAATCTCAAGAAATAAGGTAAAAGTCAAAAGGGTCAAAAGTATAAAAAGGAAGGCATAGAAAGATATAAGGTTAGACTGCTGTGTCAGTTTAAAGACTATACCCTTTGTACCTCCTGTTATATCAAGGTTTTCCGCAAGCTCCATAAAAGAAAGTTGGAGTGCCAGAGTTGCTATGGCAAAGTAGTGGCTTTTTAGCCTCATGACTGCTGGAGAGACAGAAAGGGAAAGAAGAAGGGAAGAGAACCCTCCCAAAAGCAGGGATAAGAAGAAAGGATAAGAAAGGTTCGCATAAAGCACTGAGAAGACATAGGCACCAAAACCAAAAAAGGCTATACCACCAAAGGCTGGATAGCCAAGAAAATAGAAAAGCAGGTTATGGGAGTAAGAAAGGCAAGAGAGAAAAAGGGTTGAGATGATTACACGAAGCCAGTATGGACTGAGAAGGCTTGGGAGGAAAAAAAGAAGGCACAGCCCAGCTAAAAGGATTAAATCACGCTTTTTCATGGTACTTTATTCCAAAAAGTCCCCTTGGTCTTACTGCAAGGAAGAGGATAAGGAGAAATAGGGACACAACATTTTTCCACTCTTCACCCATGTAAAAGCCAGAGAAGACTTCAAATATGGAGAGAAGAAAGCTACCAAAGGCAAGCCCGCTAACGCTCCCAAGCCCGCTTATAACACATACAAGGAAGGCCTTTATTGTTAATCCTCCAGAGTCAAAGGGAGTAAAGCCCTGAAGCATGGCGTAAAAACTTCCAGAAAAAAGGGCTAAACCAGTAGCTACTCCAGTGCTAAGAGTGTAAACCCTTTTGGGATTTATTCCGCAGAGCTTTGCTCCAACAGAGTCCATGGAAACTGCCCTTATAGCCCTTCCTATCCAAGAAAGCTTTAAAAAAATGTAGAGGGTTAAAACAGAGAGAGTGGACAGGATAAAAACCAGAACCTTGTTGGCTGGCAAGAGAAGAACTCCCAAGGTTAAAGAATAGCTTTCAAAGGAAAGGCTTATTGACCTAATGTCTGCCTTGAAAAGAAGGTTAAGAAGGTTTGTTATGACTATATCAAGTCCAAAGGTCAGGACAAGTACAGTGAAAGGTTCATAGTCCATGAGCTTGTTAATAAGAAGTGTTTGGAGCAAAAGACCCAAAAGCATGCCAACGAAGAAAACCAAGGGAAGTGAAACAAAAAGGCTCACCTCTTTATGGTAAAGAGCATAAGCCATGTAGGCTCCAGTGAGAATAAGAGAGCCGTAAGCTAAGTTTATTATGCCCGTTACACCCCACATCAGTGAAAAACCAGCAGATAGGAGAGTGTAAAAACCGGAGAGCAAGATAGCATCCAAAATAAGCTGAAAAACTATTTCCATGAGGGTTTTGGATATATGGGGCTCGATTCCCTTACTGGATAGATGGTTGTCTGCCTGCCATTCTGTATCTGGATGATAGCCATAGGTTTGGTTATGACTTTTCCAGTTGAATCAAACCCCAAAACACCGAAGAGTGTCTCCACTTTGTTTTTACTCAAAGCCTCCCTTATCTTTGAGACTTCAAGGCTTTTTGCAGTCTCTATGGCTATTTGGAAAACTAAGCCTGCGGCAACAGCACCAGCTACATGATACTCAGGTTCCACTTTAAACCTCTCTCTGTAAAGCTTTACAAACTCTTTAGTGCTTCCAAACAATGGGTCTTTGTAATTTAAAGCTGAACTCCACTGCACTGGTCCAAATATGCCCTCCGCATCCTCTCCAAGAGACTGGACAAAGGCAGGCAATGCAGGACCAACGGTAAGCCCAAGGAACTTAGGATTTATTCTAAACTGCTTGAGCTGCTTTACCAAAAGTACAGAGTCGGCAAAATGACCAGAGCCTATGATAATATCAGGCTTCAGTAATCTGACCTTTTGCATTAGGCTCGAAAGGTCCTTTGTCTCTTTTGGGTAACCTTCGTAAAGAACAACCTTCAGACCTTTTCTTTTGGAGTGATCTAGTGCACCGTAAGCTGCATCCTCAGAGAATATGTCCTTCTCATAAACTATAGCCACTGTCCTTAGGTTTTTATCAAGCACTGTGGCAAGCTCCACAAGGTCCTTTCCATAGTTTGGTGCTGTAGTGTAAAGCCCAAATATGTTTCTGTAGCCCTTCGTGTATATATCGCTGGAAGCACCACCAGCTTGAACCATAATGGCTCCGTACTTTTCCACTATGGGAGCTGCAGCAAAAACTTGAGCGCTTCCGTATGGTCCCAAGATCAGCTTTATTTGGTCTTGAATTATCAACCTCTCTATTAGCCTTGCAGTTGTTGTGGGATCACTCTGGTCATCGTAATAGACAATGTCAATCTTATAAAGTTTGTTCCCTACCTTTATCCCCCCCTGTGCGTTGATTTTTTCCCTCCAAAGCTCATAGCCTTGTTTCAGGAGCTGACCTTCCTTTGCGAGCTTACCCGTAAGAGAGACTGCAGCACCAAACCTTATAACATCCTGAGCGTTACAAAAAAACAGGAGAGTTAAAAGTAGAACAAGCAGTGCCCTCATACTTTAAATTATAAGCTCTTTATGTTATGTTCAAAACATCGTAAAAACTAACCTTCTTTTGCTCACCAGTATGCATGTTCTTTATTGTCACATAACCGCTCACCTTTTCATCCTCACCTACTATGACGGCATAATCTGCCCTCATCCTATTTGCCAGTTCCATCTGCTTCTTAAGCCCGTTCCTTTTGTAAGAGAGCTCCACTCTCTTGCCCTTTTCTCTTAGCTTTTTGGCAACTTCAAAAGCATAATCCATAACGTTCCCAAAGGGGATGACAAAGTAAAGGGGTTCTTCTGGTAAACTTTCCCCTACAAGCATAGAGAGCCTCTCTACACCAACTGCAAAACCCATAGCTGGTACAGATGGTCCTCCCATATCCTCAACTAGGTAGTCGTACCTCCCTCCAGCCACGACTGCTATACCAAGCTCATGTGATACAGCCTCAAAAACCGTCTTAGTGTAGTAATCAAGCCCCCTTACTAAATTATGGTTCTCCTTGTAAGGTATGGAAAGCATGCTTAAATATTCCTTCAACGTTTGATAATGCCCTTTGCAATCGTCACACAGAAAATCAACCATCTTTGGTGCTTCCCTTACAGCCTCCTTACAAGTCTCCACTTTACAATCAAGAACGCGCAATGGGTTTTTATCCATTCTATCTATGCAGATATCGCAGAGATGTCCAGCAACATGGTTAAGGTACTCAACGAGAGCTTCTCTGTATATGGGTCTACAGACCCTACATCCTATGGAGTTTATCTCTATGGTAGAGTTTATACCAAGCTCTTCCAGTATGGTGTAAACTATCTGTATCATCTCCGAATCTACTACTGGGTCTATGCTTCCAAAGACTTCGGCACCTATCTGATGGAACTGCCTGTATCTGCCTGCCTGAGGTCTTTCGTACCTGAACATGGGACCCTCATAAAAAACCTTAAGGTATGGCTTCATAGCGTACAGTTTGTTTTGTATTAAAGCTCTTACCGCTCCAGCAGTACCTTCTGGTCTCAGAGCTAACCACCTTCCCTTTCTGTCTTGGAAGGAAAACATCTCCTTCTGAACTATGTCAGTTGCTTCCCCTATGCTCCTTTGAAACACTTCAATGTACTCAACCACTGGCAGTATGACCTCTTCAAAGTTATAGGTCTTTAAAACTCTTCTGATGGTTTCTCCAATGTGGACGAACTTCTTTGCCTCTTTTCCAAATATGTCATGAAAACCTCTAACGCTTTGAAATTCTTCCATAAGGGATAAAATTATAACCTTTGATATGCAAACGGTAACAGTTATAGGTGGAGGACTCGCCGGCTCAGAGGCTGCTTACAGGATAGCTAAGGAGGGCATAAAGGTCATTCTGTACGAGATGAGGCCAAAAAGACAAAGCCCAGCACACAAAACGGATAGGCTTGCGGAGCTTGTCTGCAGCAACACCTTGGGAAGCATGGATGTAAGCACAGCCTCTGGGCTCTTAAAGATGGAGATGGAGATGCTCGGCTCTTTGGTAGTTGAGGCTGGAAGGTATGCCTACGTTCCGGCTGGTTCTGCCCTGGCGGTAGACAGAAACATCTTCTCTGATTACATAACTCAAAGGATAATCTCCCATCCAAACATAGAGGTTCATAGGGAGGAGGTTAAGAAAGTTCCAAGGGATGGTGTTATCATAGTTTCCTCTGGCCCCTTGACGTCTCCAGACCTTGAGATGGATATAAAGGAGCTCGTTGGCTTTGACTACCTTCACTTCTACGATGCTCTATCACCCATAGTGGAAGCAGAAAGTGTAGATTACACAAAAGGCTTTTGGGCATCAAGGTATGGAAAGGGTGAGAATGACTACTTTAACTGCGTTCTTACAGAAGAAGATTATAGGCTATTCTATGAGGAGCTAATAAAAGCTGAGCAAGTAAAACCCAAAGACTTTGAAAAGGCTCTCTACTTCGAAGGGTGTATGCCCATAGAAGAGATGGCCTCGAGGGGTTACAAAACCTTACTCTTTGGTCCTATGAGACCAGTAGGTTTATCCAATCAAGAAGGAAAACCCTTCGCAGTCCTTCAGCTAAGAAAAGAAAACAGAGAAGGAACTCTGCTTTCTCTGGTAGGCTTTCAGACAAGAATGACCCACAGAGAGCAGAAAAGAGTCCTTAGACTGATACCTTGTCTTAGGAATGCGGTTTTTGTAAGGCTTGGCTCCATGCACAGAAACACCTTTATACAATCCAACAGGGTTCTAACCCCTTCTCTGAACATGAGAAAGTACGAAAACATATTCTTTGCAGGTCAGATAACGGGGGTTGAAGGGTACGTTGCTTCGGCAGCAACTGGAATACTTGCAGGTATGAACGCTTCAAGGCTGATAAAAGGGAAGAAAACAGTAGCACTGCCAAAGGAGACTATGCTTGGTTCTTTGGTGAGGTACATAACCAGCAAAGATGGGACGCTTCAACCAATGGGTCCAGTTATGGGTCTTTTGCCGCCGCTTGGCTTAAAAGTAAAAGACAAGTATGAAAGAAAGAGGCTTTTATCCGAAAGAGCCTTAAAAGCACTAAGGCTATTTCTTGAAAAGGAGATTGATCAGTAATGTAAGTATCAAACTCAAAAGTATGGAAGTGGCTATGGGAAAGTACAGAACAAAGTTATCTCTCTTTATGACTATATCTCCCGGCAGCTTTCCAATTGCAAAAGGTAGCTTTGGGAAGACCATCATCAAAAGTCCAAGAACTACCAAAATAGAGCCAGCAAGTAACAAAAGCTTACCCAACTGTTCCATCATAGGAATAAGCTTCCACTCTGAGCGTTGGGTCTGGTTTTTTGCCAGTTAGTATATGGATGAGCTCCTTTACTGATACTATGCCCTGTCTTTTTAGCATGTGCCCGTTTGCGCCGCTTATAAATATACCCTCTTCGTAGTTTCCAAGCCATGCAGCACCGAGCCTATCAGCTATACAAAAACCAACCTTTTTGGCCTCCTCCCCTTTATTACAGGGTACTATGCAATTAGAAACACACCCGTTCCATCCATTGTATCCTGAAAGCAACCTTTCCACAAAGGGAGTCTTTACAACCCTCAGCGGATAACCTACGGGAGACTTAAGAAGTATTATATCCTCCTCGTTGGCATTTAGCAACGTCTCCTTGTATATGAGGGGTGCATCACACTCGTAAGTTGCTATAAACCTTGTGGCTATCTGAACCCCAGCAGCTCCTCCTCCCATGTAATACTTTATGTCCTCATAACTCCAAACACCACCGGCAACTATGACCGGTATGCTACCCCACCTTCTTGCCTCTTCGAGAACTGAGGGGAACAAGTTTTCAAGTTGGTATTCATCCATAAAACACTCTTCGTACTTAAAACCCTGATGTCCTCCAGACTTGGGACCTTCAAGGACCACAGCATCAGGAAGCCTTTTGTACTTCTTTTCCCATGACCTGCATATGAGGTTAAGAGCTCTGGCGGATGAGACTATTGGCACAAGAGCAACGTCAGAGTCTCCCACGTACTCTGGTAGCCTCATGGGCAAGCCAGCCCCAGATATGATAAGATCAGCTCCAGCTTCCACAGCGTCAGATGCAACCCTCCCATAGTCTGTTATGGCACAGAGAATGTTAACACCTATAAGACCCTTACCCTGTGATATTCTTTTGGCTTCCTGTATGATCTTAGTGAGAGCTTCTTTGCTGTGTGTATGTATGGAACCTATGGGTCTTCCAAACTTGTCCCTCTTTACCATGTTGGGATATCTGTAACCCGTCCCAACTGAAGATACAACTCCAACTGCTCCTTCTCTTGCAACGGCACCGGCAAGCTTCTCCCAAGATATGCCAACTCCCATACCTCCTTGGATGATAGGTACTTGAGCCCTCTTCTTTCCTAATGTTAAGCTTGGTAAAATCATACTGTTCATTATAACACCTTCCCAGGATTGAACAAGTTTTTTGGGTCAAAGACAGCCTTTATTGCCTTCATGATCTCAACCCCCACATCTCCTACTTGCCACCTTAGAAACTTCCTTTTGGTTAGTCCCACTCCATGCTCCCCAGTTATAGAACCATGGTAAGACAGTGCAAGCTCAAAGACTTCATCCACAGCCATCTCTGCCCTTTTCTCCTCTTCGGGGTCGCTCTTTTCGTACAGAAGGTTCACATGCAGATTACCATCTCCTATGTGCCCGAAGATTACAAGCTTGAGATCGTATCTTTTGGCTATCTCTCTGAGCTTTGGTATTGCATCTGTGAGATAAGTCCTTGGAAAAACTATATCCTCGTTTATCTTTCCCGACTTGAGGTTTCCTAAAGCTGGTCCCAAGCTTTTCCTTGCTCTCCAAAGGTCTTCCGCCTCTTTTTCATCCTTTGCAGATTGAACAGACACACCCATAGAGTTGAGAAGCTCCTTGACCATGCTTGCCTCCTCTCTAACGCTTTGGGGATGGCCGTCCAGCTCTATCAAGAGCAAGGCTTCTACATCTTTTGGTAAGCCGACTGGCTTGTAATCTTCTACAGCTCTAATGGCATACTTATCCATAAATTCAAGAGCTGAAGGGAATACACCGGAGGTCATTATCTTAGTTACTGCCTTCCCAACATCTTCAAGCCTATAAAACAAGGCTAAAAGCGTTGTCCTCGAAAGGGGTTTTGGTATTAGCTTTAGGGTTGCAGATGTTATAAGTCCAAGCGTTCCCTCTGAACCTACAAAGAACTTGGTTATGTCGTAACCAGCCACATCCTTTATCACAGGGTTTCCAGTCTTTAAAAGCTTGCCCTCTTTTATGACGGCAGTAAGTCCAAGTACGTACTCCCTTGTCACCCCATACTTTAGACATCTTGGACCGCCAGCATTCTCTGCTATGTTTCCCCCAATGGTCGAGTATTTAAAGGATGATGGGTCTGGTGGATAAAAAAGTCCAAGCTTTTCAATATACTGTTGAAACTCGTAAGTTATAACACCTGGCTGAACTGTTGCCGTTGCATTATCCACATCAACGTTGAATTCTTTCATCCTTTCAAAGGATATTACAACACCCCTTTCGGACGTTGGAACAGCTCCACCTGTAAGCCCAGAACCTGCACCTCTTGGGAAGATGGGTATGTCTTCTTCGTAACATACCTCAACGAGCTTCTGAACATCTTCTTCTGTCTTGGGGAAAACAACGGCCATAGGTGTTGCCCTGCTTATAGGTATGGGGGTAGCGTCGTAGGAGTAAAGCTTTCTTTCAACCAACGAAAAGTTCACCTTTTCCTTCCCTAAAACTTCTATAAGCCTTTCCATAGGTCCTCTCTTACCCATTAGCATATACTTGAATTTAAAGACTGACCTTCTCTTTTGTATGATGGAAACTATAATTTTAAAAGATAATGGCAAGCGTTGTGATGTTCTGGGGTAAACAGGAAGAGGATGGCTACCTTCCAGAGAAAATACTTTGGCTTTTAGAAAAACCTCATCCCCATTGGGTAGAAACTCAGAGGGATAACCTGAAGCTTGACTTTAAGGAAACAGGGTTCAGACAGTTTGTAAATCTAAACTCTAAGTACATAATAACTGATGCTATGCTCATGTTTGGTCTTCAGTTTTCAAAGATGAAGGACCAGCTTATAGAAACGCTAAACCCTGTCAGACTGATGATAAAGTTAAAGCCTGGAAGCTTTTTGAGCATGAGCCACCACTTTTTAGGTGCACCTTTTGAAATAGAGTGTGATGAGGTGCTAAGGGAGTTTCTCAGGTCTGCAAGGGAGATGTTGGAAGAAGGTGGTTTCTGTTTGGACTTGCTCCTAATTTCACACAACCCTTACCTTGAAGATGTTATTTTGAGCAACTTGAGCAGAATAAAAGGATTAAACTATAAGTTTTACGGTGCTTGATATGGAAGAAGGGTACAGAGGTATATTTAGCAAGATGGGAGAAGCTCTGATAGAAAGATACATAGAGGATATAAAGAGGGAGCTTAGTCAGAAGCCTAACGACATAGACCTTCTTTTTAAGTTGGGCGTGGCTTATGTTAGGATAAAGAAGGTAAACCAAGCAAGGGAGGTATACAAAAAGCTCAAAGAGTTAAACAGAGAGAAAGCCAATGAACTTTTGGATATCATATACGAGCTATGAAGCCTGGAATGCTCTATGAATTTTCTGCTGGTGGGGTTCTCTTCAAAGGAGAGCAAGTGCTGCTTATAAAGAACCCATCGGGCGTCTGGACCTTTCCCAAAGGTCTTGTTGAGAAGGGAGAAGACCCAAGCCAAACGGCTGTCAGGGAAGTTTGGGAAGAGACTGGCATAAGAGGGGAGGTCCTCCAAAGGGTGGGAGATGTAGAATATTGGTACCATAGGGATGGTAAAAGGATAAAGAAAAAGGTAACTTACTTTATTATGAAGTACACGGATGGAGAAACGAAACCATCCTGGGAAGTTATGGACGCTAAATTTTTCCCTCTGCACGAAGCAAAGAGATTGCTAAAGTACAGAGGGGACAAGGATATTTTTAACAAAGTCCTATACATCCTGGGAAAGCTTCAGGATGGTCAACCATAACACCATTTGCTACAAAAAACCTCCAACGGAATGTTAGGTTCTGGGTTTATATCAACGGGTGCAACTACACCCCTTCTGAACCTTTCCATACCAGCGTAAGCTATCATAACAGCATTATCCGTTGTATAACTTGGATGTGGAAGATGGAGCTCGTACCCCATTTTTTCAGAAACAGAACTTAGCCTCCTCCTTAGCTCTGTGTTTGCCGATACCCCTCCAACTACAACCATCCTCTTAACCTTTGTGAGATGAAGGGCCTTTAGGAGTTTTTGTTCCAAAACATCTATTACAGCAGTTTGGAAAGAGCATGAGATGTCCTTAGCGTCATAGTCTCCTCTCTCAACTATCTGCCTTACTGCTGTCTTCAGACCGCTGAAAGACATGTTTAGGTTATCATCCTTTAACAAGGGCCTTGGAAAGTGGTATACATCCCTACCCTCCTTGGCTAACTTATCGATCAATGGCCCACCAGGATAAGCAAAACCCATAAGCTTTGCCACTTTGTCGTAGCTTTCTCCAACAGCATCGTCCAAAGTGCCACCCAAGAAGGTGTATCTGCAAAAGCCCTCAACCAAGTATAGGTCTGTGTGTCCTCCCGAAACTATTAGAGCAACAAAGGGATAATCTACAGGTCTCTGTATGAAGACAGAGTATAAGTGCCCTTCCAAGTGATGAACCGGTACCAACGGCTTTTTTAGAGCATAGGCTATGCTTTTGGCAAAGGCTACCCCTACAACAAGGGATAGTATAAGGCCTGGTGTGAGAGTAACGGCCAAAAAATCGATGTTCTTTATATCAAAGTTAGATGTTTTTATGAGTCTATCGAAGAGTGGAAGGATGTTTCTTGTATGCTCCCTGGCAGAGAGCTCCGGAACAATACCACCAAAGGTAGAGTGAACAGCTTGGGATAAAAGGACTTCCCCTAACACTCCATGGTCGGAAGAGTACACGGCAAGGGCAGTCTCATCGCAGGATGTCTCTACTGCAAGGCAGATCATGCCGCCTTTTTATAGGCTTGCCCCTTTTCTATAACTTCTATAGCTTTTTTTAGCTGTAGGTCAAGGTCTGGAAGGATTATAAGCGAATGATTGTCTCCGTGCAGTTTTCTCTCTCTTATGGCTTCTTGAAGTTTCTCCTCCTGTTTTTCATCCATGGAGACCTGAAGGTCCGGCGTTATACCCTTTTTGTGTATAAGCCTACCGAGAGGAGTGTAGTAGTAAGCTATGGTAAGCTTTATGGCAGAACCATCCTCAAGGGGTATTATGTTTTGAACAGAAGCCTTGCCGTAGCTTTTCTCTCCAATAACCATAGCTCTCTTGTAATCTTGCAAAGCCCCCGTTACGATCTCTGAGGCGCTGGCAGAACCTTTGTTTATCATAACCACAAGGGGTATATTCTCAGGAACCAAAGGCTTTCTTTTTGAGAAGTACTTGTTTGTCTCACCGTCCCTTGACCTGGTATAAACTAACAGCTTTCCATCTGGAATGAAGAGCTCTGCTACGTTTACCGCCTCTGTCAGCAAACCACCAGGGTCATTCCTGAGGTCCAAGATCAAACCCTTGACATTCTCAGATAGAAGTCCCTTTAATGCTCTCTCCATATCTTTACCTACTCCATCGTTGAACTGAGAAAGCCTTATGTATCCTATATCTCCGATCCTTGTCCATTTGACACTCTCTATCTTTATCAAAGCCCTTTCCAGCTCAAACTTTATAGGTTTATCAACACCCTTTCTTATTATGGTTAGGTTAACCTTTGTCCCTGGAACCCCCCTTATCTTCTGTATGACATCCATGAGCATCATGTTAGATGTATCCTCTCCGTTTATCTCTATGATGATATCACCAGGTTTTATTCCCGCTTTGTAGGCTGGCGTGCTCTCTATGGGTGAGATCACAATGGGTCTCCCCTTTTCCATGCTTATTTCAATACCAACACCGCCAAACTCACCCTCCGTCTCCTCTTTGAATTCCTTGTACTGCTGGGGTGTGAAGAAAGCGGAGAAGGGGTCTAAGGACCTCATCATACCGTTAAGGGCACCGTATACAAGCTCCCTGGTGCTTACATTCTCTACATAGTTTTCTTTTACAACCTTAAAGACATCGGTAAAGAGTCTAAAGTACTTGTAATCGTCCTCACTTTCCTTGCTCTTCGTATAACCACCAGCAGTCCCGAGTATAAAGCCTATGCTGAAAGTTGCGAATATTATGACCAAAAGCTTAACCTTCTTCATATCATCTCTCCTTTTCTATAAATATATCTTTTATATCCCTCATGTAAAATCCTACTTTACCAAACTCCCATAATGATGTGCAATAAGTGTTAGCGCTTACATATACCTTCTCTTTGCTGCCGTTTACAAACTCAACTCTCAAGACAAGCAGTTCCCCATTTTGGGATAAAAGACTTATATGTTTTATCATGTCAAAAGGTATAGTGTACTCTAAATTACCTTCTTTTACTCTCAAATAATCTCTCCCATTGCAAACCACCCCTTTTAGGTTGTGTTCTACACCTTCCCTGTCTATAACTCTTACCATCAAGCTTTTGCTAGGCTTCATGGGTTCTGCCATGGAAAGTAGTAAGATAGCGAGTACTAAGAGCAACGCCCTTCTCATAAGAAGAAATTTTAAACTAACTTTTCTTGTTTTCTTCCTCATCCTTTAAGAGCTTGTAAACAATACTGTCTGTGAGTGCTATCCAAGAGGCTTCTATGATGTTTTCGGATACACCAACCGTACCCCATCTTCTTTTACCATCTGTGGACTCTATGAGAACCCTAACTTTAGCTAATGTTCCCTCAGATTCGTTCACTATTCTGACTTTGTAATCTATCAGCTGCACTTCCTTCAGATTGGGATAAAAGGTCTCCAAAGCTTTTCTTATTGCCCTATCGAGAGCGTTTACTGGACCATTACCCAAGGCTGCCGTGTGTTCTCTAACACCGTTTACATATAGCCTCACAGTGGCTTCAGAAATGGGGAGTTCATCGCTACTCCTTCTGGCTATGAGCACCCTATAAGCATCCAGTTCAAAGTAGTTCTTCACAAGTCCAAAATGTCTTTTACACAGAAGCTCAAAGGATGCCTCAGCCGCTTCAAAATGGTACCCTTCCTTTTCAAACTCCTTTATCTTCTCTAAAAGGTTTACAAGCTCCTTCTCGTTTACTTCCATACCAAGCTCTCTGAGCTTATAAAGTAAACTGCTCCTCCCAGACAGGTCAGATATGACAACCTTTCTTCTGTTTCCTACAAGGAATGGGTCAATATGTTCGTAAGTCTTTGTTTCTCTCATAATGGCTGAGGCATGGACTCCAGCCTTGTGTGCAAAAGCACTCTCTCCTACGTAGGGTATGTTCTTAGGAAGGGGTACGTTTGAAAGCTCAGAGACAAAGTTGGCAATCTCAGTGAGCCTCTTCATGCTTTCTGGGGGTATCACGTCAAAGCCCATCTTAAGCTGCAAGTTTGGTATTATGGAACAAAGGTTTGCGTTGCCAGTCCTCTCTCCTATACCGTTTATGGTGCCATGTACCTGTCTGGCTCCTGCGAGAACAGCCATAAGGGAGTTTGCCACCGCACTGTCAGAATCATTATGGGTGTGTATGCCAACGTTAGACTGCGGAAACCTTTCTTTTACTGTCTTCGTTATGTTGTAAACTTCGTTGGGAAGGCTTCCTCCGTTTGTATCACAAAGAACTATCCAATCTGCACCACCTTGAAGGGCAGCATTTAGAACTTCCAAGGCATAATCTGGATTGCTCTTGTATCCATCGAAGAAATGCTCCGCATCAAATATCACTTCATTTACATGCTCCTTAAGGTAATGGACAGTCTGATAAACCATGTTCAAGTTCTCTTCTAAGGTAATGGACATGGCTTGGGTAACATGGAAATCCCAGCTTTTCCCAAAGATGGTTATCACTTTAGCCTCAGACCTTAAGAGGTTCTCCAACTGTTTATCCTCGTTGGGCTTTTTGTTGGGCCTCCTCGTTGAACCAAAAGCCACAACCTTGGAGTTTCTCAGTTTTATGTTTTTGAGTTTTTCAAAAAGGGCAGTGTCCTTTGGGTTTGATCCTGGCCATCCGCACTCTAAATAGTGGATCCCAAACTCATCAAGTTTTTCAATTATACGCAGTTTATCATCTATGGAGAAGTTTACACCTTCAGCCTGAGAACCATCCCTCAGAGTAGTGTCGTACAAAAAAACCTTATCCTTCATGGAATTATAAATATATTCTCATGCCTTCTTTCCACCAAACTTTTCATACACAAGCGGGAGTATAAGCAAAGTTAGCATAGTAGAAGTAAAGATACCACCTATAACTACAACAGCCAGGGGTTTTTGAAGCTCTGCACCTATCCCTGTAGCAAAGAGCATGGGAAGAAGACCAAGGGAGGCAGCACTGGCAGTTATGAGTATAGGTCTTAGTCTCCTTGACGCTCCCATGAGTACAGCTTCCCTTACGCTGTAGCCGTTCTCAAGGAGAGACCTGATGTAAGATATGAGAACTACACCGTTCAAGGTTGCAATGCCAAAGAGGGCTATAAAACCTATAGCTGAGGGTACTGAGAGGTTATAACCAGACAGATAGAGGGATATTACACCGCCTATAGTTGCAAAGGGTACGTTCAATATAACTATGATGGCATCCCTGAGTGAGTTATAGTTTACGTAAAGGAGAAGAAGTATAAGGAGTATGGATATGGGAACAACTATGGAAAGCTTTTTCATAGCCCTCTCTTGGTTCTCAAACTGTCCGCCGAAGGTTATAAAGTACCCAGGGGGAAGCTTTACCCCCTTGTATATCCTTTCCTTGATCTCTTTTACAAAGCCTCCCAAGTCTCTACCTTGAAGGTTAGACTGCACAAGGGCAAATCTCATACCGTTCTCTCTTCTTATCTTTAAGAAACCCTCGGTCGTCTTAACATCTGCCACCTGTGAAAGGGTGAGTATGGTACCGTCCTTTGTAAGCAGTGGCATATCCTTTACGCTTTCCAGTTCCTTCCTTTCAAGACCTAAGACCATGGGGAATAGTATGCTGTCCCTCTCCATATAACCTGCCTCTTTTCCTCCCAGAGTATAGGCTACTAAGTTCATAAGCTCCGCAGTTGTTATGTTGTATCTTTTGAGAACTTCCATCTTTGGAACTATTCTCAGTTGGAGCTTTCCAGACTGAGCTTCTGTTTCTACGTCCACTGCACCCTTTGTGTTTTTGACTATCTCCTCAATCTTATAGGCAATTTCATTTATCCTGTTTAGGTCATCACCAAAAACCTTTATGGCCACAGTAGACTTTACCCCAGAGAGAAGCTCATCTATCCTCATCTGGATGGGCTGTGTAAAGCTAAACTCCACACCAGGTACATACCCAAGCTTTTTTCTGAGAAGTCCTACAAACTCCTCCCTGCTTTTAAAGTTCTTCCACTCACTCGTTGGTTTGAGAATTATGAAGGTTTCAATGTAGCTGACATCCTCTGGCTCTGCCACCTCTGCCCTCCCTATGTTGGAAAATGTTCTTACAACTTCAGGATAACTAAGAGCTGTCTCTTCAACCAGTTTTGCTACGCTCTTTGCCTCTTCCAAGGAAACGTTTGGGTCTAAGAAGGACTTGACAAGAACTGCACCCTCTTCAAGCTGTGGGGCAAACTCTGTACCTACTCGGGAAAGCAAGAATAGGGAGAAGACGAAGGATATGAAAGTGATTCCCAAAAGTACCCATCTTACTCCAAAGGCTCTCTCCAAAAGCTTCAGATAAATACTCCTCAACATTTTGAAAAAGTAAGTCTCTTCCGTACCTGGTTTGATAATGTAATAAGAGAGAACGGGCATAAAGAGAAAGGCAACGACAAGAGAAGAGAGGATGGCCAGTATAATGGTGAGGGCTAAGGGCTTGTAGTACTTGCCTTCTACGGATTCGAAGGTAAATATGGGAATGAAGACCACTATTATGATCCCTACCGCAAAGGTTACGGGTCTTATGACTTCCATAACTGAGTCAACTACGATGGAAAGCTTGTATCCCTGCCTATTTTCTGATAGATGTCTGTATACGTTCTCCACAACAACTACAGTAGCATCTGCAAATAGACCTATGCCTATGGCAAGCCCTCCAAGAGTCATTAGGTTTCCAGAGATGCCAATCTGCTTTAGGAGTATAAAGGTGTAAAGGAGCGTAAGGGGTACAGAGAGGGCTACCAAAAAGGCTACTCTTGGATTCCACATGTAAAGGACTATTGCCAAAGATACGAGCAGAATTCCTTCCAAAAGGGCTTTTTCCACTGTTGACAATGCCTTTTTTGTCAGGTAGGACTGGTCGTAGAGCATCTCAACCTTTATGCCCGGTGGAAGGACATCTTGAACCTTCTTCAGCCTTTCCTTTAGCTCCTGTACAAGCTCCATTGTGTTGGTCTGAACCCTTTTCAGGACTATGTTCCCCTGAACCTCCTCACCGTTGAGAGTGAAGGCTCCTCTTCTGTTAGGAAGCTCGGAAGGGAGCACATCAGCCACGTCTCTCAGAACCAAGCTTATACTCTCTTCCTTCTTTATGGGTACGTTCTCTACCTCTTCTATGCTCCTTAGCCTTCCGAGACCTCTTATGACCATGTCTCCTTGAGAGGACTCCAAGAATCCCCCACCAGCTATCTGGTTATACTCCTCCAGAGACCTTATAACATCCTCCAATGTTATCCCGTAGAGTACCATCCTTTCGGGCCTTAACCTTATCAGATAAGCCCTTTCTGGTCCCCATTGGGATATATCCTCCACTCCATCCATGGACTTGACCATGGGTCTTACCTTCCACATCTGAATGGTCTTTAGGTCTTCTAGGGAGTAGTTTCCCTTCTCATCCAAGAGGGCGTAGAAGAGCACGTTTCCAAGACCAGAAGTGTTTGGTCCTATCCTTGGCACATAACCCTTAGGCATCTGAGCCTGAGCCTCAGGAAGCTTTTGAGCCACAAGATTTCTTGCAAAGTATACATCAGTTCCATCTTTAAAAAATACGCTCACATAAGAGAGTCCAGGAAGGCTCACGGACCTTACGAGTTCTACACCCTTTAATCCAGACAGGACAAACTCTATGGGCTTGGTTACCAGCAGTTCTGTCTCTTCTGCAGAAAGGCCTGGCGTTTCCGTGTATATGACCACCTGTACGGGCGTAGGGTCTGGGAATGTGTCTATGGGTAGTTTCTTGAAAGACCAAAGTCCCAAAAGCATGCTTCCTATCAGGAGTATCAGCACAAGGAGTCTGTATTGAAGAACCTTTCTCATCTTTCTATCTGATTCTTTAAGAATATGACACCGCTTATTGCAACCTTTTCTTTTTCCTTAAGGTTTCCGCTCACTAAAACCATATCCTTCTCTTCCTTTATCTTTTTAACTTTCCTTGTCTCAAAACCGTCGTCGGTTTTTACAAAAACCATATAATCTCCTTTGACCTTCTGAACACCTTGTGCGGGTATCCAGAAACCTTTTACGCTTCCAACCTTGATGAATACGTCAACCATCAGGCCTGGTCTCAGAAGGTCTTCTCTGTTATCCACAAGGAGTCTTATAGGAACCCTTTTTGTGTTTTGGTCTACCTCATGGGATACGTAATCTACGTAGCCCCATACCTTTTTCCCCTTCCATAGGCTATATCCCTTTGTTCCCTTCCTGACCATATCTACCTCTTCAGGCCTAGCATAGGAGTAAACCCATAGCTTTTCGTGTGAGTGAACTTTGAACATCTCCTTGGAAATGTCCACACCAGAACCAGTAAAAACATTCTGCTCTATAACGTATCCGCTTATGGGAGACCTTATTAGTACCACGTCTCCTTTTACTTCTCCAAAAGACCTGAGGGATTGCAAAAGGGCATGGTACTCTCCCCTTGCCTTCTCATAATCTATCTTTGCACCGTAATACCTTGAGTAAGGGATGACCTCCTCTCTGTAGAGCATCTCTTCCCTCTTGAGTGTTTCCTCTGCTACCTTTAACTTCACCTGGGACATCCTTATCTGAGCTTGCAGGTCCGCTACATGTGGAGAATAAACAGATGCTAACACTTTACCTCTTTTTACATAATCTCCCTGTTTCACAAAGATTTTCCTTACAACGCCGGCAACTGGTGAGTAAACTTGAGATACAAGACCAGAGTATTCGCTCACCTGTGCTGGAAGCCTTAGCTCCTCCTCCACCTCCTGTAGTCTAACCTCCCAAAGCTTGATACCAAGCCTTTTCTGTGTTTCATTGTCTATCCTTATGACCTCAGAGAAAGAAAAGAGGGGTAAAAGTAACAGTATGAACACTCTCAAAGCTCACCTCCCAGCATAAGATACTTGGTATACTCCTCGTGCGCCTGTTTTATGAGTTCAAGCCTGTACTTTAAAAGTTCCACATATCTTCTTTTTGTATCAGAAAGCTCCAAAAGGGTTATAGTTCTCAGCCTGTAGCTTTTTATGGCCAAGCTTAACTCCTCCTGAACTTTTGGGATAGCTCGCTCCTCTACTCTCTTTATCTCCTCAAGGAGCTTTCTGTACCTTGACCTGATTAGCTGGTAATCCCTTTCTATGCTCAGTTTTTCAAACTCCTTTAGTCTTTCTAAACTTCTGGCTTGGGCGGAGATCTGTATGAGCTCCCCCTGTCTTCTGTAAAAAAGAGGAAGTGATGCGGTAAGACCAGCCCTAAAGCCATACTCATTGACGGACACCTTTTCTCCTGTTATGTTCCAACTGAGTTGAGGCTTTGCCAGAATTCTTTCCACTTCACTGGCATATGTTAAGCTCTTTATCATATAGTCATACTGCTTTACTCTTGGAAGGTCTTCTATGGTTGGGTCTTTCATGTCTCTGAGGTCATCAAACCTTCCTTCCACATCTGATACTTCCTCACCTACGAAGGAAGAGAGATATTTCAAAGAGTTTTTGTATTCATTCTTTGCAAAATCAAGCTCAACCCTTGCAAGCTCGAGCTCCCTCTCAGACCTGAAAACCTCCAGCTTTGTACCCTCACCTAACTCAAAGAGCCTCTTTATGAATCTATGTATATCCTCGCTTATGTTGTAGTTCTCCTGAGCTACCTTCAGAAGCTCCCTTCTGTATAGGGTTGAATAATAAGCCCAGTACACCTGCCCTGTAAGAGACCTCCTTTCTGTCTCTACCCTCTGTAAAAAGGACTTCTCTTCGTAATCCACCATCTTTCTGAATTGCCTTCCAAGGGGATAGGGGACGAAAGGTTGGGAGTAAGAGATGCTATACACAGGGTTTGACTTTACGCCTTCCTTAGATGTTCCAAAGTTTCCAGCCTCTAAGCTGAGTGTAGGGTTAAGATAAGATCTGTAAGTCAGAGCTTTACCCTTGAACTTTAAGCTTTCTTCCTGAAGAGCCTTTATAGAGGGATAACTTTTTATAGCTTTTTCTAAGGCACTTTCAAGCTCTATAGCGTATGAAGCTCCAAAGACAAGCAGGAGCAAAAGCATCATGGTTTTAGTTTAACAAGATGGTCATACACTATGCTCCCTCCTAAGTTCCCTTGAAGGAAAAGCAACAGAACGCCCACTATAAGCATAAGAGTGAAGATGTTCCTAAGCCTAAAGAACCTCACAACACCAATGAGAAGAAAGAAAACAGCCAAGAAAAGGCCTAACTTTTCGTGAGTCTCAAAGATGGGGATCTTCTCAAGCAGTTCCTCTATGGGTTCATGTGCTATGATACCAGATAATGTCCCTAACGCTACAGAGAGCACAGTGAGATACGTCAAAAGAGCATGCATTCTATCAAGCTCTCTCTTGGTTATTCTGTAATAGACGTCTATAAAGAGCAAAAGCACTGGAAAGGCTATGGCAAAGTGTACGGTGGGTGGATGAAGCTTTATAACTTCCATTCTACCTTCCTCCTATTTTTATTCTATCAGCTTAACATTAATCCAAAATTAACGGCAGCTTTAAGGAAACGTTCACCATATAAACCTCCCCTTCCTTCGACTGTTCTATGCTGAGCTCACACTCCATCATGCAGGACAGCTCACGAGCCACGTAAAGCCCTATACCAGTAAACTTCCCTTCAAAGGGTCTAAAGAGCTTTTCTTCGTCCATGCATCTTTCGGAGAGGTTACCAACCCTAATGTAGGCATGTCTCTGATCCTTCTCCACGTGTATATCTACAAAGCTATCTTCAATCCCATGCCTTATAGAGTTATCCACAACTATGCCAAGGACTTCCAAAAGCATGTTCTTATCACAGTAAACAAAGATAGGTTCTTGGATTATGTGTAGTCTTATCTTCTTCCCTTCTGGGTCGTAGAGTCTCGTTAGATCATTTAAAAGGGGTTGCAAGTGGCACTTTTCTCTGTTGACCAGATTCTGCCGACTTTCCATCTTAGCCATCCTGAGAAAAGCCGTGAGATTCTTTTCCAATCTCCACAGTTCATCACGAACTACCATTAGCCTTTCATCTTTATAGAACCTAATGGCATCTTCCAAGAGAAGTAGGGCTGTGGATAGTGGTGTTTTTACAGAGTGGCTAAGAACCAAAAGTATGTTCCTATGCCTTTCTGAGGTTTCTTTGATCCTCTTTATCCCCTCATGCACTTTTTTCATAAAAGGCTTTAACTCTTCATAAACTTCAGCGTCAAACTTCTCTTCAAAGAGGCTCTGACCAGCCCTTTTAATAGAACCTAACAGGGACCTTACAGCAAGAAGGTATATACCAACCAACGTGAGGAGAAAGAAAAGCCAGGAGATAAACAAAAAGACCTTTAGGCTCTCTAAAAACTCCCTCTCTGGCGTAAAGTTGACCGCATACTGGACATAAAAGCCATTTCCCCTTTTGTAGGTTAGCATCCTATAAAACCTACCTTTTTTTTCCACAAGGCGTAAATCTGGCAAGTACCATTCCTTACTGAAAGGTAAAAGGGTGTCCTCAGAGGCTTCCAAAAGGGCACCATTGGGGGTTCTTATGGCATAAAACTCATAGCCTGGATGGAGTTCAAAATCCCTTCCAAGAAAGTAGGACTGCTCAAATATTTTTGCATCGTCCGTTATGTGTCTGTCTACGGATGTAAAGAGGGCTTTTTCCATTACCACATAAAGGACAAGGTTATAAAGACCAAAGAGAACAAGCAGGGCTGCAAAAAACAGGTTCAGCTGAAGCTTTATAGACCTTTTCATTCTACTATGTATCCAACCCCTTTTGAAGATTTGATGAGGTCTTTAATCCCCAACCTCTTTCTTATCCTTGATATGAGAACTTCAAGACTGTTGCTATCAGAGTAATAGCTAAAGACCTTCTCCCTTAGCTCCTCCTTGCTTACATACCTCCCCCTGTTTAGGCATAGGTATTCAAGGATCGCATACTCTCCATGGGTAAGCCTTACCTCCCCATCTTTTACAAAGACCTTTTTCCTCTCTATATCCAGCCTTAAATCCCCTATCTGGATCGTATCGGAAGCACCCCTATAACTTCTCCTTATCAAAGCCCTCACCCTTGCCAACAGCTCCTCAAGGTGGAAAGGTTTAGTAAGGTAGTCGTCCGCGCCCAAGCTAAAAAGCTTCACCTTTTGTGAAACTTCTGACATAACGGTAAGCATAAGAATGGGTGTATGAACACCCTCTTCCCTTAGCCTCTTTACTATCTTATCCCCATCTATGGCAGGAAGGAGTAAGTCCAACAGAATAAGGTCAAAATCGCCCGATAGAGCCAATTCAAGACCCCTCCTCCCATCCAAAGCCAAACTTACCCTATAGCCTTCTCTTTCAAGAACATCTTTCAAAGACCTTGCCAAAGAGACATCATCCTCTATGAGAAGTATCCTCAAGGCTTGGGACCTACCTCCATTAGCATCTTCTTACGAATTTCGTAATGCTCTCTCCTCATTTGTTCCTTTACATCCATCATACAAAGCCTCATATCTTCATAGCTCCCCGCCTTTTCCACACACTCCCTTTCCTTGGGTAGATACTTTTCTTTCAGCCTTATGAACTCCAACCTGTACTTTTTGCATACACTCCAGTTTTGCTCACACCATATACGTCCCTTTTCAGCCCTTGGATAGGCAAGGGCAAGGCTAACAAAAGCTGTGATGAAGATAAGTTTCTTCATGACTCTACCTCCTTATAAATTTAGTCTAAGTGTTTTCATTAACGGATAATTAACACCATTTAGAATGCTAAAATTTTTCAGATGAAAGGGTCCCTTTTGATAGTGGATGATGAAAAAAGTATAAGAGATACCTTGAGAAGTCTTCTTGAGGAGGAGGGTTATCGTGTTAAGACTGCAGAGAGTTTAGAAAAGGCAAGGAAGCTTGTGCAATCCGAGTACTTCTATGCTGTCCTTTTAGACATTTGGCTGCCAGATGGAAACGGTTTAGATTTTCTGGAAGAGCTTAGAAATTATCTCCCAGATGCAAGCGTGATAGTGATAACCGGCCATGGAAAGGTGGAGCATGCAGTTAAAGCCATAAAGGAGGGAGCCTATGACTTTTTGGAAAAACCCTTTTCCATGGAGAGGCTTTTGCTCACAGTCGAGAGAGCCATTCATGAGGTTATAAGGAAAAGGGAAAGCCCAAAAGAAGAGGATGAGATCATCGGAAGGTCCAAGCCTATTCTTGAAGTTAAAGAGGTGATAAGAAAAGTGGCCAGAACAAACATAAATGTTCTCATCCTAGGTGAAAGCGGGACTGGTAAGGAGCTTGTTGCCAAATATATTCACAAGCTCTCTGATAGAAGGGATTTTCCCTTTGTTGACCTAAACTGCGCATCCTTTCCAGAGGACCTAATAGAAGCCGAGCTTTTTGGTTATGAGAAGGGCGCTTTCACATCAGCCATGACAAGAAAGCAGGGAAAGTTAGAGCTTGCGCATGGAGGAACGCTTTTCTTGGACGAGATAGGGGATATGAGCCCTGTGGCTCAGGCCAAGCTCCTCAGAGTACTCGAGACTAAAAGATTTACAAGGCTTGGTGGAAACCAAGTCATAGAATCCGATTTTAGAGTTATATCAGCATCCAACAAAGACCTTATGGATGAGATCAGAAAGGGTAAGTTCAGAGAAGACCTTTATTACAGAATATCAGCCTTTATCATAAAGCTGCCGCTCTTAAGGGAAAGGGGTGAGGACGTGTTATTGCTCGCTGAGTACTTTTTAAACAAGTTTGCAAGAGAGTATGGAAAACCAACAAAGTACTTAACGGAGGATGCCAGATCACTGCTCATGTCTTACGAATGGAGGGGTAACGTGCGTGAGCTTAAAAACCTCATGGAAAGAATTGTCATACTCTCTACGGGAGAGAAGATAAGTGCGGACGATATAAAGTCGCTGGATATAAGCATAAAAAATAACTACGATAAGCTTTTCATAGAAAGGGACCTAAAACGTGCAAAGCAAGAGTTTGAAAGGCTGTTTATAGAAGAAAAACTGAAAGAATACGGTTACGATCTAAGGAAGGTATCGGAAGTTATAAACATAGACATTTCTAACCTCTACAGGAAGGCAAAACAGTATGGCATAGATATAAAGAGTAAAGGGGGAGGAGCATCTCCCCTTTGAAGAACCTTACTTCTTCTCTTCCTTCTTCTCCTCTTTCTTCTCTTCTTTCTTCTCTTCCTTCTTTACCTTCTTCTTTACTTTCTTATGCTTCTTTACTTTCTTCTCCTCCTTCTTTTGCTCTTGGGCTGGCTTTTCTTCCTTTTTCTCGGCTGGTGCGGCAGGCTCTGCTGCCAAAGCTGCTCCTGCAAAGGCTACTGTGAAAAGAGCTGCTAGAAGCTTCCTCATGTTCTTACCTCCTTTTAAGTTTGATTAGTTTAATTTTACGGATGGGAAGATGAAAATTTAATGAAACCTGAAGGGCCCACATCTACAGAAGAGATTTTAGGAGCAACAAGAGCATCTGGTATAGGATGGAGGTCATACCTACAAGATAGTACAATCTTGTAACACTTTGTAGCTTAGTATTTGCCAGAATATAACCAAGCGTCACAAGAGTGGGCAGGGAAAAAGAATTTATAAGGTTTAACCTTTCATCCCTCCTTAAAAAGTCCTTCCTTCTTTCCACATTAACAAGCTTTTCTAAGTTCAACGTGTATTTGGAAAAGCCAGTTAGATAAGACTTTTTTTCTTCTTTTATAAGTACTACCCCGTCCCCAAAGATTATGTTCTCTCCTTCTAACAGGGCTCTTCTTGCAAGTATTACATCGCTACCTTTTTTAAAGAAAACATTGTAAAAGTTGCTTCCTGATTTCCTTTCCACATAGAGGGTAACATCTCCAAAGGTAGAAAAATTCTTTTCTGGGGAAGAGTATATGAGGCTTGTATAGTACTTATAGGTCAGATACCTTCTCATGAAGGATATATCTTCCTCATGCAATAAAAAGCTTGCCATTATTAATAGGAAAAAGATGGGTATGAGTCTTACGAGCGTTTTAGAGTAAAAAGTAAAGGGTGATACACCAAAAGATTGAAGTATATGCAGCTTTTTTTCTTCCTTTATCTCAAAGAACACCAGGGAAGACCCTATAAAGGAAGAGGTTGGGAAGAAATAAAAGGTAGCGTATAGAAGCCACATTAGTATAAAAAGCAGCGATTGACCTATGGGGATAGAAAAGAGTATCTTATCAAAGCTTGTAAACTGGAAGACGATGAGAGCAGATGATAGGATCAAACTTACGATTATGGAAGTTTTTGTTATTCTCCATGCTATCCAATTCCAAAACATCACTCCTTTATCTTTCCCTTTAGTCTTTCCTCCTGCCCAGGCTCTCCCTTTTTACCAGCTTTGAGAAGCTCCATGGCTCTCCTGTAATACTCAATTGCCTCTTCCTTTCTCCCAAGTTTTAAAAGCACATCTCCCATGTGTTCATTTATTACCGGGTCTTTCTTTTCCTTAGAGTAAGCTTCTTTTAGGAGCTTATAAGCTTCCTCGTACCTTCCCCTGTAATAGAGTACCCATGCGTAACTGTCCATGTATGCTGGGTTTTCTTTATCCTTTGAAAGTGCAAAAAGTATGAGTTTTTCTGCTTCGTCCACCCTTGCTGGTCCGTACCAGAGAAGAAGAGAGTATCCTAGATGGTTGTAAAGCTCTGGATCTTCTGGGTTTAGCTCTATAGCCCTTCTGAGGTTTTCTTCTGCATTAATTATCTGACCTGCTTTATCGTTTACCAAGGCTTTTATAAAGTATCCTCTGTAATCTTTGGGGTTTATACTTATGGCTTTGTCAACATACTTCAGAGCTTCCTGTGGCTTTTCTTCTTCGCTCAGAAGATTGCCCATCAGGAGGTTTAGCTCGTAGCTGTTTGGATTTGTGGATAGCCCTTTTTTCAGCAGACCTTCCGCCTTTTGGTGGTCTCCTCTGTCCATGTATATGCCTGCAAGCCTCTCTATAACCTTTGTGTTCGTTGGGTCTTTTTCGTACAGCTTTTCGTATATATCCTTTGCTTTGTCCGTCTCCTTGGTGAGTTCAAGCACCAGCGCATAAGTGTAGGCTACGTCAACATGGTCTGGATTTTCTGAGTAAAGCTCATGGAGAACCTTCTTAGCCTCATCATAACGAGAGCTCCTTACGAGAACAATGGCGTACTGATAAGCATAGTTTCCTTCTGGGTATAGTTGAGAGAGCCTCTTGTAAATGTCCCTCGCCTCTTCAAGCCTGTTAGTCATAACATACAAGTAGGCCAACCTTTCGAGGGCTACCCTGTTATCTGGTGATTCTTTCAATATACTCGTATAAAGTTGCTCAGCATTGGTGTACTCTCCCTTCTCCTCATATATGCTCCCTAAGGTTATAAAACCAGCTTCAAAGGTCTTTTTTATCTGAAGCGACTTTTCTAAGTATTTTATGGCAAGGTCTCTGTTTCCTTCTGACAGATATATCCTTGCGAGCATATAGTAAGGTAGTGGATTGTCTGAACTCTCCTTTGCTAAGTTTTCAACCACTGCCTTTGCTTTCTCATTCTCTCCCCTTTTGAGATACTCATCGGCCAAAAAAAGCATTATCTCCTTTGAATTTGGGAGTCCTTTGTAGCCTTCTTCTAAAGCCAAAAGTGCCTTGTCTTTCTGTCCCATAAGTGAGTACACGCTGTGCAATGTAAGATAAGATTCGTAATTCTTAGGATATGAGCTTTTGAGCTTTTGAGCAAGCTTTAAGGCTTTTTCCTTCTTTTTTAAAATTAGCTCAAGCCTTATGGTATCCACAAAGAGAGTTAGGCTTGATGACCTATCCAATGCGCGTAGACAGTATTTTTCTGCAACTTCTGGTCTCTCTTCCTGAAAATACCTGCAAAAGAAATAATCTGTGTAAGGGTTGTATGCAAAGGAAATAAGGGGCAAAAGGGTCAAAAAGAGTAAATGTTTCATTCAGTACTCCTGTATATGAGTATGGGTATATCAACCTTCCTTAGGACCTCAGAGGATGTACTTCCAAGAAGAACCCGCTGGAGCGAAGAAAGCCCACGACTACCCATGACCAGAAGGTCATAGTCTGGATTAGCCTTTATGTAATTAAGTATTCCATCCACTGGGCTTTTTTCCTGCAAGATCTCAAACTTAGCCTCTAACCCCTCTTCCCTTGCCTTCTTTACAAGCCCTTCAAAGTACCTGAGCTTCTCCTCCTTGTACCTTTCACTTATCACATCCTTGATGTTTGCCACAACAGGAAGCTCTATAGTCTCCTCCACATGAAGCAGGATGACCTCCGACCTGAGCGGTTTTAAAAGATCAAGGGCAAGTTTAAAGGCCCTTTCTGCATGCAGGGAAAGGTCATGGGCTATTAGAACCTTCCTAAAGCTTTCTACCTCCTTCCCTTTCATGATGAAGAGTGGTTTCTTTGTGTACCTTGCTACCTTCTCTGCCGTTGAGCCCACAAGTATCTTCTCTATAAGCCCCTTCCTGTGACTTCCCATAAGGATAATGTCTGCTAAGACCTCTTTTTCAAGGATAAGCTCTGCTGGGTCACCAATTTCCACTATGAGTTCACTCTCTATGGGCTTTAGATAGTCTGCAAGCCCTTTTAGTCTCTCTTTAGCTTCAGATTCTTTCTTCTTTTCAAGGTCTGAAAGGAGCTCAAGGTCTATAACGCTCATGCCAAAGCTCTCTGGATATGGAAGGTACACTATGGGAGAGACAGCATGAAGAAGTATAACCTTAGCCTTGTGTTGCTCAGCTAAGTTTTTCACCAATCTGAGCAGTGGGTTGGTTATCTCTGTAAAATCAACAGGCACCAAAAATTTCATCATCTTACAAAACCTCTATGTTAGATTTTACAGCATTTTCTATATGGGGAAAGGCTTTTGGACTTGCCGCTATAACATCCGTACCTTTGGATAGCCCTTTTGTAAGGTAAACCCTTCCACCTGCCTCTTGCACCAAAAGCATGCCAGCGCACACATCCCATGGGTTTAGCTCAAACTCTACAAGACCATCGAATATCCCCTCTGCTACAAAGCAAAGGTCAACGGCTGCAGCTCCTGGCCTTCTCATAGCACCGACCTTTTCAAAGAGGTCTCTAATTATTCTCCAGTAAACGTTCAGGTCTCTCCTTGCCCTTGATGGATAACCGTAAGCTATATAAAAGTGTTTTACTTGCTCCCTCTGACTCACCCTTATGATTCTGTCGTTTTTGTAAGCTCCTCTTCCCTTTACTGCCCAATAGAGTGTATCAAAGTAAGGGAGATAAACAGCTCCAACAACGGGTTCTTTCTTGTAAACAACGCCTACAGAGACACCAAATATGGGGAATCCAGCTATGTAGTTTTTAGTACCGTCAAGGGGGTCCACGTACCAAACGTAGTCATGGTTATCTACCCCGCCTTCCTCTTCTCCTATAACACTATGGTCTGGAAAGTTCTTCTTTATTTTTTTCCTTATAACCTCTTCGGACTTTTTGTCCACATAGCTCACCACATCCTTCTCTGATTTTTCTTCTATATCCCCTTGGGAGATCTTACCAAAATGTTCCTTTAGCACTTTGCCACCCATCAGAGCTGACTCTTTTGCCACCCTTAAGATAACTTCCAAACTTTCCATACAGTAGTAAAGTATAACATTTTTAAGAGGTTAGCCTTATAAAAGGTATCTCGCTCATTGTAGGATGCGGGAGTGGTACCTTTGACATGGTGCTCACATCAAGCTCTGCATGAAGGGACACGGTAAGGCTTGATATTATGTCTGCGGCATGTTTAGAGAGAACCTCAGCCCCCAGAAGAAAACCACTGTTGTCAAAGTAAAGAAAACATATACCCTCTTCTGAGTGTTGAATGTGAGGCATGGCAAAAGCTTTAAGGCTTACGCTCTTCTCTGTATACTTTATGCCTCTCTTTTCAAGGTCTGTCTTGCCAAAGCCTACCTTTGCATAGGATAGGGGTATTGTGTAAAGCACGTAAGGTATCTTCTCAGGTTTTATATAAAAGCCCCTACCTTCTGTTATTTTCTTAGAGACGCTTATGGCTTGAAGCCTAGCCGCATGGGCAGTTTCCGATATACCGTTTACATCTCCCACAGCATAATGGTTCTTCAAGACTGTCTCGTAGTTCCTGTCAACTATGAAGTGGTTTTCCTCATCCCTTGTGATCAGGTCACCAACGCTTTCCCAGTTTGGAACTCTCTTTTTTACAACCAGCGTCTTACTTCCCTTTTTGCTCCCCATATCCTTAGTACTAAAAAGCTTTATACCAACGGTATCCATTTCTTTCATAAGCCTTTTTTTTATGCTAGGGTGCATAAAGCTAAACGGCTCATCAAAGTACACCTCTGTACGAGATCCAAGGATGGCAAGCATGGTTGCAAACTCAAAACCTATATGGTCATCCCCCACTATGCTTATCTCCTCTGGGACCTCTTCAAGCTCAAGTATCTGGTCTGTGTTGAACACATTAACACCATCAGTTTCAAGGGGATGCCTTTTGCCCACATTTATTATTACATTTTCCCCGCTTATTCTCTTACCGTTTACTTCAACTACATGCGGTTCTACAAGTCTTCCCTCACCATAAAAAATGTCCACACCCTTTAGAAGCTTCTCTATATCCTCTCTTAGCCTCTTTATGAAACCCCTTTTGTACTCAAGCAGGGTCTTTAAGTTTATTTTTTGAAAGTTAAAAGATGCAAGCCTCGATAGCTTAGCATCGTATATCTTTTGAGCCTCAAACATGTACAGCTTTGTGGGTATACAGCCCTCATGAAGGCATACACCACCCAGATGCTCTCTCTTTTTTTCTATCAGGGCAACCTTAAGCCCCCTGTTTTTTAAGACCTCAGCTCCCACGTAAGCCAGTCCACCCCCAAGTATGACCACATGGTAATCAAATTTCATCCAGTCCTCCTTAAAGATCTTATGTACCTCTTGTCCAAAACTTTTTCTTTCAGATACTTAACAAATAGAGCTCCGTGCGTTCCATTTACAGCTCTGTGGTCAAAAGTAAAGGTGAACTTTGCCTTTCTCTGCTCGTCTAAAGCACCCACCGAAACTATGCAGACCTGTCCGTACGGTATTAAGGCATCAAAGGAAGATATGCCGTACATCCCCATATTGGATATGGTAAGGCTTCCGCCTTTTAGGTCTTCAAGGGTCAGCCTCCCTCCCTCAGCCCTTTCCTTCAACTCCCTTACCTCCTTTGCTATCTGAGCAAGCTCCTTCTTGTTGACCTTCTTTATAACTGGTGCATAGAGCTCATCTCCTACTGCTGTGGCTACACCAACGTTGGAATTTGGTGTTATAAGATAATGATCTTCTTTGACCTCTGCTCTTAGCCTTTCAAAGTATAACATGGCATCGCCCACTATCTTTACGAGCCAATGGGTCAAGGTTATATCCTTATCCCATGGTATGAGAGAAAGGTCTAACTCTTCGTATATTCTAAAGCTCGGGTTCTGTATACTCTTTGTTAAGTTTGATATGAGGCTCTTTTGAACGCTTGATATGGGCACTCTTTTGGGAATATCAAATTCTTCTATGTATTCCAGAAGCATATCTTCGTTTACCTTCTCTCCTTTGAAGTAGTCTGTAACCTTCTGAAGGTCAATCTCGTAATCCTTTAGCACCTCAAGGGCCTTTTTCGTAAAGTACCTTTCTGTAAGAAAGTTTTTCATATCCCTTTCATGCGCTGGAGAGGGCAGTCTTCCCTCCTTTTGAAGCTCTTCTATATCAAAGCCATACTGAGACGCTATGACTTTCGCATACGGAGATGCCATACCTGGTGGAAGGGATATCCTCTCAACTGGTTTTACTTCAACCTTCTCTTCCTTTTTAGGCTTTACCTGTGGTTTTAGCTCTCCTTTCTCTGCTTTTGGAGGCCTCTCCTCTGTAAGCTCTATAAGGGCTATGGGTGTCTTGACTGGAACTTCTTCTCCTTCCTTCACTAAGACCTTCTTCAGAAGACCTTTTCTGAAGGATTGGAGGTCCATTACAGCCTTTTCTGCCTCTATCTCTGCTATGGTCTCCCCCTTTTCTACATAATCTCCCTCTTTCTTTAGCCATTTTACTATCTTACCCCTCTCCATAGTATCAGAGAACTGAGGCATTATAACTTCATAGTCCATGTCTTTCTCCCCATTCTCTTATCTGTTTGTATATCTTCTCGGGCGTGGGTATGCTTGCGAGTTCAAGCTTCCTGTTGTAAGGTATTGGAACTTCTTCTCCTGCTACCCTCAGCGGTGGAGCATCCAAAAAGTAAAAGAGCTCTTCGCTCACCCTTGCAGAGACTTCAGCCCCAAAGCCAAGACTTTTTGGAGCCTCGTAGACTAAAACGAGCCTTTTGGTCTTCCTGACAGAGGAGTATATGGCTTCAAAGTCTATGGGTCTTAAAGATAAGAGGTCTATAACCTCGCATGAGATGCCATCCCTTTCGAGCCACTCGCAGGCTTTCAGCACATCTTGGGTCATTTTCAAGTAGGAGATTATGGTTACATCTTCACCTTCTCTCAAGACCCTTGCATTGAAGGGGTTGAAGTTCTTGACCTCTCTGAATTCAAAGTCCATAGGGTAAAGAAGGGCGTGTTCCAAGAGTATTACTGGGTCATCAAGCTTTATGGCATAAAGCGTTGTGTAGTAAGCACTTGTAGAGTCAGAGGAGCAAAAGACATAAAGGCCTGGAATAGATGCAAACATATGCTCCAAGCTCTGGGAATGTTGTGCTGCCAGCTGTTTTCCAACCCCCTGCGGCATTCTTACAACAAGCGGAAGGGCTATCTTCCCACCGCTCATGTACCTTAGCTTTGCCATGTTGTTAACTATCTGGTCCATGGCAAGCATAGAGAAGTTGGCCGTCATAATTTCTGCCACAGGTCTCAAACCGCACATGGCCATACCTATAGCCGTCCCAACTATGGAGTTTTCCGCTATTGGTGTATCTATAACCCTTCTTTCGCTGTACTTTGAATAGAGCCCATCTGTGACTTTGTAATTTCCTCCGTAAAAACCTACGTCTTCACCGAGTATAACAACCCTGCCGTCGCTTTCCATAGCATGGTCTAAGGCAAGGTTTATGGCATCACGATACAACATCGGAACAAACCCCACAGTATATGTCCTTGTAGAGCTCATCTAAGTCTGGTTCTGATGAACTGATGGCAAACTGGACAGCCTCCTCTATGACCCTTTCTATTGCCTCATCTGTGGTTCTTATCCAATTTTCTGTAAGCCAACCCATCTTGATGGCTTTTGCTTTCAGATTCTCAATGGGGTCCTTCTTTTTGTAAGTTTCTATCTCCTTTGGAGACCTGTAATCTCCTTTGTCTGCCATAGAATGCCCCTCGTACCTGTATGTAAGAGCCTCTATGTAGAAAGGACTCCCGTAGTTTTCTATGTGCTTTTTTGCCTCCTGAACGGCTTCGTAGACTTGAAAAACGTCCATGCCATCCACCTGTAAGTAAGGCATGTAATCCTTCGCCTTCATGTAAGTATCCCTAAAGGCTGAAACCCTGTCTATTCTTGTTCCTATAGCGTAGAAGTTGTTTTCACAGAGGAATAATACTGGAACTTTCCACACTACAGCCAGATTTATGGCTTCAAAGAAACTACCACCGTTTGTTGCTCCATCCCCAAAAATGGCAAGAACTCCAGCCTTTTCTCCCATAAGCTTCCTTGCATACGCTGCGCCTACAGCATGGGAAAGATGCGCTCCAACTATAGCGTTCCCTCCATAAAAATCAAGCTTGGGCTCATAGAGGTGCATAGACCCTCCCTTACCCTTAGAAACACCCGTAACCTTCCCAAAAAGCTCAGCCATTATCAGCTTTGGGTCCATTCCTCTAGCAAGAGCAAGAACGTGCTCCCTGTACGGACAGAAAAGGTCCCCCTTCCCAAAGCCCAAAACTGCACCAACGCTTACAGCCTCCTGCCCTATGTCCAAGTGTAAGAACCCTCCGATGTTACCTTTCATATACTCCTCTTTTGCTCTTAGCTCTAACTCCCTACCCAGCTTCATGTAAAAGTAAAACTTTTCTGCAAGGCTCTGGCTCATCGAATTACTATTTTAAAACACTTCTAACTTGGGATTGACTGGAAGGGAACCGTAAAGTGCACCCTCAACGATGACCTTCCTACCATTGACCTTTACCCTCCCTTCAGATATCCACCTTATAGTCTGAGGAAGTACTCTGTGCTCGTAATAGAGTATGCGTTCAGAGAGTGATTCTTCAGTATCGTCCTCAAGCACTGGAACGCAAGCTTGAACTATAACTGGACCGCTGTCTAGCTCCTCCGTTACAAAGTGGACCGTGCAACCTGTTATTTTTACCCCATACTCTATGGCTTGTTTCTGGGCATTCACTCCCCTAAAGGCTGGTGTCAGGGAAGGATGTATGTTTATTATTCTCATGGGAAAGCTTCTTATAAAGTACGGAGAAAGGATACGCATAAAACCAGCAAGGATAACAAGTTCTACATCGGCCCTTTTTAGCTCATCAACCATAGCTTTCTCAAAATTCTCCTTTGAACTAAAACCCTTTCTCTCTACAACCTTGTATGGAACCCCATGCTTTATGCACCTTTGTAAGGCTAAAGCCTCCCCTTTATCCGATATGACCAGCTCTATGCTGTCTTTGAGCTTTTTTGAACTTATAGCATCTATAATGGCCTGAAGGTTTGACCCTCTTCCAGATACTAAAACGCCCAGTTTCATGTTATGATAGTATACCCTATAAGTATTTACAGGAGGTTTTCAAGCATGAACGTAGAATTTGTAGGAAAGGGTATCCTTTGGACAGATGCCATGAAGAGCTTTGTTGAAGGCAAGCTGGACAGGTTAAATAGATTTTTGAGGGAGGCTGAGGAAGACCAAGTAGAGGTTATTGTAACTCTTTCTACTACAAGGGCAAAGCAGAAGGATTTTGCTGGTGAAAGCAGGCCAACCATCTACAGAGTAGACATAGACATCTACCTGAGAA
>JAXSMZ010000001.1:75946-216255 GCA_037924335.1 Aquificaceae bacterium
GGATATAGATGTTTTTTCCGCTCTTGATAAGGTTATGGATGAGGTTGAAAGGCAGATCATAAAGCTAAAAGAGCGCAGGCACGAGATGAGAAGAAAAGGGGCAAAGATCAAAGAGGAGGTCATGAGTACAGAGACCATGCCCATGGGAGAGATGGAACTGCCCACCGTTGTGGAGGAAGAGCTTACCATAGAGAAGCCCATGAGCATAGAGGACGCACTTTTTGAACTTAGAGAGTCTGGTATTTACTTTTTACCCTTTGTGGACATAGAGTCTGGAGCTTTAAAGATACTATACAGAAAAAGGGGTGGAAACTTTGGTGTTATAAACACAAGATGTAAAAGTCTGTGAGGGGAGAGCCCCTCATAAACTTTATGGGCAGACCTCTTTTTCTTCAACCTTTACAAGCTTACCATCTTGATAGTAGTTAGTTTTAACTATCTTACAATTACCCCTTGAAGCGACTGGTTCCGCGTATACCCTTTCTCTACCGTCTGTAGACCTATACTCCACTGGTCTGTTCTGCATGGCAGCTTCTCTTGAAGCTCTTGCTGCTATCTCTGTTATGGTACCGCCTATGATGGCTCCAAGAACTCCACCTATGACTGCACCCCTCCACCTGTTTTCTTTGTCTATCAAGGCTCCAGCTATGGCTCCGCCAGCTGCTCCAACCCCAGCACCTTGATAAGTACGCTCAGACGTAACTGCACCACAGCCTGCTATGAATACAACTGGCACCAAAAGCAAAGCTATCTTTTTCATACCTTATACCTCCTATATCTTTTTATTAATATAACCTCTTGAAGTTAAAAATTCTGTGAAAATTTCAAGGGATAGCATACTCTTTCCATCAAGCCCATTGTAAAGACATTGTGTAAAGTATTGAAGGAGTTCATCCTGTGTGAAGCCTTCCACCTTTATTTTTCCATTTTTGAGGTCATCAAAGAATGCCCTTTTTGACTCTTGACACAGCTTGTCTATCATAGAAAGCAACCCATCTGGAGCATCCTTCCTAACCATAAAAAGAGCAAAGACAAAGGGTAGTTTATTTTTTTTGTACCACATTTCTCCAAGGTCGTATACGTAATCATACCTTCCCCTTCTTTTCTCAGATAGGGCTTCATCCCCTATGAGCATAAGACAGTCCGCTTGATCCTTTTCATTCACATAATGGGTTTTTACTTCAAGAACCCTTTCGAAGATATAAAGGGATAAGTACTTGGAAGATAGAGAATGGGGTGTAATGTAAACCCTCTTTACGCTTTCTATGGGAACTCTTGAGAAAAAAAGCACCGAGCATGCTCTCTCTTTGGAAGATATGGATACGTTAGGCACAAACTCATAGAGTTCCTTGTTGATTATGTACTCTACTGATGAGACTATCCCAGCCTGAAGATCTCCCTCTCTTAGCCTGTAAGCAAGCTCCGAAGGATGCCCTTCAATGAGCTCTATGGATGGGTCTTTCCATCTGTAAAAAAGTGGCATGGTATTAAGGTACTTGACTTTACCAACTTTTATCATTTATAGCTTTTTGGAGATATCTATAAATCTCTGTAGCTTTTCGTACGCTCTGCCACTGTGTATGGACTCCTTTGCCATCTCCAGAGCCGTTCTTCTGTCATCTGTCTTACCAGAAACTATCATACCAAACATAGAGTTTAAAAGCACCATATAGTAAGCTGGAGATGGCTCTCCTTTTAGTATAGAAAGAGCAATCTTTGCGCTCTCTTCCACTCCTGAGACGCATATGTATTCCAAAGGATATCTTTTAAATCCTACATCCTCAGGCATAAACTCATACAGGGTGACTTCTCCTTTTTCCATCTGAGCTATAAACGTTGGAGACGATACAGAAACCTCATCCAACCCATCCTTTCCATGAACAACTATGGCACTTATAACTCCCATACTTTTTAAGGCATGAGCTATTTTATCAACAAGCTTCTCTGAAAAGACTCCAATGAGCTGTTTTTTTGCACCTGCAGGATTGGAAAGGGGTCCAAGCAGATTAAAGAGGGACCTTATACCTACCTCCTTTCTTGGTCCAACCACTCTCTTCATTGCAGGGTGGTATATGGGAGCAAACATAAAGCCTATGCCCAGCTCCTCTATCATGGTCTTTACCTGATTTGGGCCTAAGTCTATCTTTGCTCCCATGTACTCTAAAAGGTCTGCACTGCCGCTCTTTGATGAAACGGACCTGTTTCCATGCTTTGCTACCTTTACGCCAGCACCGGAAAGCACAAAGGCAGTAACCGTCGATACGTTAAAGGTACCGCTTCTATCCCCACCAGTCCCACACGTGTCAACAAGCTCTTCTGGTTTTGAGACTTCAACCTTGTTTGCCAACTCTCTAAAAAGCTTTGCAGCTCCAGATATCTCTTCCACACTCTCCCCTTTCATTTTTAGCCCCATTATGAAAGCACCTATTTGGGCATCCGTCGCTCTGCCCTCCACTATGCTTCTTATGACATCTTGTATCTCGCCTTCTGTGAGATTTTCAAAATCGGAAACCTTCTGGAGAAACTCCTTCATAGCTATATTATAAACAAGGTGTTGCCCCTTGACAAATGCAAATGTTTTGCATATAATAAAAAGTAGTAAAACTTTTAAGGAGGTTTGGCCATGAAGAACTTGGCAGGAACAAAAACGCTTGAGTGCCTTAAGCATGCTTTTGCCGGCGAATCTCAGGCTAACAGAAGGTATCTCTATTTTGCCAGAAAGGCAGACATAGAGGGTTACCCTGACATAGCTAACGTTTTCAGAGAGACTGCGGAAGGTGAGACCGGACATGCCTTTGGACATATTGAGTTTCTCGAAAAGTACGGCGGAGGAGACCCTGCAACTGGAAAGGCTATAGGAAGCATGGAGCAAAACTTAGAAGCAGCCATAGCAGGAGAGACTTACGAGTACACTGAGATGTATCCAGGTTTTGCAAAGACTGCAAGGGAAGAAGGCTTTGATGATATAGCGGAGTGGTTTGAAACGCTGGCGAGGGCAGAAAAATCTCACGCAGGAAGATTCCAAAAGGCTCTGGATAGTCTAAAAGCCTGAGCTCTTTCCCGGCTCTTGCCGGGATAAACACTTTGTGAGGGGGTAATTGTGAGAAAGCTAAGCTTTGAGGATATTTTGAACATATACGAGTATGAGAAGGTAAGGGAAGATAAAAGGAAGGAGATAATAGAGCTAAAGAAGAGAAGAAGGGTGTTTGTAGGAGACATTGTACATCTTGTTTTTGAAAACAGAGAGACTGTTTGGTTTCAAGTGCAAGAGATGATAAGAGCAGAGAGGATGGTAAAGGACGAAGAGATCAAACAAGAAATAGACGTCTACAATGACCTTATACCTGATAAAAACCAGCTCTCTGCGACCATGTTCATTGAAATACCAGATGAAAGCACCAGAAAGGAGCTTCTCCCTAAGCTCGTTGGTATACACGATGGGCTTTACCTTCACATAGGCAATAAGCACACTGTTAGGGCTATGGCTGATGAAAAAAGTAAGGAAGACTATGAGTATGGCAAAGCTGCCGTCGTTCACTTTTTGAAATTTAGCTTAACAGATGAGCAAGTTGAAGATTTTAAAAAACTTCCACTGAGTATAGAGATAGACCATAAAAACTACAAGGCTGTAAGCCAAGTGCCGCAAGAGGTAAAGCAGGAGCTTATAAAAGACCTTGAGGCAGATGACCTTTGATAATTATCTACTTTTTTGAAGGTTAAAGACTACTTCCGAAAAGGCTTTGTAAGGATTTTTCTCTTCCGTCTCCCATACAAAGCTCTTCCCTTCGCTCAGTATCCACTTTGCTTGAGCACTCTCTGGGTGATGTCCAGATATAACTATGGATATGTTCTCTTCCGTCAAAAGCCTTGCCAAAGACTCCTCATCTTTGGGAATATCATCAATAAGCTCTGCGGACCCTCCATCCTTAAAGACCAGAAGTTTATAAGCGTTTCCAAATCCTTCGTTCACGTACCCCCTTTCATCCAAAAGCACACCCATCTTTACTTTTTCGTATTCCACAGGCTCGTAATGTATGAAGATGAACTCAAGCTCAGGAAATTCCTTTCTTAAACTTTCTTCTATCCTGTCTATGGTTGCGTGTATCTTAGCAAAGTCCCTTCCCTCTATCACCAGGGTTATGTCAGCAAAGAGTTTACCACCAGAGGTACGAACAAAAAGGTTCTTTATCTGTTTTACATCATCAAAGCTCAAAATCACACTCCTTATTCTCTCAAGTGTTCTCTCATCTGCGGATATATCAAGTAGAACAGAGACTTCCTTCCTAAGTATTCCAATGCCTGTGTAAGCTATCAACATAGCAACTCCTATTGCAAAGTATCTGTCCAAGGCATATCCCATATATTGGCTCAGAAGGCTCATAAATACAAGAGAAGAGCCAAAGGCATCCGTGAGCGTATGGTAAGAGTCTGCTATAAGGACTGGAGATTTAAGCTTTTTCCCAGCTCTTCTCTCTAAGAAGGAAAGGCTCAGAGAACTCAAAAGAGAAAAAATTATGACACCAAGCCCCACGCCCAAATATTCATCCTTTAGGATAACCTTACGTTGGATAGCCCTATGAAAGATCTCATAAGAAGCCAAGAGTAAAAATATGGCTATCACCACGGAACCTATATTTTCAAGCTTGTAAAGGCCGTAGGGGAAACTCCTAAACTTCCTATCCGAAAACCTTAGGGTGAAGTAAGCCACCAACGAGGCAAAGGAGTCTGAAAGGGAGTGCATAGACTCTCCTAACATGGAGAGGCTTCCTGTAAGGGTACCAGCTATAAACTTGGCAAAAGACTGAACGATGTTTATTCCTAAAGATAATAAAGCCCAGTGCTCTTTTTTCATCTGTTTAAAAGTATTTTAGCACCTTGGTAAGTGCCGCGTTCTTTCAGTTTATCAACTATTGCTCTTATCACATCCTGCTTTTTTAGGTAAGTACAGTAGTTTGGAGCTATGAGCCTTTCTTCCTCAACTTCTCCAGTCAGCCTATGAACCACCACATGGGGGGGAAGGGTCTCTATCACGTCAGCAGCTCTCTCTGCGTACTCATCAAGGCTTAGGACTCTAAATTCTCCCTTCAGGTACTGCTCCGCCAGCCTTGTGTTCTTTATAATGTGTAGGGGATGGACCTTCACTCCATCTATGGGGAGGCTTGCAAGAAGTTTGCCTGTCTCCAGCATATCTTCTCTATCTTCGAAGGGAAGCCCGAGTATTATATGAGCGCATACCTTTAGACATCTCCTTTTTGTTCTCAGCACAGCATCCACAAAATCGGAAACACCATGGGCCCTGTTTATAAACCTAAGGGTTTTGAAGTTTGCAGACTGAAGGCCGTACTCTACCCAAACTTCAAGCCCCTTTTGAGCATAGCTTTCAAGAAGGTCAAGAACCCACTCGGGAGCACAGTCAGGTCTTGTCCCCACATCTATCCCAACAACCTCATCGAATTCAAGTGAGACATCGTAGACTGATTTAAGATAATCATAATCTCCGTAGGTGTTTGAGTAAGATTGGTAATAGACAAAGAAAAGTGTTCTCTCACCGTACCTCTCCTTTGCCTTTCTTATACCCTCTTCTATCTGCTCCCTGAGGGGTACGTGAACTTTTAGATGAGCAGGTCTTGTGCCAGAAGAACAGTAGGTACATCCGCCAACGCTCTTTACCCCGTCTATGTTGGGGCATGTGAAAGGAAGGGCCACAGTGATCTTCTGTACACGCCTCTTATACTTCTCTTTTAGGTAATCCTTCAAAGAAAGATAGGGTAAGCTACTCAGGACCATAACTTAAAATATATGGTTAACCCTTCATTTTAAAAAGTTCCTTAATGTTGTCCTCTATCTGATCTCTGAGCCTTCTCAGGGAAGCTAAACTGCTGAAATCTTTTAGCTCTTCCAGCGGCCAGTGTTCCCTTCTCTTATGGGATTGCACATAAGGACAGGTATCCCTCGCCTCAGAAGAAAGGGTTATTACCACGTCAGCCTCCGCATAAGGTACATCTCCTGTATGCTTTGGTGTAAGTCCCTCTGTTGGGTAGCCCTTTTCTCTTAGCACTTCCAACACCTGATGGATAACGGATTCAGAAGGGTCTATTCCAGCAGAGTAAACTTCCACGTTCAAAAGAGCATTCTTGGAAAGCTGCTTTGCTATAGCTTCAGCCAATATACCCCTTATAGCATCCTTTGTTGATACAAAACACAGCTTCATGATTGAGATTTTAACAAATTATCAACCTGAGCTTTTACCTCTTCTGTGATCTCATCGTAGGTTTTGTCATACGGATACACTGGTTTTCCAAAGACAACCTTAATCTTCTCCGGCTTTGGAAACCTATCCCTCAAAGAGAGAGACTGATAAGTACCTACCAAAGCAACTGGGACAACTGGTACACCCAGCTCTTTGCTCAGGATGGCAAAACCCCTCTTGAAGGGGAGAAGTTTGCCATCCCTTGTTCTTGCACCCTCGGGAAATATAACAACAACCCTACCAAGCCTTAGAGCCCAGGCTGTTTTCTGTAGAGACTCTTTTAGCTTCCTGTCCAAGTTCACCGTTATAACATGGGCTAATCTTCCAAAGAGGGATGTGATGGGGTTTTTAAAGTAATGCTCCTCTCCTAAAAAGTAAGTGAGTTTTGCAATCTCATAAGGTAATGCACTGGCAAGCACAAAGCCATCAAGGTAGCTGGCATGGTTTGGAGCTAAAATAAAGGGGGCATTGGGAAGGTTATCAACTCCCTTCACCTCCATCCTGTTGTAAAGAGTAAACATGAGCCTGAGAATCATACGACCTGCCTTAAAGAGGATAGGATAGTCTTCAATTTTAAAAGGTATAGATTCCTTTAGTATTTTGCCCCAATCTACGTAAGCAAACTCCGCTTTTTCCTTCCTCTCCAAAATGAACTTGATAAGGTCTCTCAGCACAATATGGTCTAATAGTTCCTCTTCGCTCATACTAACGCCAAAGCTACTTTCTATAAAGCTGAGAAGCTCAACCTTTGCCAAGGAATCAAGCCCCAAATCTATCTCTATATGGTCAGATGGAATGGGAACTTTCTCAGATAGCTTGAAAATATAGTCAGAAAGGACTCTCCACTCGTCCAAAGCTAAAAGATCTCTATCCTCTTCTCTTTCCTCTTTTTTCTCCTCTGCGGATGCATAAACCTTTGGAAGAAGGAACCTCCTTATCTTTCCAAGCCTGGTCTTGGGAAGTTCTCTATCAACCAGTTTAAAACCCGTTATCCTCTTCCAATCAGGAAGAGACCTGTTTAACCTATCTATGACGTTCCACTTTATGTACTCATAAAGGTTCACGATCCCTTTCTCTTTTACTTTTTCAAGGTCTGGAAAGATAACAGCGTTTAAAAAACCATTAACTTCAAGGACTCCAACCTCCTTGACCACCTCGCTCATGCTTATCATCAAATTCTCCAGCTCCTCAGGGTTTACGTTCTTGCCACCCGACAGAACTATGATCTCCTTCTTCCTTCCTGTTATGTAAAGGTAGCCATCCTCATCCATATATCCTAGATCACCAGTAGCAAAGTAACCATCAATAAAAGATCTCTCTGTCTCCTCTGGTTTCTTATAGTAGCCCTGCATCACATTGACACCCCGCACAAGAACTTCTCCATCCTTCTCTATCTTCACATGAACCTCTTCTATGGGGACACCAACGGAGCCAAGTTTTACCTTCCAAGGTGGGTTGAAAGAGACTATGGGAGATGTTTCAGTAAGACCATACCCCTCTATTACCTTAAAACCAAGCCTGTAAAAATCCTGTGCTGTATCGAGGGGTAGTTTGGCTCCACCGCTTACCAAAAGCCTTAGCCTTCCACCAAAAGCTTTATGAACTTTCCAAAAAACAAGCCTCCTAAGCTTTTCTGGTATCCACCAAGAGAGTTCAAAGAGCACCCTCCCCAGAAGGCTTGATGTCACCCTTTCCATTATCCTTTTCTGAAGCAACTGGTAGAGCCTTGGAACTCCCACAAGTATGGTTACTCCATGCTTTTTTAAAGCATTCATCAGCTCTTCCGAGCTTAGCTTTTCTAAAAGGACTATGCTTGCACCTATGTTTAGGGGTAAAAGGAGCGTAACCATAAGTGGATAAGCATGGTGAAAGGGGAGCAAAGCTACAGTTACATCCTCCTTAGTAGCTATACCCAACTTCTCTATAGCCTTTATGTTGGAAAGAAGGTTTTTAAAGCTAAGCATTACGCCCTTTGGTTGTCCAGTCGTACCAGATGTGTAGAGTATAACGGCAGTACTGTGTATACTCCTTACAGAGTAGTTCTCAAGCTTTTTCTGAAAAACTATCCTGTCCAAATTGTAAAGATGGGGCTCTATTTTGAGCTTTTCAAGAACCTTTGATACGTTGTTCCATGTGAGGTCTGAGTAAAAGAGGGCAGAAGGCTCTACTTCTGTGAGTATGTACTCTATCTCCTCTGGCGATGACATAAAATCCACGGGAACCACTATCCCTCCCCTCTGCCAAGTTGAGAAAAAGGCATAAACCCATTCAGGACGGTTTTCTGATACTATAACCGCTTTCTCGTCGGGAGCTATGTCCAAAAGGTACGAAAGAGCTTTTATCCTATCTATAAGCTCAGAATAAGATATCCCAACATCCTTGTATATGATAGCTGTTTTTTTCCAATCCTTTAACTTGGGGACAACCGTAGCTCTTTCTAAGTCAAGCTCCATCAAAAATATTGTAAGATAATAAACATGGAACCAATAGGCATAGAGGATTTTCTTAAGCTGGACATAAGGCTTGCAAGAGTGTTGGAAGCTCAGAAAGTAGAAGACTCAGATAAGCTAATAAAGCTGAAGGTATCTATAGGTGATGAGGAGAGGACCCTCGTTGCTGGAATAGCAAAGCACTACACACCAGAAGAGATGGTTGGCAAAAAGATATTAGTTTTGGCAAACTTAAAACCTAGAAGGATAATGGGTATAGAGTCTCAGGGTATGGTGCTTGCTCTTTCAGACGGGGAGAAGCTCTCCCTGATCATTCCAGACAGGGACCTAAAAGAAGGTGCAAGGGCAAGCTGAATTTTCACGCAAAATTCATAGTGAGGACATATAATAAAAGGAGAGTTAAAAATCCATAAGGAGGTGAAAAGATGAGAAAGGCCTTACTTCTCTCATTGGTACTTGCAAGTGGAATCAGCTTTGCAGAAGAAAAGCTTGACCCATGCGGCAGCCCAAAAGAAGTGTACAGCAAGTACCTCTTGGACAAGTGCTACAAGGGATACTTCGATGCCATCATTGAAGCAAAGAAGAAATCTGAGGAGGCATTAGACAAGGCAAACGAAGCGTTGAATAAGGCAAACAGTCTTGAGGGGAGAGTTGGAAAGCTTGAGGATAGAGTTGGAAAGCTTGAGGATACAGTCCAAGACCATGAAAAGAGGATAAAGGCTCTTGAGGAGAAGGAATTTCCTAAATGGCAACTTGAGGAGATAGGGGCTGTTTACTTTGACTTTGACAAGTTCAACATCAAGCCTAATGAGGCTAAGAAGCTAGATGATGTGGTACAGAAGATAAAGGAGGATACAAGAGAGATATTCATAGTTGGTTTTGCAGATACGAGGGGAACAAGCAAGTACAACTTTAACCTTTCCATGTACAGGGCACAGATGGTGGCTTCTTACCTTGCTAAAAAAGGAGTTGATATAGGTAGAATGAGGATAGCCTCCTACGGTAAAGAGGTAGCAAAGCTCATCAGCCCAAAGTATGCAGAGCAAAGAGTCGTTAGAATTTACTTCATCAAGTAAGCTTTGAGCCTATTAAGGCCCTCTCTTAGGGCCTCTTCTTCCCTTGTGTAAGCTATTCTTATAAACCTATCTGTTTTGTTATTACCAAAGTCTATACCCGGTGTTACAGCCACTTTGGCCTTTCTTAAAAGCTCCATAGAGAGAGAATAAGAATCGTCTGTAAACTTGCTCACGTCAAGCCAGTAATAAAAGGCGCCATCTGGTTTTGAAAGGATATCAAAAGTATCTTTTAACTGCTCGTACACTGTATCCCTCCTTTTTCTAAAGACCTCTCTAACTTTCTCTAAGTGCTCATAATCAAAAGCTCCCAGCGCAGCATACTGACTGAGAGTCGGTGCAGATATGAAAAGGTTCTGAATTACTATTTCAGATTTTCTAATTAGCTCTTGGGGAAGGACCATCCAACCTATTCTGAACCCTGGCATGCAAAACCACTTGGAAAAGCCGCTTATAACTATAGCTCTGTCGGAGAACTCAAGAGCTGTTCTCTCTTTCTTCTCGTACACAAGCCCATGGTATATTTCGTCAGAGATTAGGTAAAGACCTCTCTCATCACAGTAAGATGTAAGTTCTTTGAGATTCTTCTCATCATAGAGACTTCCAGTTGGGTTCGATGGAGACGATACGTGAACCGCTCTTATATCCTTCTGCTCTTTTAGCATGTCCTGTGTTATCTGATAACCAGTCTTTTCATCTACGGGTACTAATACAGGCTGTATGTCAAGAAGGTAGGCAAAGTTTTTATAACACGGGTAAGATGGGTCTGCAATGGCTATCCTTTCTCCTTCGTTCAACAGAACACTGTAAGAAACCAAAAAGGCTCCAGATGTTCCGGTAGTTATAACAACACGCTCGGGTGATATATCAACACCGTACTTTTTATAGTAATGCTCTGCTATCTTCTCTCTTAGCTCATGTATGCCTAAGCTTGGCGTATAGAAATACCTCCTGTACTTTATGGCTTCCTCAAGGGCCTTAATGGCAGAAGGTGGTGGGTCCAAGTCTGGTTCTCCTATCTCTAAATGTACAACACCATCTAATGTTTTTGCCTCTTTGAGAATATCCATAACTATAAAGGGCTTTACTTTTTCCATTCTGTTCATGTTTTTATTTTATGTCTATAAGACCTTCGTACATGGCTTTACCTACAACAACCCCCTCCGCAACTCCAAAGAGTTTCCTAACATCTTCAAGGCTGGCAACACCACCGGAAGCAAGCAATGGTTTTTTAACATACCTTTTAAACTCCCTATAGGGGCTCACATCTACCCCTTCAAGGGTTCCATCCTTGTCTATATTGGTGTAAAGGTATCCCCATATGGCTTTGCCGTCATACCTCAGAGCAAGCTCCTCTGGTTTTAAAGCACTTTCTTCCTTCCAGCCTCCAATGGCAACCTTGCCACCCTTTGAGTCTACTGCAAGGATTACCCTATTTGGAAAATGGATGATCGTTTGGTCAAAGATTTCTGGATCTTTTATAGCCAGTGTTCCAATTACAAATAGGTCAATTCCCTCTTCTTGGAGTATTTGACAACTCTTTAAACTTCTTATCCCTCCACCCATCTGAACTTCACCAAAAAAAGCTTTCCTTATTTTCCTTATACTCTCCAGATTCTTAGGGATCCCTTCCAGAGTTCCATCAAGGTCAACCACATGTATCCTTTTGAAGCCAACATCATTGTAAAACTTAGCCGTATCCTCTGGTAGTTTTCCGTAATCTTTTAAGCGATCAAACTCTCCTCTGAAAAGTCTTACAACCTTTCCTCCTTTTATGTCTATGGCTGGAATGATAAAAGACTTAAGCTCTTCCATCAGCTTATATTATAAACTTTGGAATAAAATGTTTACTATGAAACTCCATTCGACTACCATCATAGCAGTGAAAAAGGATAGCTTGACTGCCATGGGCGGTGATGGGCAGGTAACCTTGGGCAGTTCAGTTGTCAAGCACGGGGCAAAAAAAATAAGGAGGCTATACAATAACAGAGTTCTTGTTGGTTTTGCTGGATCTGCAGCCGATGGTCTTGCCCTTATGGAAAGGTTAGAATCCAAGCTTGAGGAGCTAAGGGGAAACCTTTTACGCTCTTGCGTTGAGCTTGCAAAAGAATGGAGAATGGACAAAGCCTTAAGGAGATTAGAAGCTCTCCTTCTTGTGACCGACAGGGAAAACATGCTTCTCATCTCAGGAAACGGCGATGTTATAGAACCAGATGAACCTATAATAGCAATAGGTTCTGGAGGAGATTACGCAAGGGCTGCAGCTTTGGCCCTTTATAGAAACACTGATATGACAGCAGAAGAAATAGTAAGAGAGTCTTTAAACATAGCAAGTCAGATATGCATATACACAAACAGCAGCTTTGTAATTGAAACCTTAAGCTGATGGCTCGGAATGATAGAGAAAAGGCACATACCTATGCTTTTGAACTTACAGGAAAAAGAGATGGACACAGAAAGGTTAGAAAAGAGTCTAATAAAGCTAAAGGAAGAAGAGGAACTTTTGAGGAGGGAGCTGTTATACCTTGAGCAGGAAGAGGCCGATCTGCTCATCAACATCCGTAGAATGGATGAAGGTATAGAATCCATCAGAGAAGAGATAATTAGATGTAAGGATGGGATAAAGAGGGCTGAAAACAGGCTTAACTTAGTCAAAAAAGCCGAAGAGTACAAGGCACTCTTGAGAGAAAAAGCCAAATACGAAGATTGTGTGATAAAACTAACAGAAAAGTTGAAAGATATGGAGACAGAAAAAGAGGATGCTCAAGCTAAGTACCAAGAGACAATAAAAGAGATCAAAAGAAAATACAGGGAAATAAGGGATAATATAGAAGATATAAACATACAAGCTGATAAAACAGTTAGAAAGCTGTACGAACTGAAAGAACAGGTCAGTGAATTAAGGAATACCATACCTAGCGACGTGCTGTTAGAGTATGATAGTCTTAAAAGCGAGCTCGGAGGAGAGGTGATAGTTAGGGCTATCAACTTTGGTGTCTGCGGTGGATGTTTTGTAAAACTACCGGCAGCCTTGTACTCAAAGTTAATGATGGGTGAGATAGTAAGATGTCCCAACTGTGGAAGGTTTGTCTGTTATGAAGTTTGAATTTCTAAAGGGTCTTGATATACTCGCAGTTTTTATTCTGGTTCTCATTCAAGTCATCGGCCTCATAGGTGTATTCAGCGCAACCTACAAGGGGAGCTTTTCCCATCTCTTTGTAAAGCAGTTTCTTTACATACTCTACGGATGGCTTGTTATATTGTTTATCTTTAGGGTAAACTTTCGTATTGTTTACGACCTATCAATAGCCATTTATATGTTTAATCTCTTCCTTCTCATCCTCGTTCCACTTTTTGGAAAGGGTGTTTATGGAGCTAAAAGATGGTTAGATATTGGGCCAGTTAGTCTTCAGCCTTCTGAGTTCATGAAGTTTTCATTGCTTCTCTTTATCATATACACATTAACGCATACAAAAAAAGCTCTAAGCAAGGAGTCTTTTATCATCATACTATCCTTTCTTATGCCAGCTTTTCTAACTTTTAAACAACCAGACCTAGGAACAAGCGTCTGCTATTCTGTTATATTGGCTTCTCTTCTCTTCCTAAAAGGTGTAAGGATTAGGTTCTTCCTTTTGTTTGCCTTTCTCCTCCTGCTTTTATCCCCTTTTATATGGCATTTCTTGAAGGATTACCAAAGGGAACGAATACTTGCTCTCCTTGACCCATACTCAGACTATTCGGGAAGCGGATACCAGTTGATACAATCCATCATAGCTGTAGGCTCTGGTGGTTTGATGGGCAAGGGTTTTTTAAAGGGTACCCAATCTCATCTTCTCTTCCTTCCAGAAAAACACACAGATTTCATATTCTCCGTTATAGCCGAAGAATGGGGCTTCTGGCTTAGTGCCATCTTGGTATCTGCTTACTTCTTCCTTATTTACAGGCTGGTGAGCTTTGGTATAAAGATCCACGATGATGCGCAGAGGCTCTTCCTAGGAGGTGCCACATCTCTTCTGATATTTCAGGTTTTTGTTAATCTCATGATGACAATGGGCTTTATGCCCGTTGTAGGTATACCCATACCTTTTGTGAGCTATGGCGGAAGTAGTATAATAGCCTTTAGCTTGGTCTTGGGTGTATGCCTTTCCATAATCAGAGAGTACAAGCTGAGAAGGATATATTTTGAATATGGTTGAAGCTCTTTACGTTCACATACCTTTCTGCTCTTACAAATGCTTTTACTGCGACTTTGTATCCTTTACAAACTCTGATATATCTCATGAGGAGTACATAGAGCTTCTACTTAAAGAGGTGAGCCTTTACACTGACCTGTCTTGGAACCTAAAAACCATCTACCTTGGGGGCGGGACTCCATCCTTGGTCAACCCAAAGCTCTACGAGAAGCTCTTTAAAGGCCTTTCTAAGATTGTTAAAACGGATAATGTGGAGGAAATAACCGTTGAGTGTAATCCAGAGACTTACAGAGAAGAGGAGTTTAAAAAAATAAAAGACATAGGTGTAAACAGAATAAGTATTGGAGCTCAAAGCTTTAGAAAAGAAGGCTTAGAAGCGTTGGGAAGGAAGCATACTGTGGAAGATTCCCTTTCGTGCATCTTCTCAGCATACGATGCTGGAATAAACAACATAAACGTAGACATCATCTATGGCTATAAAGGACAAAGAGCTGAGGACCTTGAGGAAGAGCTAAACCTTTTGGAAGACCTACCAATAAAGCACGTATCTTTGTACCTTCTCACTCCTTACGAGGATACAATGCTGGGACACTTATACGCATCTGGAAAATTGGTCCTGCCGGATGGGGATGAGGTAGCTGATATGTACCTTTTTTCAACAAAAAAGCTCAGGGACATGGGCTTTGTTCACTATGAGGTATCAAACTTCGCCCTTGATGGGTACGAGTGCAAGCATAACATGGCTTACTGGATGGAGAAAGAGTTCATCGGTGTTGGGGTATCAGCTTGGAGCTACTCAAAAGGAATGAGGTTTGGGAACACAAAAAGCATGAGAAATTACGTAGAAAGTATAAAGGCTGGGAGGAAGCCCATCCAATATGAGGATACGCTCAAAGATGAAAGGTCTTTGGAAGACTTTCTCTTTATAAGGCTGAGAACCAAATGGGGTATTCCTTTGAGCTATTCTCACCTGATACCAGAAGAACTTTGGGACTTCTTCGAGATGGATGAGGAAAGCATAAGGATAAAGGAAGATAAGATGATCCTCATAAACGAGATACTCCTTAGGATCTATAAAAACCTTTATAATGTCCTTAGGAGGTAATAACATGTTGCCAAAGGGTTTGATGGACCTTATGAGAGACCTTGGGGTTTTTCCAGCAGTTTTAGGTACTGTGGATAAAGAAGGCAATATGCATCTCACTTTCATAACTTGGGTGTATCCAACAGATGAAAGGACCATCAGGTTCGCCTTGAGTTCTGGTGCAAAAAGTTCCAAAAACATACAGCAGACTGGAGCAGCATCCCTTATGCTCTTTGCCCCAGATATAGCCCTTGCATGTTATGGAAGTGCGCAGATGGTTTCAGATAGAATAGAAGAGGTTAAGTTTCCAGTTTCTGTTTTTGAGATGAACATAGAAAGGGCGGAGAACAACCTATTCCCCGGTGGTACTGTAACTGGTATAATCCCCTTTGCCCATACCGGCAACCTAACCAATATGGCGGAGCTTGACTTGACAGTTATAGAAGCTATGAAAAACCTATGAAGGAGATTGTAAGGGTAGAGCATCTGTACTTGAACATAGGAGACAGACAGATACTCAAGGACATAAACTTCCAAGTTTACGAAGGGGAGGTCTTTACAATAATAGGGGGTAGCGGGAGTGGTAAGACTTCCATAACAAAGTGCATAATGGGACTCTGGAAACCAACGAGCGGTAGGGTTGAGGTTTTTGGTAAAGACATAAACACTTTGAGCGTGATGGAACTCGATGAGCTAAGAAGAAGCATAGGTTATGTCTTTCAGGGAGCTGCACTCTTTGACAGTTTAAAGGTTTGGGAAAACGTAGCTTTTTATTACATGGAGCGTTCAAATATGGAAGAGGACCAGATGAGGAAGTTGGCTCTTGAAAAGCTTCAGCTTGTCGGACTTGATGAATCTGTCCTTGACCTTTATCCATCAGAGCTCTCTGGTGGTATGAGAAAAAGGGTAGGAATAGCGAGAGCAATAGCAACGAACCCTAAGCTCATCATATACGACGAGCCCACTTCAGGACTTGACCCCATAACCAGCAGGATGATAGATGAACTTATTATCTCCTTGAGGAAAAAAACTAACACCACATCAATAGTTGTGTCCCATGACCTGGTATCTGCTTTCAGTATATCAGACAGGATAATGGTTCTGAAGGATGGAGAAGCAGCTCAAGTAGGATTTCCTTCCGACTTGCTTAAGTCAATCGTACCCTTTGTCAGGGAGTTTCTTAAAAAGGGGCTTGGAGACCTTGAAAATCTGAGAGTTTAGTATCTGAAAAAGGAGAGGCTAAAAACCTCCTCATAATAACAGGATAATCGTTGACAACACCCTTTGAGAAAAGGACTTGGAAAAGGTGATTGCTACCGGTTAGGAAGGATACGGCAGAGGCTACAAGGTAGAGCTCCCACATTCTGAAAAATCTCTCACCATAGAGATCCTTTACATCCTTAGCTCTTTCGTAAAACCTCCTCCTCCATTCTCTAAGAGTTAGATAATAGTGTATTCTCCAATCATCTATGTCTATAAGGTTAAACCCAAGACCGCTCGATGTTTCCAATATTTCAGTCAAGGCTGGAATGTATCCCCCAGGGAAGATGTACTTTCTTATCCATCTGCTCTGCTTTTCTGGCAACATCTTGCCTATAGTATGAAGGAGGAAAATACCACCGTCCTCCATAACCCTGCTCACAACCTGAAAGAACTTTCTGTGCCTACCCTTTCCCACATGCTCAAACATGCCAACAGAAACCACCTTGTTCCATTTCTCGCCAAGGTCTGGCAGGTCTTCGTAGTGCATTATGTAGACACTTACCCTATCTTTAATTTTCTCCTCATCTATCTTTGACTTAACGTAATTATACTGATTCCTGGACAGACTTATACCTACAGCTTTTATATTGTAAAGTTTGGCAGCCTCAAGGATCAGCGACCCCCAGCCACACCCTATGTCTAAAAGCCTGTCTCCATCCTTTAGCTGCAGCTTCTGGTATATGATCCATCTCTTTTCAGCCTGAGCCTCTTCCAAACTCATCTCTCTTCTGGAAAAAAAGGCACAGGAATAAGTCATAGAAGAATCAAGCCATAGCTTATAAAAGTCGTTACCGAGGTCGTAGTGCTTTCTTACTTCTATCCCTTCAATGAGTTTCAAAAGCCTTAGATGTTTGAAAGCTGACCTGAGGATACTGTTTTTAAAGCCACCTTTATCCTTTTCCCTCATATACTCAAGACAGGCAGTGAGAAACTTCTCCAAGTCGCCTTTTACCTCTACGTCTCCCTTCATGTAGCTTTCCCCAAAGCCCATCTCTGGGTCCTTTATTATTGACCTTAGAGCCTTCCAGCTTTTTATCCTTATCCTATACATACCCTGCCCGTATACACTACCATTTGGCAACTCAACGCAAAGGTTACCATCCAACCTACTGCTTAACTCATCTACAGTACGCTTTATCATAGCTCCACCTCCTATTAAAAATTTACGCCTTTTACTTGACAGGTTCTTTTTGAGATTGTATATTAATTTCCATAAATTTTAGGAGGAATGAGATGAACTTGGAAGAGGTACAGGTGGGCGAAAAGGTTTTTATCCATGACCTTATAGGTAATAAGGAAATAATTAAGAAGGTTGAAGCTATGGGTCTAAGAAAGGGTAAAAAGGTGGAAATTTTACAGAAGACTGGAAGGAACATGCTTTTAAAGCTCAACAATTCAAGGCTTGTTATAAGTAAAGATGTAGCAAAGGATATCCTCGTGAAATGAAAAAAAACATAAAAGTAGCCTTAGCCGGAAATCCCAACGTAGGCAAGACAAGCATACTGAACCACATGGTTGGCTCCAACTTCAAGGTAGGCAACTGGCCTGGTGTAACCGTTGAGAAGAGAGAAGGGAAAGTCACCTATGGAGATTATGAGGTTTGGGTTGTTGACCTGCCAGGCGTGTACACATTGGAACCCATATCTGAAGATGAGTGGATAGCTTACAGCTTTTTAACGAAGGAAAAGCCCCATGTGTTGGTGAACATAATAGAAACACCCAATATGGAAAGGGACCTGCTTTTGACCGTTGAGCTTTTAGAGCTTGAACTTCCTATGCTCATAGTCCTTAACATGATAGATGAAGCTCAAAGGCTGGGTATAGATGTAGACACAAAAAAATTAGAAGGTCTTTTGGGTGTAAAAGTTATAAAAACAAACGGAAGAACGGGTGTGGGGGTTAAAGATATACTTCCAGCATTGATAGAGACTTATGAGAAAAGCATAAGACCAAAACCTGTCAGCTACAGCGAGGATGTGGAGAGAGTTTTGGATGCAATGAGAACAGACCCTTCAGAAACCAAACATCAGCTCATAAAGAAACTTTCTGAATCTGTAGAGTATAGGAAGAGGCTAGAAAGATACCAAGGGAAGATATTGTCTCAGCTTATAAAGGAGGATAGGTTTGCCATTGCCCACGGTCTTTACAGTGAAGTAGTCATAAGGAAAAGTCTAACCTCTAAAGACATAACAGCCCTTTTGGATAGCTTACTATTGCATCCCTACGTTGGAGTCATTGCCTTTCTTTTAGTTATGTTCCTTCTTTTTAAATTCTCCTTTGACTTGTCCTCACCCCTTATGGACTGGATAGATGGATTTATCAACAACTTCATCTCACCCTTAGCTTTATTTACCTTTGAAAGGTTTGGAATGCCAGAGTGGTTTGGAAAATTCTTTTCAGAAGCCGTTATAGGTGGTGTTGGCTTTGTGCTTACCTTTACACCGCTCATAGCTACCATTTACTTTCTATTGGCGATCCTTGAGTTCTCAGGATACTTACCGAGGGTAGCTTTCCTCATGGACAGGTTTATGCACAGGTTAGGACTCCACGGCAAAAGTGTCATCCCTCTCCTTTTAGGCTTTGGTTGTAACGTGCCAGCCATAGTAGCTACAAGGACTATGGAGAGCAGAAGAGACAAGCTTCTTGTTATAGCTATGATACCCTTTATGAGCTGTCCAGCAAGGCTTGTGGTCTTTTCCTTCTTTGCCGTAATATTCTTCAAAAATCCAGCTCTTGTCATATTCTCCCTATATATACTGGGCATTCTGGTGGCTCTTTTGACAGCCTTTCTTCTCAGAAAAACGTACTTCAAAGGTGGGCTTTATCATTTTGTCATGGAGCTTCCAACTTACAGATTACCAACCCTTAGACTCCTTTTCAGGGTCGTTTGGGCGTATCTAAAAGACTTCCTCTACAGAGCAGGAACTCTCATCTTTGCAGCATCCATAGTTATATGGCTTTTTATGAACTTACCCCCTGGAGTTAAAGACCCCTCGGAGAGTTTTGCTGGTAAGATAGGAAGGTCAATAACACCTATCTTTGAACCCATTGGAATAAAAGATTGGAAAATATCCACATCCCTCATACCAGCCTTCCTTGCCAGGGAGATAGTCCTTAGCTCCATGGGAACTATATATGCAGTGGAGATAGAAGGGAAAAAAGAAGACATCCATCTTCTTCAGAAGGCAAAGCAAGAGGCAGTAGGGTTGGTTTTGGCCATCAAAGAGGGTGTTCTATCAGTTCTCAACCCACTACCCAAAACCTTTGAAGTCTCAGAAGCCCATGAAGGATTAAGGAGTGTTATATCCAAGAGCATGGACAGACCCTCCGCTCTATCCTTTATGATATTCATGCTTGTGTACACTTCGTGCCTTGGGACTGTTGCAGTTATGTGGAGGGAGGTTGGTAAGAAGTTTGCCCTTGGCTTTTTACTTTACAGTTTCTTAGTAGCTTGGCTTTTGGCTTTCGTAGTCTATAAACTTGGAGCCCTTCTATGACCTGGGAGTATCTCTTTTTCTTATTTCTTGCCCTCTTTTTGGGTTTTCTCTGGTGGAAAAGGAAAGGAAGGAAGAAAAGCTGTTGCCATTGATATGACATAAATCATTGCAAATGATTATCATTTACAAATTATTATATTTAATAAATTAAAGGAGGTAAAAGGATATGAGAGTAGGACAAAAGGTTCCAAGCTTTGAGATGGACGTATACGACCCATCCACAAGGTCCTTTGGAAAGTTTTCCTCTGAGAAGGCTCTGAAGGAAGGAAGATGGGTTGTACTCTTTTTCTATCCGGCAGACTTTACCTTTGTATGCCCCACAGAGCTTGCAGATCTTGCCCTTTGGTATGAACAGCTCAAAAAGATGGGCGTTGAAGTTGTTTCTGTCTCAACAGATACTAAGTACGTCCACCTTGCGTGGCACTCTCAGGAGAAGCTCATCGAAAACGTAGAATTCCCTATGGGTGCTGACCCAACGGGCAACGTATCAAGACTCTTCGGCGTTTATGATGAAGAGAATGGTCTTGCCTTGCGGGGTACTTTCATAATAAGCCCCGAAGGAGTTTTGGTAGGTTCTGAGGTAAACTTCTACAACGTGGGAAGAAACGCAGAGGAGCTCGTAAGGAAGATAGAAGCCTTCATATATCTGAGAGAACATCCGGAGGAGGCATGTCCAGCCAAGTGGAAGATGGGAGAGAAGACTTTAAAGCCTTCCGAAGAGCTTGTGGGCAAAGTACACGAAGCCCTCAGATAACTATATTTTTAATAATGGAGGTAAAAGATGGAGCTAACCCTTGACTATAAGCCAGACAAAATCTACGATGTGATCATAATAGGAGCTGGTCCTGCTGGCTCCTCTGCTGCCATATACACATCAAGAGCGGGACTTTCTACGCTTGTCCTTTACAGGGCAGAGTCAGACGGTGCTTTGGGTGTCACTCAGCAGATTGAGAACTATCCAGGCATAAGAGGTCCCATATCTGGATATGAGCTTCTAAAACTCATGAGAGAACATGCAAAAGCTTTTGGTGCAGAGTTTGTTAGGGGAAAGGTTATAGCCACAGACCTTTTGAATGAGATAAAAAAGGTTTACACCATTGATGGTAGGGAGTTCAAGGGAAAGGTTGTGATCGTAGCATCTGGAGCCATGGAAAGAACCAATAAGTACAAAGGTGAGGAGGAGCTTCTCGGAAGGGGAGTTTCTTACTGCGGCATTTGCGATGCAGCCTTCTTTAAGAATAGGCCAGTTGCGGTATTAGGTGAGGATGATTATGCCTTGGAGGAGACAGAGTTCATTTCAAGGTTTGCCAGCAAAGTCTACCTTGTTGTTCCATCAAGCAGGATCAAGGCTCCCCAAGAGATGATAGAAGAGATAGAATCCCACAAGAATGTAGAAGTACTTATGCATCATAGGATTATAGAAATTACGGGTTCGTCATTGGTAGAGGGTCTGAGCCTTCAAAGTATAAAGACAAAAGAGAAAAAGCTCCTTCCAGTGGATGGGGTCTTTATATTTTTAGGTGGAAACAAACCTTCCGTAGATTTCCTTATGAACCAGGTGGAGATGACGGATGGTCACTGTATAAAAGTTGACGAAGAGATGAGGACTTCAGTTCCAGGCGTATTCGCAGCGGGTGATGTGCTGTGTACAAACATAAAACAGGCCGTTATAGCTGCCGCCGACGGTGTGAAAGCTGCGTTGGCCGTGGACAAATACGTAAACAAGAAGGCAAAGATAACTTCCCAGTGGTAAATGTTAGGATATGTTGTTGCCAGCCTTTCTTTCGCTATCGTAGAGAGCCTTTCTGAGCCATGGTGGTGGATTGTTTCTAAGCGCTTGTACGAGTTCATTCAAAATATCTTCAATGGGTTTTGCTTCGTTTACTTTTACTGGATGTATTTTGGCTTTTACTATTCTTGCAGCAGCGGTAGCCCCTATAGCTATAACAAAAACAATGGTACAGTCTTTTATAGCTTCTATCTTTGAGTTTATTTTGTCATATTCCTCATCAGGTATATCCTCAAAATTCCTATACTCAAGGAAACTGTATCCCTCTCGGTCCACTTCGTAAATTGCCATCGTCCTTGCATGCCCAAAATGATCATCTACCCTATTGAGGCTCTTTGTAGCAAAGGCTACTCTCATCATGCTTTCCTCCTTTTTATATGTTCTGGAACTTCGTAAGACATCTCTTCATCCCTCTCCATTAGCAAGTTTGCAAGCTCAAAGACCAAGTTAGCTGTTCCCTCGTATCCTACATAACCTTTTAGGAAGTGTCCAAGCCTGTCAAATATAGGAATACCTACTCTGTAATGGGGAATTTTCAATTTATTAGCTACATGCCTAAGGTTGGTATTGCCCAAAACAAGGTCTATGTTTTCAACATTGCTGATCAGAATGTCTTCAAGGTCTCCTAACAGTACATCTACTATAGGTAAGGACCTAATGTGTTCAGAGGTGGTTGGAACAACTGCTATAGGGACTTCCACACCTAGCTCTCTCACCAACAGGTCAACCATTGCGTATACAACATCCGGCTCACCGGCAACCGCTACCCTCTTTCCCGTAAGGTAAAAATGTCCATCCACCATAGCGTCAAGCAACCTATCCCTCCACCTCTTTAGGTTTGCGCTTGGTTCTTTCCCGCTTATGTTCATCAGGAGTCTAATAAACCTGTCAAAGTTTTCGACTCCAAGAAGACTGCCAAAGAAAAACATGGGGATCATAAACTTTTTCTCCAAATACTCCCCTGCCTCCTTTGTACTTTCTCCCACAGCAATGGTAACCATTGAGGAAGACATGGTCTCTATCTTTTTCAAATCTGTACCGTCAGCCGTTATACTGGAGAAACCTTTACATGCCCCATCCATAGAGGAGAGGTCTGGCAGGATTATGGGCTTTAGTCCAAAGCTTTCTATGACTTCCCTTAAGGTATCTATATCTTTAGCTGTTAAAGCATAGCTCATAAGAAGGTTTACATACCCATAGTTCTTTCTGTAAGGCTGGACTACAAGCCCCTTTACAAGGGATAGTAAAGCCTCTCTGTATCCATCATGGAAAGACCCTTTGTAATCAGGCGTTGAAACACATACTATCTTTTTATAGGCATAATCAGGATAGAGCTCCTTAAACCTCTTTACTGATCCTTCTGTATCATCGCCACGGGTCTCACTGACACCTGTAGTTACTACCCCAACAAGTTCTGGATTATGTTTTTCTATGATCGTTTTCAAAGCCATGTGTAATTCATCATCTCTACCCAACACTGTAGCTATTTCAGAAAGTGCAGTTGTTTGCATGGGAATGTTCTCAGAAAAGTGTCTTGTGAGAAAGGTTTTTGCAAAAGCTGCACATCCTTGAGAACCATGAACCAACGGCATAGAACCCTTGACCCCTAATAAAGCGTATATGGCACCAAGCGGCTGGCTGAGCTTTAGCGGATACACTGAGCATGCCTTCTTTGATACCTTTATTTCTGCCATGGTGCCTCCCTGTATAGCTTCCATACTGGGGAGAAAAGCGTCCTTACAAGTTCTTGAGCAAGAACAACCATACCATCATAACCAGCATAAGCCTTTATCCTCTCTTGATTTGTATCTAAGAAGGGGGTTCCTTCCTTCAACGCCACAAACTTACTTCTCCCCCCAGCCATGAGTATATCTACCTTGAGTTCTCTGATCATGCGCACAAGCTCCTTTGGATTAGGGTCGTCAACCATCTTTCCCTCATCTCCTAAAAGCTCAAGCATTCTTTCTTTGTCTTCAGCTGTACTTTTTTTGGAGCTTGTCCCAACAACCACCATACCAAGCTCTTGAACTTGAGAGACCATAGACCAGCTTTTAACTCCACCCGTGTTTATAAGCACCCTTTTACCCCTTAACTTTTCAACGTAAGGCTCAAGCCTCCTCCTTGTTTTCTCCTCCTTTCTTTCTATTAACCTCTCCGTTCTGTTTATAAGCTCTTCATCGCCAAGGAGATGCGCAAACTTCCTTAAAGCCTCACTGGTGTTCTTGATACCGTAGAAGGACCCCTCAAAGTATGGTATACCGTATTTCTCCTCCATTTTCCTTGCAAGGTTAAGCAAGGCTTTGGAGCAAACGACCATATTCACCCTTGCCCTGTGTGCCATAGCAACCTCTTGGTATTTCGCATCTCCACTTATACAAGCAAGCACTCTCAAGCCAAGTTCCTCAAAGAGCGGCATTACCTGCCAGAGCTCTCCAGCTATGTTATACTCACCAAGAAGGTTTATATCGTAAGGTGTTGTGTACTCTGGCTCCCTTGTTCCTATAACGTACCTGATAAGGGCATCTCCTGCCAACTTATTACCCAAGTTCTTGCTCCCTACAAAACCAGGAGACTCAACGGGTACTATAGGTATGCCAAGCTCCTCCGATGCCTTTTTACAAACACTCAACACATCATCCCCTATCATAGCTGGAACGCACGTTTGATATACAAAGACAGCCGGCGGATTATACCTTTCAACTGCATACTTTATGGAGCTAAAAAGTTTCTTCTCACCCCCATATACCACATCCATCTCTGACATGTCAGTTGTAAAGCCCATTCTGTAATAATCCGATGAAGAGGAGCGTGTCCCCCTGTTATCCCATGTGTTCCCAGCGCAAGGTATGGGACCATGGACAAGGTGTACTGCATCGGCTATTGGAAGTAAAGCTATCTGTGCCCCATCAAAGGCACAACCCCCTGATGCGCTCCCTGGTTTTGGTCTGGAACATCCCTTTCTTCTCTCTTCTTCCTTTTTCCCTCTGTTATGGTTACAAGCAGGCTCTAAGAAAAACTCTTCTAAGTTTTTCATGCTACACCTCCTTCAATGATCCCTGCTACCAGCTCCCACCTGCACAGTGTGCTCTTTCAGTCTCTCGCATATAAAATAAACATCCTCTTCCTCAAGGTCTTCATGGAATGGCAGTAGCAAAGCTCTCATACCCACCTCGTGGGCTATATGAAGATGGCTTAGAGGTGAGCCATCCTTTATATCCTGAGGTTTTGGATACTCCACAACCTCTATACCATCGTCCGCCATAAGGTTTGCCACCAGCGACCTTGCATCCTCAGCATACCTTTTACCAAGATGTACACAAAAGTATGACCAGTACATCTTTGTAACGTACTTGGGGAGAAAGATGGGTTTTATACCCTCTATACCCATTAGAAGGCGAGAATAAAGGTCAGCTAAAGCATGTCTAATTTTTAGATTTTCCTCTACATTGTTCAGCTGCGAGAGAATAACTGCAGACATCGCATCATCCATAGGTTCCACGTTCTCCTTAAGCCTTTCGTAGATCCTTTGATCATCCGTTAGAATAACACCTCCATACCCCCTTACAATGGAACTCTCGGAGAAACTCAAAAATGAAACATAACCAAAGTAACCTGCCTTTCTTCCCTTGTATTCTGTAAGAATTGTCTCCCTTGAATCTTCTATCAAGAATATCTCTTTAGAACCGATCGTGTTCTTTATAGAGTTCCAATCCGATGGGATTCCTAAGGAGTTGTTCACTATTAACAACCTCATGTCATCGTTTAGTGTGTTGGGCAACCTTTTTGCGTCCATGTTTAAAAACCATCTTTCTACATCTGCGTACAGAGGATCTATCCCCAAAAGCCTTAGGTAAGGAGAAAGGTGCTTGAAGTAAGACAGTGGAGAGAGGAGGACTCTTGTTTTATACCCAATGCCTAAGTACCTTAACAGCACAAGCATAGGGGTTATAAGGTCCCTAACTGCTAAGGCATAACTCCTCCCAACGTTCTGACAGAAAAAATCCTCCAGCTCGCGCCTCTTTAGACCAGAAAATGCGTACGGATATCCCATGGCCTCAACGGCTGAGATCATCTCCTCCTTTGAATAACCCTTTGGCTTGAAAGAGATCATCATTCTTTCTCTCCTAAGATAGCCTTGCTACCTCTGCACAGCTCTCTAAGAAGTGCAAAGCTTTGTGGATCAGCTTTTCACCCTGAGACCTCATATCATCAATGGAGTTAAATCCAAACATGTTGGCATTCCTTATCGTTTTGTTAACAAGTATGAGCCTCCCTGTATATATAAGAACCGTACCATTTCCTTCATCGTCCATGTTTATCACCACAGAGGTTATAAAACCTGAGAGCTTTTCTATAGTGGCGCCAAGAGCTTTAAAGTAAGCGTATATCTTAAGCATAGCCTTTGGGTCTATCTCACAGTGTCCGACGAGGGACAAGGGTTTCTTACTCCCACCCTTCAAAAACTCCTTCAGTAAATCCTCGTTACTCTTTTTCTCCCATGCCCCATAAGTATCGTAAGCTCTTACTTGATTTACTACCTCCTTCAGGAAGATCTCTCCCAAACCTTCTTCTATTACCATAATCTTATCCTCCTACTTTCTAAACTTCTTACGCCCCTCATAGTTCGTACAGTGCCCTCATAGCTGAGCCCCACCATACCAGCTATCTGCTTCTTCTTCACAGTTATGTTTATATCCTTCTCTTCAGCTACCCTTCCCAGAAGGTACAGGATGTTTCTTATCCTATCTGTTGCTCTGTATGTGGAAATAGCTTTGAGCACTTCATAAAGGTAAGCCTGTTTAGAAAGGGTGGAGAGGAAAAGATTCAGTACAAGATGTGGGTTTATATCCCCGAGCCTTTTTAGATTATCAGCTGTTATATAGAGGGCATAGGTACGCGTGAGGGCTTTTGCTACGTAGTTCTTTGTATGACCTTTTCTGGACATGAGACCAAGCACATCACCCGGTAGTAATATGTCCACAGTCCTCTTTTTAGAACCGTTGGAGATGTATAGTTCCACAGCCCCACCCTCAATTATAAACATACCGTCTTCCTGCGATGCCCTTGCAAACACAACCTCTTTAGGCTCATAGACGCGCTCTTCAACATATCCGTCTGCCATATGGTGGCGAATCTCTTCCATCATGTTCTTCATCTTATCAAGTCAAAGCTGTAGTCTGTCTTAGCTATATCTATAGTTCTCCTGTCTGTCTCATCCAGTATGGTGTTAACTATCCAAACGAGAAGATTCAAGGCACCCTTATAAAAGAGTATGCCGTACCTGTGTAAGTGATGTCTGTCAAAGATGGGATAGCCTATCCTTATAAGGGGTGTTCCAGTATCTCTCCAAAGAAATTTGCCATAGGATGTACCGATCATATAGTCAACGGGCTCTGTGAAAAGTAGGCTTCTCATATGCCAGAGATCTTTACCAGGAAAGACTTGAGCATACTTGCCATTGTCAAACTTACCACATAGCTCCTTTATTTCTTCTACCCACTCATCCCCTGCATTGGTACATAGTATATGGACTGGTTCAGCCCCCAGTTCTAAAAGAAAGGATGTAATACCGTACACGAAGTCAGGGTCGCCCCAAAGGGCAAACCTTTTTCCATGTATCCAATAGTAAGAGTCCGATATAGCATCGAGGAGCTTCTGCCTTTCAATCACCAAAGTATTTGGAACAGGTTTGCCCATAAGCTTTGAGAGAAGTTGAACAAACTCATCGGTGCCCTGTATACCATAAGGTCTTACCACATACGTGGGTTGTTTCCAGCCCTTTTCTATATACTCCCTTGTCTTCTCAGTTGAGTATTTCTGAAAGCATACGGTAGCGGATGAGAACTTTGCCATATGTATATCCTTTATAGGCGTTCCACCATAGTAAAGTTTATACTCTCCGGTAAGCCCAGAGTCTAAATTTTCAGAAGGGTCTGAGAGAACTATGCTGTCAATTCCAAACTCACCGGCTATCCTCTTTACCTCTTTGTAGTCTTCCAAATAGGTGTGAAAACCTAAGATAAAATTCAAAGTACTCATGCTGTTTGCCCTCCTTTGCTGTTTACTTCAAGCCAGTTAAGAAGTCCACCCTCTTTATAAAACTCTCCCTCTTCAGTGTCGTATTTGTCTATGTTATCCACACCATACTTCTCAAAATATTCAGTCATATACCGAAGGATGCCTACCATTTGGTTATCGTATCCCACGATGTGTGAACCCACAAAGGATGGTGTATGGGCAAAGGGTGTTGGGAAATCTTCCGGTATCAAACCCTTTTCCTTAGCATTGTTGATAAAGCTGTTCAAATCATCCCCTATGACTTCTGCCATACATGTAGTATTAACAGCTATCATCTTAGGCCTGTAGAGAGCTATGGTATTTTGAAGACCTTCATGCATATTGTTCTGTCCTCCAAAGACGGCAGCGTCCTCAGTCATTGATGTAGAAACCATTGGTACTGGCTCTTTAAAATGTCTTGCCATATGCGTTCTAAAGTAAGCCACACAACCCTGCGAGCCATGGGAAAAGGGCATTGTCTTTTCAAAACCTAAGGCGCAAAAGAGCGCCCCAAGGGGTTGGCACCCCTTGGCTGGATTTATGGAGATAGCTTCTCTCTTGAAGTTAAGCTCCCTGTATTCCCAACTCTTTGTCCATTCAGCTATCTCCTTAACCTTATCCTCCCCTATCCAATCTTCATACTTCTCCCTTTTATTCTTTATCATCTGCTTGAAATCATCGGTTCTAAAGCATTCAAGATGGTCCTTAATGTTAAGCTCATGATGTATACCCATGGTTCCTACCTCCTTATTGCTCCCAAGGAGCTTTTATAAACTTCCATACGTTGCCATTGATGGCCATATCCACGTCCCTCGCAAATATCTCAAAACCTTCTATACCGTGGTAGGGACCACTGTAATCCCAACTGTGCATCTGCCTAAAGGGAACTCCCATCTTCTGAGCTTGATACTTTTCCTTTATACCAGAAGCTACAAGGTCTGGTCTCAACTTCTTAGTGAGCTCCTCTATCTCATGTGCTGTAGCATCATCCACTATTATGGTTGCGTTCTTATCTATGTAATGGAGCGTCCTTTCATAGTCATCTTGATGGGCAAACTCGTATCCAGTTGTTACTACGTTCATACCTAGATCCTCAAAAGCAGTAATGATGTGCCTTGGTCTGAGGCCCCCTACGTAGAGGATAACTGTTTTGCCTTCAAGCCTTGGCCTGTACTTCTCTATAACCTTTTCAAGCCTTGGCTTGTATTCCTTCTCTATAAGTTCTTCTGTCCTTTCCTTTATCTTCTCGTCAAAGAGGTCGGCTATCTTTCTCATGGATGCAAATATCTGAGTGGGACCAAAGAAGTTATACTCCACCCATGGTATACCAAACCTCTCTTCAAAATACCTGGCTAGGTAGTTGGAAGACCTATAGCAATGAACCAAAAGGTATTTGACTTTGACAGCATTTGCTATCTCACTTATGGTACCATCACCAGACCACTGGGTCACTACATTCAAGCCCATTGCCTCTAAGATCTTTCTTGAAGCCCATGCATCACCACCTATGTTGTAATCTCCCCATATTGCAACATCGTATGGAGATGGTTCTATCTTTTGTCCCTCAACCTTTTTCTCATAAACCCAGTCTCTCATGGAGTCGTTTGCTATGTGGTGTCCAAGCGACTGGGAAACACCTCTGAAACCCTCGCACCTCACTGGGACAACTAATTTACCAATTTCCTTTGCGGTCTGTCTTGCCACAGCCTCTATATCGTCCCCTATGAGACCTATTGGACATTCCGATTGTATGGTAATTCCCTTTACAAGAGGAAACAGCACGTTTAACTCTTGTATTGCCTTTGTGAGCTTTTTATCGCCACCGAAAACTATATCTCTTTCTTGAAAGTCTGTGGTAAAGTGTGGTGTCACAAAAGTGTCCACGCCCGTTGTTCCTATGTAGTAATTTCTGCGACCAGCCCTTGAGTAGTATCCGCAGCCCACAGGACCATGGGATATATGTATCATATCCTTTACAGGGCCCCAAACAACACCCTTTGAGCCAGCATAAGCACAACCTCTGACTGTCATCACGCCAGGTCTCGTCTTCACGTTAGACTTAGGAAGGCACTTGGTTTCTCCAACATCGGCGACTTGAATATGCTTTGCCCTATCCTTTTTTGCCTTTGTAGGGTACGCACTGAGTACCTCTTCCACTAACTTAAGGGCTGTTTCTTTATCAACAACTATACCCATGATAAACCTCCTATGCTACCTCTTCTGGCTTCATAATGCCATAATCAACCAATAACTGCTCTAGCTCATCCATAGTCAAAGGTGTGGGGATGCTGAGCTTGGTGTTTTCCTCTATCTTCTTTGCGAGCGTTCTGTATTCATCAGCCATAGGATGCTCTGGTGCATATTCAATGACTGTCTGCCTTCTTAACTCTGCCTCCTGGACTATATTATTTCTAGGTAAAAAGTGCATCATCTGAGTCCCCAGCTTTTCTGCCAAAGCCTCTATAAGCTCCCTTTCGTTATCTACGTTCCTACTGTTGCATATAAGACCACCGAGTCTAACTCCACCGCTATGAGCGTACTTGAGTATACCTTTTGAAATGTTATTTGCAGCATACATGGCCATCATCTCACCAGAGGTTACTATGTAGATCTCCTGAGCTTTGCCCTCTCTTATGGGCATAGCAAAACCGCCACAAACAACATCACCTAGAACATCGTAGAAAACATAGTCCAAGTCATCATCAAAGGCTCCGTTCTCTTCTAGGAAGTTAATGGCTGTTATGACACCTCTTCCTGCGCATCCTACTCCTGGTTCTGGTCCCCCTGATTCCACACATTTGATGTTCCCATAGCCAACGAGCATAACATCATCCAAGTCCAGGTCCTCCACAGAACCTTTCTCTGCCGCAAGATGCATAACGGTAGACTGAGCCTTTATATGAAGTATCAGCCTTGTGGAATCCGCCTTCGGGTCACAACCCACTATAAAACATTTCCTGCCCGCTTCTGCAAGGGCTGCAACAGTGTTCTGCGTAGTGGTGGATTTTCCTATTCCACCCTTTCCATAGATGGCTATCTGTCTCATCGTTACACCTCCTTTAAAGTTTTCTGATCTTACTTCGTGCAAAAATCGTACCAAGACGTAAGAATTCAATTAAAACCTCGTATTTCAAGGCTTTTCTCTTCTTTACAAGAGAAACTTCTTTATCCTAAAAGATACAATTTATGTAAGGAAAACTACACAAATATCAGAGTTCATAGTATGGAAAGGTTGTCCTGATGTTGTACCCCTACCCTTCACTAAGTTGTTGGACCAAACTTGCTGGAAATGTATCAAGAGCTATAAAAAGCCTTGGACAGAAGGGATGGGACTGTTTCAAAATTTGTGTAAATTCTACCATACCTCATAACCTACCCTCAAAGAGAATTCTTAGCTGGGCATAGACCCTTTCCCAGTCCCTCATCGGTATTGTTCTACTTTTTCCTTACTTGGCTGTCTCATGCTAACACCTCCTTACTTTATTTTTACACAATGGATGAAACAGTCCCTAAAGGCGGTCAGGGCTACTGGTTGCAATAAGCTTTTCATGGACTTAATATTTTAGTATGCTTGGTTATATCAAAGAAAACGATAGATTACAAAGCATATTCCTTGAGGTGATGGATGATCCATCCAAAAAGGAACTCATCCTTTATCTTCTTTGCTACGTGCAACTTGTAAGAAAAATTGGGCAGCCCAGTATGGAACTTGGACAGTTTTTAATGTATACCAATAAGAGCTTCACAAGTGCAAGAAACTCATGGAAGGATATACTCGTGGAACTAAACACCTTTGTTATAAGCGACCTGCTCGGTAATGTTTATACTGGAAAAGACATATACAAGGTTGAAGATACTGGACTCTATTTTATCAGGATAGAGGACAGTTACCACAGGGATATAAACTCTCTGAGTTCTAAAGTGATAAGATACTGGGGAATAGTTAGCAAGATTTCAAGCTACGGTAAAAGGATCAACGTTTATGATGCCGTAAGGTCCTCCTGTCTTATGTTCAATGAAAGACTTTACGATGAGCTTGAAGCTTACTGCGCTTTGCAAAGGGATAGGTTCTCAAAAGAAGCCAGGTTTTTTGACGTTCTTAACCTTTTGTCCTCAGCCATCAGGCTACAAGGTAGAGATAAGAAAGAAGCAATTGTCAAGCTTGATAGATGCCTAAAAAACATGGCTACCTTAGGGGATATCTATTACAGCGTAAACATACATAAACTTAGAAAGGATGTGGAAGGAAATCTGAAAAGACTCCAAAAGAGCAAGTCTATGGAAGACTTAAAGATCGAGTTCGTTATTAGAGGGAAAAATAGGGAACCATTACTGAAAAGGCTTCTAAAGAGTGTAAAGGCTCTATTGGGGAAGTTGAGGGGGAACAAAAGGTGGACTTTAATGAACTCAGAGACAAAGATGGTCGTCAATGTTCAAAGACTTTTCTGACCCAATACATGGTTTTATAAGAGCTCAAGAGAAGGAACTCAAGCTTATAGACTCACTCTATCTCCAAAGGCTCAGGTACATAAAACAGCTTGGTGTAGCTTATCTTGTCTTTCCATCCGCACACCACACACGCTTTGAACATTCCTTGGGAGTTATGGAATTAGCCAAAAGAATGTGCAAAAGCTTAGGGATCAGAGACGAAAGGATACTGCAGATAGTCAGCCTTGCTGCACTCTTGCATGATGTTGGCCATCCACCCTTTTCCCATACAACAGAGGTTCTTTTGGGTGACAGGGGACACGAGGACATAGGCTACAGGATGGTGTTGGAGGGCCAAGTTGGTGATTTACTCAAAAGGGAAGGCTTCTCTGAGGATGATATAGGGTTGGTTGCAAGATTGGCCTTTAAAGCCTGTAAAGATGGGGAGGAGAAATTCCTATCAAGCATAATAACGGGCGAGTTTGGTGCAGATAGATTGGATTACCTTAGAAGGGATGCTTACTTTTGCGGAACATCTTATGGTTTCTTTGACTACGAGAGGCTTCTCACGAACGTTGCGTTGGTGGACGGTAGAAAAGTGGTGAACACGAGTGCGCTCAGAGCCTTGGAAAGCTTTGTCCTTGGTCGCTACTTTATGTACTCCCAAGTTTACTTTCATAAGGTGGTTCGTATCCTTAACATACATCTCCTTGAAATGGTTGAGAGGTTTTTGGGGAAAGACTACTTTCAAGATATTGACTCACTTCTAAAGCTGACAGACGGCGGTATACTTTCCATTGCTTTAAAATATCCGGAGGACGTATATGTGAAAAGGATCATAAAAAGAGAACACTTTAGGGAGGTTTTTAGTTCAAAGGATGAGAAGGAGTTCGAGCATATCAAGGGAGAGCTATTGCAGAGATACGGTCCAGACCCTTTGAGGTTTGACTTTGCCCAAAAGAAGGTCTTGGATGAGGATATATATCTTTCAAAGAACGGACAGCTCTTAAGCCTAAAAGAAGTCTCCGATATAGTGAGCAATCTAAAGGATATTAAAGTATACAGAGTATACGCAGATAGAAGCATATGGGAAGATGCAAGCAGCTTCCTGATGAGCTATGCTTAAACTGATGAATAGGCCATCCACTAAGCTTTTGGCTCTATTTTTTGTTCATTTCTCTGCCCTTGTTGGCATGATAGCTCTCTTTGGTGTGGCAGAGCAAACTCTCTACTTGACCTTTATCTTTATTTATTTTATCGGTGTATACCTTGACCTTAAGGGTATACATCCCATGAAAAGGCTTCTGCTTAATGCCTTTGCCCTTGTCCTTTCCATCTATCTTCTTTCCTTTTTAAGTCTGGAGGACATGCTTAGACCTTTTGCAAACGTAGTTATGCTCCTTCTTTCCATAAAGAGCCTTGAAGAGAAAAAGCCAAGGGACATGTACCAGATATTGCTTTTGAGCCTTTTTGGTGTTTCCATATCAACGGCCTATAACCTAAGCATAAGCTTTGCTTTTATCTTGCTCTTTGAAATAGCTATAGGTCTGCTTGCTCTTGTCTTTGTAAACCTATACAGAAGTGTTGGAGATGTACCTTTTGATAGGAATTGGATATGGGTTTACACTGCCTTCTCCTTTGTCTTCTTCCTGCTTGTCTGCTTACTAACTGTCCCCTTTTTTGTCCTACTTCCCAGAACAGAAGTGCCTCTTTTTTATCCCTTCGGTAGGTCTGGAGGTCTGAAAACTGGCATAGCCGATGAGGTTACCTTAGGAAAGGTAGGTGAGGTGCAGCAGGACAATACAGTTGCCTTCAGAGTCTATGGTCTCCAAAAAGGTATGCAAGGTATGTACTGGAGAGTATCTGTCTTTGATACCTACATGGGAAGCTCCTGGATAACAACTAATAAGCAGGAAATACCTTTACCTAAAACCAAAGGAGATGTGTCTTATACCGTTATTCTGGAACCTACTTTTGAGAAGTATCTACCAGCCCTTGACTATCCTGTTTCCATAGTGCGCACAGAGGGGCTCTCAGGAAGGTTTTACATGGCCTCTGGAGGGGTTTTTATGTCTACTCGGGAGATAGACAGACCAATAAGGTATTCGGCCTTATCAAGCAATGAACCCCTCTTTGAAGATGACCCTGAGCTTTATCAAAAGCTACCAAAGGGTATATCTGAAAGCATTAAAAAACTCGCTGAAGAGCTTGCAAGGAATACAAAGGATGATGAGGAAAGGATAAAAAGGGTTAAGGCTTTCTTTAGAAGGGGCTTTAAGTACTCTCTCAACCTTAGTAGGTACCAAGGAGACCCACTGGATCATTTTCTCTTCGTTTCAAAAAAGGGAAACTGTGAATACTACGCCAGCGCAACTGCCATACTTCTGAGGCTTATGGGTGTTCCGGCAAGGATTGTCGGTGGCTTTAAGGGAGGCATATACAACAGCTATGGAAACTACTATATGGTAACAAACTCTATGGCTCACGTTTGGACTGAGGCTTACGTGGGTGGAAGATGGATAAGGATAGATACAACCCCACCCTATCTTTCCCCTGCGGTAGCGAAAACTACGGAGCTTTACCTTATCAGGGATTCTATAGTAAGCTTTTGGTACTCCAACGTTGTCGGTTTTTCATCTCAAAAGCAGTTCTCTCTGTTTAAGAGAATACACAAGGATATACGTTTAAACCTAAAGCCTGAAAAAGTCAGAGGTTATACCCTTCATGCTTTAAAATACTTACTGGCTTTAATTGTCTTATACACGGCCTTTAAACTTTACAGCAGCAATAGAAAAACCGTGGAAAACCTTTACAGAAAATTTATCCATACTGTTAAGAACAGTGTAGAAGGAATTGAAGAGAAGAGTTTACTGCCCAAGGACATTTTAAAAAGTTTAAAAGGAGACTCTATCTATTCCTACGCTGAATACATAATATTACTATATCAAAGGTACAAATACTCACCGTACAAAGTTTACAAGGATGAGATCCTTGAGGGTTACAGAGCTTTGAACAGGATAAAGAAGATTTTAAAAGAGAGAGGAAAGGATCAATCTTTATAGTCTCCATCGCTCCTGACTTTTATAACTGTGTGCACATTACCCCTTGGGTTGAAGTCTCCTATAACTTCTAAGAACCTTGGCTTTAATGTCTCATAGAGAGCTGTGTATATTTCGTTGGTTGCCTTTTCATGGGAAATATAGCGATTCCTAAACTTGTTAAGCCAGAGCTTTAAAGAGCGAAGCTCAATTATGTACTTGTCAGGTATATATCTTATCTTTATTGTTGCGTAGTCTGGATACCCAGACCTTGGGCAAAGGCAGGAGAACTCTGGAAATGTTATCTCTATTAAGTAATCTCTTTCTGGTGTTGGATTTTCCCAAGGTTCAAGCTGTGCTTGCTCTATTGCCAACTCTCCGTACTTCTTCTCCATGGTTTATTGGCATTGAACCCTTTCTTTTAGGTCCTTTTTAAGCCATTCCTTTATAGCTTCAAGGAGCTTCTCCATAGCTTCAGTGTGAGATGCTGCCTTTATCTTACATCCTGACGCATACTTGTGCCCACCACCCCCTAGCATCTGTGCTATCTTGGCCACATCCACTTTTCCTTTTGACCGCAGTGACACCTTCCATACGCCTTCTTCTGGTCTCTCTATAAGAGCAAAAGCCACCTCTACGCCTTCTATGGACCTTGGAAAGTTAACAAGCCCCTCACTGTCTGGGTAAGAAGTACCAGTCTCATCAAAGAACTTACCATAAACTGTCACACCAGCCACAAGACCATCCTCATAAAGCTCAAGAGTTTCAAGTGCCTTGGATATAAGCCTCATCTTACCCAGAGATTCTCTCTCGTTGAACATCACATGTGTCCAGTGGGGATTTGCACCTAAGAGAACTAGCTCTTTGGCTATTTCAAAAGTGTCCGCCTGTGTGTTTGAATACTTGAAAAAACCCGTATCCGTTGCAAGGCCAGCATAAAGGCATGCTGTTATATCCTCGTCTATGGCATCCTTGTCCCATTCTTTTAGAAGCTTGTATATTATGGCAGCAGTTGCTGGAGCCTCTGGGTCTATGTAGTCATACATACCGTAAAACTCTCCACCTATATGATGGTCTATTCTTACCTTTCTTATGGCTCTAACTTCTGTACCTGCCCTGTAAAAACCGCTTGCATCCACTATTATTCCTAAGCTGAAGACCTCGTTAGTTGGTAGCTTCATAATCTCAGAGACATGCGGTAAAAAGTCCAGAAAGTGAGGCACTTGGTCTTTACAGCCCACTTTTACCTTCTTACCTTTCTTCTTCAGAAAAAGATAGAGGGCAAGGGCACTTCCCAATGTGTCAGCATCTGGGTTCTCGTGGGAAAAAACAAGAATTGGACCTTCTTCCTCTTTTAGCAATTCTATGATGGGTACGCTTTCCTTCTTCATACTTTACCTCCAAAGGATTATAATTTAAACCTCTAAGCCCATACGGGCTATAGCCTCTGCGCACCTTTCGCAGACTTCTCCAACAAACTCTTCCTCTTTGTAATACATCCAGCATCTAGGACACTTCCTGCCTTCAGCCCTTTCGACTCCTACATAAAGACCTTCATAACTTTCTGAAGGTAGAGTAGATGTTCCGCCAGAGAAAAAAGCCACTTGGCTCACAGTAAAGTAAAACTTAAGATACTCCTCATACTTTTTTAAAAGTTTTAGAGCATCTTCGTTCCCCCAAAGGTACACCTTTGCCTCGTAGGGATGGTTTATTTCCTTTTCTCTCCTTGCACTTTCTATAACCTTCATCACGTCGTCCCTTATTTTGGAAAGTTCAGAGTAATCTCTCAGAAGCTCATCGTCTATTAACTCTTCTTTGACCTTTGGAATATCGACCATAAATACGCTCTCTGGCATGTGCTTGTCTATCTGTCTTAGATGCTCCCATACCTCCTCAGCTGTAAAGCTTAAAAAGGGTGCTATAAGAGTGGTTAAGGCTTTAGAGAGTTCAAAAAGCACAGTTTGGGCTGACCTTCTCTCCAAGGAGTCTGGAGGGTACACATAAAGCCTATCCTTTAGCACATCAAGGTAAAGGCTTGAGAGCTCGGTAGCACAGAAGTTCCTTATAAGATGATAAACTCTGTGAAAGGCATAGCCTTTGTAAAAGCTGTGAGCTTGCTCTACAACCTTTTGTAAGTAAGAGAGCATCCATCTATCAAAATGATGAAGCTCTTTGTAAGGAACAGCCTTCTCTGGAGAAAAATCGTAAAGGTTTGCGAGCAGAAATCTCAACGTGTTTCTTATCTTTTTGTAATCCTCCACCACCCTTTTTATTATGGAGCTTCCAAGCTTTACATCCTCCGTATAGTCCTCTGACACTACCCATAACCTAAGGATGTCTGCTCCATGCTCTCTTATGACCTCCTGAGGTGATATCACATTCCCCAAAGACTTGGACATCTTCCTCCCCTTCTCATCAACCGTAAAGCCATGCGTTAAAACGCTCTTGTAAGGAGCTCTCAAGTAAGAGGCTACAGACTCAAGAAGAGAAGACTGAAACCATCCCCTGTGCTGGTCTGAACCTTCAAGGTACAAGTCAGCCACCTGTATACCCCTTTTCCTTAGAACAAAGGCATGGGAAGAGCCAGAATCAAACCAAACATCCAGTATATCTTCTTCTTTTTTAAACTCGTCGGAACCACACTGGGGACATCTGTATCCTTCCGGAAGGAGGTCCTTTTCAGGTAGCTCAAACCAAACATCAGAACCGTATTCGTGCTTTTCTACAATGGCAGCAACCCTTTCGAAGACTTCTTCACCTGCTACGACGTATCCGCATGACCTACAATGGAAGACTGTTATAGGAACTCCCCAGTATCTTTGCCTCGATATACACCAGTCTGGCCTAACTTCAACCATAGACTTTATTCTGTTCTTACCATATGATGGGATCCATTGAACGAGTTCTATCTCCTCCATGGCCCTCTCCCTTAAGGTTTTTGAATCCACCTTTTGTTCCATGACTATGAACCATTGGGGAGTAGCCCTAAAGATCACAGGATTTTTACACCGCCAACAGTGTGGGTAAGAGTGTAATATCTTATCCTGATGTAGCAAAAGCCCTCTTCTTTTTAAATCTTCTACGATGAGCTTGTTTGCTTCAAAAACTTGAACACCCCTCAAAAATTCTGGTGCTTGTTCGGTAAACCTTCCTTCATCATCCACCGGAGCGAAAGCATCCAGTCCGTACCTTGACCCAACGATGTAGTCCTCCCTACCATGACCGGGTGCCATGTGAACCAAACCTGTACCAGACGTTAGCTCAACAAACTCTGAAGGATAAACCTTACCCTCACCACCGTAAGGTCTAACATAGGAAAGACCCACCAAGTCTTTACCCTTTATCCTTTTTACTACCTTACCCTTTAAACCTGTGAGCTTTTCAAAGCTTTCAAAAAGGGCTTCAGCAAGTATGTAAACGTCGCTGTTTACTCTATAATGCACGTAATCATTGCCCTCTGAAACCATAACGCCGAGGTTGGCCGGAAGTGTCCAAGGTGTTGTAGTCCATATGAGGAGGTATGTCCCCCTTTCTTCTAAAAGCTCAAACTTCACTATTATGCTTGGGTCCTCCCTTTCGTAATACTCCACTTCAGCTTCTGCCTCTGCTGTTCTGTCGTGCATACACCAATAAACCGGTTTTTTACTTCTTACAACTAATCCCCTCTGAAAGAGTTTTTTAAGCTCCCTTATCTCTGTAGCCTGATATTTTGGGTCCATGGTAAGGTATGGATTCTCCCAGTCTGCGAGTACTCCAAGCCTTATAAACTCCTCTCTCTGTATATGAAAAAACTTCTTCGCATACTCTCTACAGAGCTTCCTAAACTCCGCCTTACCTATGCTCTCTTTGCTCATCTTATCTCTGCTTAACTCTTTCTCCACTTGCTGCTCTATAGGAAGTCCATGGCAGTCCCACCCCGGCACATAGTCAAGGTTATAACCTGACATGAGCATATACTTGTTTATAACATCCTTGAGTATCTTATTAAGGGCATGTCCTATGTGTATGTTGCCGTTTGCATATGGTGGGCCATCATGAAGCACAAAGATAGGCTTCCCTTCTCTGCCTTCCTTGAGCTTTCTGTAAATCCCCTTCCACCTCTCAAGTAAAAGGGGTTCCTTCTCAGGAAGGTTTGCTTTCATAGGAAAGTCCGTCCTTGGGAGGTTCAAAGTATCCTTATAATCTGCCATGGGTAAAATATTTTAATACCAAAAATTACGACTGAACTATAAGCGCATCTTATAAAAACATGTGTAAGTTTTAATTGCCACAAGGCTAAAAGGGGGAGAACTTAAAGTAAAAGGAGGTGGAAGATGAAGAGGAGTTTGGTGCTCTTGATAACTTGGATGTTTTCCTTAGTTTACTTTGCCCTTGCGCAGGAGGATGAGGTTCTAAAAACACCTTTAACTAAAAAGTTGAAAGATATGAACGTAAGCATAGGACTAATAAGCATCAAAGAAGTCCAGAGTACATTTCCAAGGGCTTATCAACTTTTGGTAAAGAGCCATGGAGAACCAAGCAAATACGATACTTATCACTTGGCCGTTGCCCTATGGAGAGAAGAGAATGGGAAGATAGTGTACCTCTCCAACTACAAAGTGGAAGCCGAAGTGAGGTCTCCCATTCTGAGGGCAGAAAGGAAGACCCTAACCAAGTATCCTCATCAGTACGGTGACAACTACGGTGGATGGTTTCAGATATCTGAAATAGGGCTATACTCAATAAACATCTACATTACAGATGAAAAAGGTAAAACGATCAGAGTAAACTTTGATTACCTTTTACAGTAAAAGGAGTAAGAATGCAGAATAGACTTGCCAAATCAAAAAGTCCCTATCTGAGAAAGTCTGCAAGCCAACCCATAGACTGGTGGGAGTGGTCTGAAGGGGCTTTTCAGAAGGCTGTCCAAGAGGACAAGCCCATACTTCTTTCCGTGGGTGGTGTATGGTGTCATTGGTGTCATGTTATGGCTCATGAGAGCTTTGAGGACCCAGATATAGCAAGGATAATAAACGAGAACTTTGTAGCCATAAAAGTGGACAGGGATGAAAGGCCAGACGTAGACAGAATATATCAGGATGTTGTTTTAGCTATAACTGGGAGCGGTGGATGGCCGCTTACAGTCTTTCTAACGCCAGATGGAAGAGCCTTCTTCGGTGGCACCTACTTCCCACCAGAGGAAAGGTGGGGAAGGCCCGGATTCAAATCTGTCCTCTTGAGGATATCACAGCTCTGGAAGGAAGATAGAGAAAGGCTCCTTAGGTCAGCAAACCATATCTTTGAAGAGCTTCAAAGATTTAGCAGAGTAGGTTTCAAAGACACGCTGGAAGAAGGTCTTCTAATGTTGGGTATAAACTCCATCCTTTCTTCTGTAGACTACCAGCTCGGTGGTATAGGCAACGCTCCTAAGTTTCACCATTCAAAGGCTCTTGAGCTGCTCCTCTATCACTACTACTTTACAAAGGATGATCTGACAAGAAGAGCCTTGGAAGTTTCCCTCGATGCCATGGCAAAGGGGGGAGTTTATGACCACTTGCTCGGTGGCTTTTTTAGATACTCAACGGATGATACATGGAGCATCCCTCACTTTGAGAAGATGCTCTACGATAACGCTGAGCTCTTAAGGCTATACTCTCTTTCTTTCTCTGTTTTTAAAAAACCCTTATACGAGTATGTGTCCAAAGGAATTGTAAGGTATTACAGAGAGTATGGATACGACCAAAAGGGTGGCTTTTATGCCTCTCAGGATGCAGACATAGGAACCCTTAATGAGGGAGGGTATTACACATTTAGCTTTGCAACGCTTGAATCCATACTCACCCAAGAAGAGCTTGCTGAAGTAAAAGGCTACTTTGGTTTTAAAAGCATGCACACAAACCCGGAGGAGAAGGTACTCACCATAGAAAAGGATTTAGAAGGCAAGAAAGCCCTCCTGAACTCTGCAAAGAAAAAGATGCTCCAACACAGAGAAAACAGGGAGATGCCTTACATAGACAAAACCATTTACACAAACTGGAACGGTTTGATGATAGACGGACTCTGTAGCTACTGGAAAGTTTTCGGAGATGATTGGGCTATTGATGTATCATTGAAGACAGCCGATAGGTTGTGGACTGAAAGGTACAAAGATGGCTTCATAGAGCACTCAGAAGGTGTAAAGGGCTACTGTGAAGACTACATATTCTTTGCCCAGGGGCTTTTTTCCCTCTATGAGATAACTCAGAATGAAAGATACTTTGAAAAAGCCAAGATACTCGTAGACAGGGCTATAGACCTATTCTGGGACAATCAAAACTGGGGATTCTTTGAAACATCAGAGGAAGGTCTAGGCCTCTTAAAGATCAGGAGGAAAAGCCTTATGGACACACCAACCCAGTCTACAAACGGTATAGCACCTTATCTTCTGCTTCTTTTGCATTCACTGACAGGAGATGAAAGATACTTTGATCTCGCTCAAAAGTCCCTTATGGCCTTCATAAAGCTTGTGAAAGAAAGCCCTATAGCTTCACACTCATACCTCGTAAGCCTATATGCCCTTTCCAAGGGAATATTCAAAGTAGAAACAGGTAAGTACTTTTATGATGCACTCAGAGCTTTCAGACCCTTTAAATTTTTAATAAGAAAGGACATAGAGGGGATAGTTGTATGTGAAAAAGACACCTGCAGGATTTTTGATTCTTTGGACCAGACGTATATGTAAAGAGCGGGCGATGGGACTCGAACCCACGACCTGCTGCATGGCAAGCAGCCGCTCCACCACTGAGCTACGCCCGCTTTTAATTTATTATCTCTCAAAAATTTTGAATTGTCAACGGCAATGGGGTGTTTTCTATTTCAATTTATCTCCACCCAAAGGGGAAAATCCTTATAGTAAAGCTCCTTTGAATCCACTTTGTCAAGTGGTCGCTTTCATCCGAAAAGGGGAGGCTTTCCGCTTCCCTTCCTAAAAATTAGATTAACAAAAGAACCTTTTGCAGTTGAGTTATAATATTGAAGCTCAAAGGAGGTAGAGTATGGCACAGTGTTATGTTTGTGGTAAGAAAACTGTCTTTGGCAAAAGCGTGACCTTTTCCGCAGAGAGGAATTCAAGAACCTTCAAGCCTAACCTTCAAAGGATTAGGATAAAGCTTGATGACGGAAGCGTGAAAAGGGTATACGTGTGCGCCAAGTGCTTAAAGGCTGGAAAAGTTATAAAAGCTGTAAAGACTGGCTGATGCCTGTAAGGTTTTTGACAGCTGGCGAGTCTCATGGTAGGGCTATAGTTACCATTCTTGAAGGTATACCAGCAAACCTTAAAGTATCCAAAGAGTACATAAACGTAGAGCTCCAAAGAAGACAGAGAGGATACGGGAGAGGAGGAAGGATGAAGATAGAAAAGGATGAGGTGGAAATCCTCTCTGGAGTTAGATTTGGGAAAACTATAGGGAGTCCTATAGCCTTGCTCATATGGAATAAAGATTGGGAAAACTGGGCTGAAAAGATGGCTGTGGAAGGGGAAAAGGGAGAGAGTACAGTTCCCTTTACAAGACCAAGGCCTGGGCATGCAGACCTCGCTGGCGGTATAAAGTACAACCAGAGGGATTTAAGAAATGTACTTGAAAGGGCATCAGCAAGGGAGACTGCAGCACGGGTAGCAGTTGGGGCTGTCTGTAAAAGGTTTTTGGAAGAGTTTGGTATAAAGGTAGGAAGCTACATAATCAGCATAGGAAGATGCGCACCAAAGATAGAAGAGGAAGACCTCGTTAAAAGGCATGAGCTCGCTGAGATGTCCCAGGTAAGGTTTCCAGACCCGGGAAAGGATGAAGAGTTTATTGGAGTAATAGAGGATGCTAAGGAAAGGGGTGAGAGTCTTGGCGGTGTTTTTGAGGTTTTTGCCATCGGAGTACCTCCGGGTCTAGGGAGCTACATTCAGTGGGATAAAAGGATAGATGGGAGGATAGCTCAGGCTATAATGAGCATTCATGCCATAAAAGGGGTGGAGTTTGGGCTTGGCTTTCAAGCAGGGAGTATGTTCGGTTCTGAGGTTCACGATGAGATAGGATGGGAAAAGGAAAGGGGTTTTTTCAGGTATTCTAACCGTTTGGGAGGCACAGAAGGTGGGATGACAAACGGCATGCCCTTACTTGTGAGGGCTGTTATGAAGCCCATTCCAACGCTCACAAAACCTTTAAGAAGCGTGGATATAGAAACAAAGGAGGAGGTGAAGGCTGGTAAAGAAAGGAGCGATATAGTTGCAGTAGCTGCAGCCTCTGTGGTTGGTGAAGCCATGCTCTCCATAGTCATAGCTGACGCCCTTCTTGAAAAGATAGGTGGAGACTTTATGGAGGAAGTAAAGGAGAGGTTCAAAGGGTACATAGAGCATGCTAAAAGTTATTGAAGAGGTAGGAAGGGGAGTTCTTCTCACTCTTTGGGGAATATACTTCTTCTTTCACAGTCCACCAAAGAGAAGGCATTTTTTTAATCAGTTAGCTTACCTGGGGGCTGAGACTGTTCCTGTCATAGTTATCACGTCCATCTTCTCAGGTGGTGTTATAGCCTTGCAAACTTACAGCACCTTCCATAGGTTCAACGCAGAGTTTTTAATAGGGGCAGTGGTTGCCATATCAATGGGTAGGGAGCTGGGGCCAGTTCTCGCATCTTTGATGGTTGTGGCAAGAGTTGGTTCAGCGATGACTGCAAACATAGGAACCATGAGAATAACAGAGCAGATAGATGCTCTGGAGATAATGGGTGTAAATCCCATAAGCTACCTTGTTACTCCAAGGATATTTGCTGGAGTTTTGGGTGTTCCTTTGCTCGTTATACTTTCGGACATATCTGGTATATTCGGTGGTTGGTTTGTGGCAGTCAAGCTCTTTGGTGTAAACAGTTATCTCTTCTGGGAGAAGATGAAGGATATAACAGAGCTACACGACTTTTTAGGGGGTCTTTACAAGGCGATCTTTTTCGGTCTCATTATCTCCTCTGTGAGCTGCTATTTTGGTTTTTACACAAAAGGTGGTGCAGAAGGTGTAGCAAAAGCTACGACAAACAGCGTTGTAGCGTCCTCTATGCTCATACTAATATCCGATTACTTCCTCACTGCCGTTATATTCTAAAATCATAGAAAGCCTTTGTTTTTGTGTAGAGTTCTTGAAGCTCCCTTTTTGGGTCAGAATCCCAAACTATTCCACATCCAGCATAGTAAGATAAGGCTTCCCCTTTGCCTATAGCTGTTCTTATCAGAACAGAAAGGGTAAAGTTAAAGTTGTCAAAGAATAGCCCAGCACAACCGCAGTAAAAGCTTCTTTCATGTGGCTCAAGCATGTCTATGATCTCTACAGCCTTCCTTTTGGGAGCTCCGGTTACTGATGCCGGTGGAAATGCTGCTCTTATAATATCCAAGAGAATTCTATCCGTTTGACATTCAACGGTAGAATGCATATGAAAAAGGGTACTGTACTGTGTTATCTTGAAAAGCTCATTGACTCTTACGCTGCCAGTCCTCGCTATCCTTCCCAAGTCGTTCCTTACCATATCTGTTATCATGAGGTTTTCGGACTTATCCTTTTGGCTCTTTCTAAGAACCTCTTCCGAGTTTGATGTTCCCTTTATTGGTTTACTCAAAAGCCTTCTGCCCTCTCTCTCAAGGAAGAGCTCCATTGAACCAGATACTATAAAAAACTCATTAAGGTCTAAGAAAAATCCGTAAGGAACAGCCTGCCTTTGGATAAACTGATAAAAAAGGTCAAAGGGATCTCCCCTCTCAAGAAAAAAATCAAACCTGTTTGTAAGGTTGAGCTGGTAGATGAAACCATCCTTTATAAACTCCCTTGTGGCACACACTCTCTCCATAAAATCTTCATCGGAGAGTGAACTACTGATAAATCTTAGGTTTGCATCACCGTAAGATAAAGCATTCATTCTTTCGAGTCTATCCAGCTTTATGGCTAAAAGCTTTGGAAGGTCAGACTTTTTAATGGGAACATCCAAAGTATCGGATGTCAGGTCGTAGGAAAACACTAAAAAGTAGTTTCCGTCAAGCTCTTTTAGGTCTTTCAGCTTTATAATGCGAACATCTTCAATCTTTGCCTCATAGAGTCCATCCTCTTTCAGCCATGAACCAGAAAGAAAAAGTCGCATCAGAGTGAGTTATCCTCCAAAAGTACTTTCATGAGGTGGTCCAACAATTCTTTGTCCGTGTGAAAAGCTTTGTCCTCTACTCTGAATACGGGCAGAACACCTATAAGACTGTTCACCAGAAATATGCTTGAAGCCTTTTTAATATCATGCTTTTTTATCCTTTCCTCCTTTATGTCTACCCTTTCCATAATAGCTTGAAGGCTTGTGCCAAAAAGGAGTCCTCCTTCCCTGTGGGGTGTTACCAACCTGTCCCTGAAAAGGAGTATTATGTTTGCTGACGTACACTCTGTTATCTCATCCTTCTCATTCAAGAAGATACAGTCATAAAAACCCCTCTTTAGAGCATCCCTCTTTACCAACACGTTCAAGAGGTAATTGGTTGTCTTGTGCCTTAAGAGTGGGTCGGAAGAGCTCCTTCTTATGTTTGAAAAGCACAGATTCTTTGGCTCAGATACTTTTCTGTGCTTGAATGCATAAACAACCAAGGAGGTTCTGTTTGCCTCCTCATAGTATCTGTGTCTTCCGTAAGAGAAGAGACAAGCCTTTACGTAAATGTCTTTCTTCTCCTTAGTTTTCTGTTCTATACTTCTGCAAAAGGTTTCAAAATCTGGACACTCAAGGGAGAAAAATTCCGCAGATGACCTTAGTCTTTGGTAATGGCGATAAAGCTTTCTTGTCCTTCCTCTCCAGAGAACAGTTTCAAAAAGCCCTTCTCCGTACATGAGGGTTCTGTTTGCCATGTTATGCTATTTTATAATGATTGGGACCATCCCAGAGATAAGTTATCTATCAAAAGATGAAGTGTTTAAGTTTTTAGATACGTTTCCTGATGGACTCTCTGATGATGAAGCTAAGAAGCGCATCTTAAAATTTGGAACTAACGAAATTGAAGAGGTAAAAAGGGAGTCTTTATGCAAAATGTTCTTTAAACAATTTACACATTTCCTTGCCCTGCTTCTATGGGTAGCTGCTTCTCTTTGCTTCCTATCGGAGTTCATAAACCCTGGTGGTGGGATGCTCAAATTAGGTATGGCCATAGTAAGCGTTATAGTTATAAATGCAGTTTTTGCCTTTGTTCAAGAGTACAGAGCAGAAAGAGCCATAGAAGAGCTTAGGCGTCTATTGCCTTTTCGCGTGAACGTTCTCAGAGGAGGTGTATTAAAGTATGTGGATGCAAAAGAGCTTGTACCAGGGGATGTAGTTCTTCTATCTGAAGGAGATAAAGTACCAGCCGACTCAAGAATTATAGAATCTGAAGCCCTAACGGTTAACAACGCACCCTTAACTGGTGAATCTGAACCTATATCCGTTGACCATGAAGCCTGTAAAGATGAAAGGTTAGGGTCCTGTAGAAACATCATCTTTGCAGGTACAACTGTTCTGAGTGGTTCTTGTAAGGCCGTAGTTTTCTCTACAGGCATGCGAACAGAGCTTGGAAGGATAGCTCACCTTACTAGCGTTCAAGAGAGGGCTGTTACCTCTTTACAGAAAGAGATAGCCAAGACATCCAAGCTCATTGCTCTTATAGCCACATCCATAGGAATAGTATTTTTTGTGATTGGCTATCTAATTGGAAGGTCTTTTTGGGAAAACTTTGTTTTTACCGTTGGTGTGATAGTAGCTTTAGTGCCTGAGGGTATGCTGCCTACAGTCTCTCTTTCTTTAGCCATGAGTGCCCAAAGAATGGCAAAAAAGAAAGCTCTCATAAAAACGCTCATATCCGTTGAGACCCTTGGCTCAATAACTGTTATATGTACGGATAAAACTGGTACGCTCACCCTGAATAAGATGGAAGTTAAAAGAGTCTTTGACCCAAATGAGAAAATGGATGTACCTTATCCTACACTACCTGAAGTGGCTTTGCTTTGCAATAACGTAAAGGTCGTAAATGGAGAGCCAAGGGGCGACCCAACAGAGGTGGCTATTTACAATTGGGCAATGGGAACATCAAAAAGAAGGGAATCTGTAAGGATAAAGGAGTTTCCCTTCGACCCTGAAAGGATGAGGATGAGCACAGTTCATAAGATGGGCGGAAAGATGTTCTTGCTTACAAAAGGTGCCCCCGAAGCTATTTTTAAAGTATCTACTCGCTGTCTAATAAAGGGTGAAATAAGAGATCTTTCTGAAGAGATAAAAAGACGGACTATGGAAGCTTACGAATCTATGACTGATGAGGGACTCAGAGTGATAGCCTTTGGTTATAAAGAGATGATTCATGAAAGGGATGAGGAAGAAGAGAATCTTGTTTTCACAGGGCTTATAGGTCTTGTAGACCCCATAAGGAAAGAGGTGCCAGAGGCAATAAAGAAATGCCATGAGGCTGGAATTAGAGTGATAATGTTTACTGGAGATGGAAGCAGGACAGCGTTTGCTATAGCCAAGGAGATAGGACTTGTAAAAGGAGAAGATGTATCTGTTATAGAAGGATACAAAGTGGAGCATATGAGCGACGAAGAGCTTATGAAAAAACTTTCTGGTCAAGTGGTTTTTTCAAGGATGGTACCAAAGCAAAAGCTCAGAATTGTGAAACTTCTTAAAAGCATGGGTGAGAGGGTTGCCGTTACAGGGGATGGTGTAAATGATGCACCAGCACTAAAAGTAGCGGACATAGGAGTGGCTATGGGGAGCGGTACCGATGTGGCAAAAGAGGCAGCAGATATGATATTGCTTGATGATAACTTTGCTACAATAGTAAGTGCCGTTGAGGAAGGAAGAGCTGTCTTTGAAAACATAAGAAAATTTGTAGCCTACTTCTTCACTTCAAACGTTGCAGAGCTTGTACCTTATATAGTCTATGCACTTTTTAGGGTACCTCTTCCCCTTAACATAATGCAGATCCTTGCCATAGACTTGGGTACAGATATATTCCCTGGGCTTGCGCTGGGAGGGGAGAGGCCAACAGAAGAGACCATGAAACAACCTCCTAGGAAACCCCAGGAGAGCCTCCTCAACTTAAAACTTCTGAGCTATGTGTTTTTTGTTCTGGGACCAATAGAAGCATCGGCTGGTATATTTGGGTACTTCTATGTACTGATGAACGGTGGGTGGCAATGGGGGCAAATGCTTGCCCCAAAAGACATTCTCTATCTTCAGGCAACTACAGCATGCTTGGCGGGAATAATACTGGTTCAGGTTTTTAATGTGTTTGCTTGCAGGTCCTTCAAAGAATCCCTCTTTAAAATAGGGATCTTTTCCAACAGATTCCTGCTCTTCAGTGTAGCCATAGAGATGCTTCTAGCCCTTGGCATCATATACACAGGGACTGGAAACACCCTTTTTGGCACGTACCCGATAGATCCCACGTTTTTCCTTATCTTGCTTCCCTTTGGTACTTTTCTTCTCCTCTTGGATGAACTAAAGAAACTTCTGTTAACAAAAAGCCTTATGGACATTAAAATATAAAACATGAAGAAGTGGAAAGAGTATGAGGATAAAGTGAGCGAGCTTAAGGAATACTTGGAGCAGAAATATATGGCAAGTCCTGATGTGGAAGTTAGCTTGCTTCTGCCAGGAGAGGAGGGTTTTCAGCATGATGTGGATATACCTTACATCTCCATAAAATATTATGTAAATAAAGATAATTTTCACGAGAGGAAGGTGGAGCTCTTTGAGCACTATTTAGACAGAGATATAAAGGACATCATAAACTTTATAACTGACCTTATAGAGGAGTTTATAATGGAGGTTGAACAGGCTGAGTATGGGGGAGGATAGTTTAAGGCAGTTTTTAGGTGTATAATATATGTTTTAAGGAGGTAAAGATGGCATTGTCAAAGGAGAAAAAGCAAGAGATAATAAGAGGCTTTCAAAGGCATGAAAGGGATACAGGCTCCCCTGAGGTGCAGATAGCTGTCCTTACAGAGAGGATAAACAGGCTAACGGAACATCTCAAGAGGAATAAGAAAGACGTCCATTCGAGAAGGGGGCTCATAGCCATGATACATGAAAGGAGAAGACATATGGAGTATTTAAAAAGCAGCGACTACAGAAAATACCTGGAAGTCGTTCAGAAGTTAGGCCTCAAGGTGAGATGATGGAAAGCGTAAGCGTTAACTTAGGAGATAAAGACCCAATCATAATAGATACAGGACAGTACGCAAAACTTGCCGATGGTGCGGTCGTTGTAAAACAGGGTAATACAGCTGTTTTAGTTACGGCTGTTGTATCTGAAGAGCCTCAGAAGGATATAGATTTCATGCCCCTCTCTGTTGATTACAGAGAGCAGTCCTCAGCATGGGGCAAGATCCCAGGGGGCTTTGTGAAAAGGGAAGGTAAACCGACGGACAGAGAGATACTAGTTTCTAGGGTCATAGACAGACCAATAAGACCTCTTTTCCCCGAAGGTTTCTTTTACGAAGTTGTCATCACAGCTCTAACCCTATCTGCAGATGACAAGTATGACCCAGACGTGCTTGCCATAACGGGTGCATCAGCCGCCCTTCACATATCAAGGATACCCTTTGAAGGTCCAATAGCTGGCCTGAGAGTGTGCAGAATTGACGGTTCCTTTGTTGTTAATCCCACTTACGAAGAAAGGAAGATGGCGGAACTTGAAATAGTGCTTGCTGTGAGTGAGGACAGCATAGTGATGGTAGAGGGTGGTGCAAAAGAAGTAAGCGAGGATGTTTTTACAGATGCTCTATACTTTGGGCTTGAGGCTGGGAAGGAAATAATAAGAGCGCAGAAGATTCTAAGAGATAGGTTAGGTGTTCAAAAAATGACCTTTGAGGGTATAGAGATACCAGATGATGTTAAGGAAAGGATGGAGGAGTTCTGTGCTAAAGCCATCCTTTCCGCATACGAAATAAAGGGCAAGAGAGAGAGAAAGGAAAGGGTATCAAAAATTCTTGAAGAGTTCATGCAAGCCTATCAGATACCCGATGAGATGAGATTTAACGTATCCTACCATTACAAAAAGCTAACAAGCAAGCTGATGAGAAGTATGATACTGGAGGAGGGAAGGAGAATAGACGGAAGGAAGCCAGATGAGATAAGGCCTATAAGTATACAGATAAGACCCTTTGAAAGACCGCATGGAAGTGCCATATTCACAAGAGGACAAACTCAAGCCTTTGCAACAGTTACCTTGGGAGCACCGCAGGAAGCACAGCTTGTGGAAAGCATCTACGAAGGTGAAGTTTTCAAAAGGTTCATGCTCCATTACAACTTCCCACCTTTTTCTACGGGCGAGGCAAAACCATGGGGTCCACCAAGGAGAAGGGAAATAGGGCACGGTGCTTTGGCAGAGAGAGCCGTAGAACCACTTTTGCCATCGGAGGATGAGTTCCCTTATATAATAAGGATTGTATCCAACATTTTGGAATCCAACGGTTCTACATCCATGGCTACTGTTTGTGCAAGTTCTTTAGCGCTTTTTGACGCAGGAGTTCCTATAAGAAAACACGTGGCTGGTATAGCCATGGGGCTGATAGTGGAAGGAGAAAAGTACGTCATCCTTTCAGACATACTTGGAGATGAGGATCAGCTCGGTGATATGGACTTCAAGGTTGCGGGGACAAGGGATGGCATAACAAGCGTGCAGATGGATATAAAGATAAAGGGGTTGAAAAAAGAGGTTATGAAAGAGGCACTCCTGCAAGCTAATGCTGGTAGGCTTTACATACTGGATAAGATGTACGAAGCTATGCCTGAAAGGAGGGAGGAGCTTTCTCCCCATGCACCAAGGGTTGAAATAATAACAGTACCGGAAGAAAAATCTATGCTCATAATAGGCCCAGGGGGTAAAACGGTTAAAGATATAAAGGAGAAGACGGGGACTACTGTTTGGGTTTTAGAAGGGGGGAAGGTTTCTCTCACTGCATCATCCAAAGCATCCATAGAGGCCGCAAAGGAGATCATAGATAATCTGATAAGAGAGGTTGAGGTGGGCAAAGTTTACGAAGGAAAGATAACAAGGGTGGAGCCCTATGGCGTGTTTGTAGAAATATTGCCAGGAAGGATCGGGCTTCTGCATGTGAGCAAGATGGAGGGATATATAAAGGATGTTAGGTCTGTCTTCAGTGTTGGTGATAACATAAAGGTGAAGGTGGTAGAAGTAGACGAGCAAGGGAGGGCAAAACTGACAAACGTGGGTTTGGATAGCCGGCGTAGCTCAGCGGTAGAGCGAGGCACTCGTAATGCCTAGGGCGTGGGTTCAAGTCCCACCGCCGGCTTTGGAGGCAGATATGAAAGTATTCATAAAACGGCTTGACCATGCCAAAGACCTTCCATTGCCATCTTATGCCACTGACCTATCCTCTGGCATAGACCTTTTTTCTGCAGCGGATGGGGATATTCTCATAAAGCCCATGGAAAGGGTCCTTGTACCAACGGGTATTGTTATAGAGCTCCCAGAAGGTTTTGAAGCCCAAATAAGGCCAAGGAGCGGTTTAGCTCTAAAACATGGTATAACTGTTTTGAACTCTCCAGGAACCATAGACGCAGACTACAGGGGTGAGATAAAGGTCATACTTATAAACCTTGGGCAAGAAATGTTTGTCATAAGGAGGGGGGATAGGATAGCCCAGATGGTTATATGCCCAGTGATAAAAGTTCAGCTGGAAGAGGCAAAAGAGCTAAGCTCTACAGAGAGGTCTGATGGTGGCTTTGGCTCCACTGGCATATAATAAGACTGTATGGATCTCCACCTTATTTTCCTCCACTTAGCAATAATAATATTCCTTGCCAGGCTGATAGGAGATTCTCTTGGAAGGTTTGGACTTCCTCCAGTGCTCGGTGAAATACTAGTAGGTATCCTCCTTGGAAAAAGCGCCCTTGGGATAATAGAGGCAAGCGAAGTTATAAGACTTCTCGCAGAGATAGGTATCATACTTTTGCTTTTTCAGGTTGGCTTGGAGGCAGACATACATCAGCTTAGAAAGGTGGGTGCATCTGCCTTCTTAGTGGCTTCTGCTGGAGCCTTTTTGCCCATGCTTTTGGGAGCATTAGCAAGCTACTATATCTTGAACCTTTCCTTTGTTGTATCTCTCTTTGTAGGTGGAACATTGACGGCCACAAGCATCGGTATAACTGTGAGAGTCCTTGAGGACCTCGGAAGGCTAAAGGAGAGGTTTGCTCAGATAGTTTTGGGAGCTGCAGTTCTGGACGATATATTTGGTGTTATTGTCCTTACAGCCCTATTTGAATTTTCAAAGGAAGGAACTGTTCATATCAACGCCCTGCTCATGCTGATGCTTTACGTAGCTACCTTCTTTATAATCTCCCCCATACTGGCTCAGGTTATGGGTAGGCTTATACAGACACTTTCAAAAGCCCTTAGGACGGAGGATTTTATACCACCGACCGTTTTAGCCCTCATTTTCCTCTTTGCCTTTCTAGCTCATGAGTTTGGTTCTCCCGAGATACTTGGAGCCTTTACCGCTGGGCTTGCCCTCTCAAGGAGGTTTGCCATCCCCTTTGCAGTCTTCCTAAAAACGGATGAAAGAATGGCTCAAAGGGTGGAGAATACAATAATGCCCCTTGTATGGGTGCTTACTCCCATCTTCTTCGTTTACATAGGCCTTGAGCTGAACCTTAAAGCCATAGACTTCACATCTTTAAAATTCTGGCTTCTTTCTTCTTTGACACTCTTTGTGGCAACGGCCGGTAAGGTGATCGCTGGATTCTTTGTAAAAGGTACTGTAAAAGAAAAGGTTATGATAGGTTTTTCCATGCTTCCACGCGGTGAAGTTGGCCTTATATTTGCAGAGCTTGGAAGGCAAGCCAAGATATACGATGATACTCTCTACGCCGTTGTTGTTTTTGTAGTTGGCACGACAACTCTTATGGCACCCATACTTTTGAAGGTCCTTTTAAGGAGATAGCCAATGAGTGTACTGGATGGTGTCCCAAAGGATATGCCAGCCCTTGCAAGGTCACAAAGGCTCCAAGACAGAGCCTCCTTGGTCGGCTTTGATTTTGAGAACATAGAACAGGTTTTAGAAAAAGTGAAAGAGGAGATGGATGAGCTTTTAGAAGCTATACAGAAGGGTAATGAAAAGGAGATAAAGCATGAACTTGGTGACTTGCTCACAGCCATCGTTGAACTCTCAAGGTTTTTAAACATGGATGCTGAGGAGGTTCTCCAACAAGCAAACGATAGGTTCGAGAGAAGGTTCAGGTATCTGGAAGAAAAAGCAAGGGAAATGGGAAAGAGCCTAAAAGAGATGAGCCTTAGCGAAATGGAAAAGATCTGGCTTGAAGCAAAAAGGTTTGACTACAGTCAATCATAATTTACTTGGCATGCCAAGTTCTTTAACCTTCTTCCAGTCCTCTCTTTAAAGTAGTTGCTACCAACCCTTCCTAAGGATTCCGCTCCCAAAAGAACAAGAGCAACCTCTGAACGTACTATTTTCTGCAACTTCTTATCTATGAAGGATGTTACAGCATTATAGCTTACACCACTTCCATCTTGAAGGGTATCAGCAGGAACACCAAGAAGGCTCTGTGCGTTTAAGCTTCCAACGAGAAGAACCCTTGACGTGTCTACGTAGAACTCTGTCTGAAGCGTTGCCTTTATCCTGCTTTTGAGAAGCTCTTCTTTAAAGCTTTCTGGTACTCTAAAGGTTGGGTCTGTTATATTGCTTACACTGTTTACAGCCCTGTCTTTGAACTCCTTCATGAGTATAATTTTCAAGCCACCTTTTTTGTAAAAGATAACATCTCCCTTGACTTCATCCACATGGGCCTTCAGAACTCCTCTTATTGAGGAGGAGAAGGGAACCACAAAAGAGGGCAGAACCTTATCGTTCACTTCCAACTTTCCATGAAGAACCCTCCAGTTTAGGAAGCTAAACTCCCACTCGGTACACCATATTCCCCTCTCTTCGGCATAAAGCCTAACAGCCTTTATAAAGCATGCCTCTTCTTTACTACCTGGCCTCCTTCCCTCGAAGGAAATAAGGTCCCAAATGGCCTGACCCTTCTTCTGCTTAAAAAGACCATAAACGCACCCACAGTAATCCTGATGGTAAAGCTCAAACTCCTTAGAGAGTTTGAACATCTCCTGAGTTCCGTTCCCTTTCCTGTAATCCAGAGACAAAAACTCTAAACCCTTCTCTCCTGCTACTTTCTCTCCAGCTTCTTTTAAAGCAGACCAGTCTTTCTTTGGACTCATAAGCAAAGTGGTAGTCAAATGCGTAGCCCCTATCTTTTTAGCAAAGTTGGCAGCCTCCTCCAGCCTGTAGTCAAAGCATATCTTGCACCTTTTGCCCCTCTCTGGCTCATCCTCGTATCCTTTGACAGCTAACATCCAACCTTCTACGTCATACTTTCCTTCGTAGAGTTCTATACCAAGAGCTTGGCATGTTCTTTTAGTCTCTATAAGCCTGAGCTTGTACTCCTCATAAGGATGTATGTTGGGGTCGTAGAAAAAACCTACGATCTCAAACTCCGGATAGTCTTCCCTCAATCTTTTAAGGAAGTAAAGAGAGTCAGGAGCACAGCATATATGAACGAGAACCTTCATAGGTCTAATTATAAGCCAATTTTAGTAAAGAGTTCTCTCACCCCCTGTGGAACTGACACTACTCTTCTTTTGTTTATAACACAGTGCCTTGTAGAGCCTATGGCCCTGATTTGACCATCTACCAGAAGAAGGTACTCAAAGGAAAAGGTAAACCTATCCATATGCATAAGTTTAGTCTCTATATTAACCACCTCATCATAATAAATGGGCTTTTTAAATTGGCATCTTGCTTCTAAAAGTATCACATCATAACCCTCTTCCCTCAACTTTGAATAGGGATACCCCAAAGTGCGCAAAAGCTCCCCCCTCGCCTCTTCAAAGTATCTAAAGTAGTTAGAATGATGAACTACCCCCTGAGCGTCCGTCTCGTAAAACTGAACTCTCCTTTTGTATACGGCTTTCATACAGTAAGTTTATTATAACCTGGCTTTTCTTGACAGACATTAAAAATTTGGTTTATAGTTTACTTGTCCCGGTGGGATAAAGGAGGTGAACTATGAGGAAAATACTCAGTTTATCGTTTTTTGCAGTGCTGGGCTTTTTCTTTTTGCAACCAGCCTTTGAACTTTCTCATGCTAAACAGAGAGCTAAAAAAACCCATGTGGTAAAGCACACTAAGAAAATATTGAAAAAAAAGCGAGCCAAAGTGGTTATAAAGGGCTCCCACAACATAAATGCGCCAAAAGAAGGTGACCTTCTCAAGCTGGAGGGTATGGTAAAAGACCTCAATGAACAGTAAAGACCTGAGACTTATAGAAGAGCTTAAGATAAAGCAAGGGGATACTTGGAGAGTTTTTAAAATAATGAGTGAGTTTGTCAATGGTTTTGATGAGCTTGCCAACTTAGGTCCTGCAATAACCTTTTTTGGAAGTTCAAGGTTAAAAGAAGACAATATCTTTTACGAATCTGCTTACAAGACAGCCTACCTGCTAGGTCAGATGGGTTTTTGTATTATAACCGGTGGCGGCCCAGGTATTATGGAAGCTGCCAACAGGGGTGCTCACGATGCTGGCGCTCTCTCCGTAGGTCTTAACATAAAGACTCCAGGAGAGGAAACCCATAACGTGTATCAGACAAAAGCTCTTTACTTTGACTACTTTTTCGTTAGGAAGGTTATGCTTTTGAAATATTCCTACGCTTACGTTATATTTCCCGGTGGGTTTGGCACTTTTGACGAGCTTTTTGAAGCTTTAACCCTTATACAGACTGGTAAAAGCCATAGTTTCCCCATAATTCTATATGGAAGTGACTATTGGAATCATCTCATCGATTTTATGAAGGGAAAGATGGTACATTACGGTACGTTAAGGGAAACGGATATAAAGCTTCTTTCCCCGGTTGACAACCCAGAAGATGCAATATCCCATGTGTTAGAAGGAATAAAAGAAAGATTGAACGAATTAAAAGAGAAGGAGCCGATGAATCCGATAATTGACCAGCTGAGCAGCATAATAGAAAGGAGGACTTTTAGATGAGGGTCTTACATATATCGGACCTTCATGCGGGGAAAAACTTGGGAAGGTTATCAAGAAACGAGGACCTTCAGTATGCCCTTGACCAGGTTCTCCATATATGTAAGGATGAAAATGTCCAAATGCTTCTTTTGGCTGGTGATATATACGATAAGCCATATCCAGATTCTGAATCTTATAACTTGATACTTGAGTTTTTGACGAAGGCTACTCAAGTTGTTGACCACATAGTCCTCATATCTGGGAATCATGATAGCTACGATCTTATAAAGTCTTACAGAAATCTAAAAAGGTTGAGCAACATACATGTTTACGACAGACCTTGTAAAAACCCAAAAGATTGTGTACTTAAGGTTGATGAATTAACTGTGGCTTGCCTCCCCTATCCAAGCGAAAGATTGCTCACCCATTTAAGTGAAGAGGTTTACAGGAGTTATACAGAAAAAGTTTCCAGATACTTGGAAAGGCTCTCAATGGACATGGAAAGCTCAAAGTACAACATACTGCTGTCTCACATAATGGTAGAAAGCGCAAGGGTTTCTGGCAGCGAAAAGCAATCAACCATTGGAGAGTTCTATGCCATCAAACCGGAGCATATACCAAACACCTTTGACTATGTAGCATTGGGGCACATACACAAGCATCAAAGGGTTGAGAAAGCAAGCACAAAAGTTTACTACTCTGGAAGCCTCTACCAGATAGATTTTTCAGAAAAGGGGATGGATAAGTATGTAAACCTTGTAATTCTAGGGGATGATGTAAAGATAAAACCCATAAAGCTTAGCTTGAAAAGGCAGCTTCATGAGATACGCATAGAGGAGAAGGATAACTTTTACGAAAAGCTCAAAGAGGTAGAAAAAATGAGCGGCCTTTTTAAGGTTATACTGGACATGGACATAAAGGACACAAGCCTAAACATCAAAAGGAGCGAGTTGGAAAAGACTTTGGGAGATAGGCTTGTGAGGTTTGAGGTTCAATTCGTTGGCCATAAAACAGACCAAGAGGCTTTAGATAAAGAAAAGATTGACCTCATTGAACTCTACCAAACTTATTACAAAAACGCTCATGCCTCTGACATTCCAGATGATATAAAGAAAGGGTTTTTAAAAGTCTTCAGGGAGGCAGAACATGAGACCCATACTCCTTAGACTAAAGAATTTTACAGTTTATAAGAGGGAGCTGGAGATAGATTTTTCTGACCTTAACTTTTTTATTATACAAGGGAGAACAGGTTCAGGAAAGACAAGCCTGATAGACGCTATATGTTATGCCCTTTATGGAAAAGTTCCAAGACATAACAGGAGGGTAGGTATCCATGAACAGTTGCTCTCAAAGGGGCAAAGGAGTATGAGGGTCTACCTTGAGTTTTCTGTGAAGAGCAAAAGGTACGCCGTTGATAGAAAGTATGAGGTGTCTGGGAAGTCAGAGGTTAGATTTTATGAAGGTTCTAAGCTATTAAACTTAAGAGCTAGAGAAGTTAACGAACACATATCAAAGCTCATAGGTATGGATTACGATACGTTCACAAAAGTGCTTGTACTCCCTCAGGGGCAGTTTGATAAGCTCCTAAAACCAGAAGAGCCAAGGGAAAGAAGGGAAGTGCTCAACAGGATCTTAGGTTACGATGAGATATTCAAGAGAATAAACGAAATAGTAAGCAGGCAGGTAAACTCTTTTAAAGAAGAGGAGAAAAAACTTGATGCAGAGTACAACCTAACGAAGGACATAACTGAAGAAAAAGTCAACGAGTTTAAAAAAAAGCTTATGAGTATAGAGGAAAGGCATAAAGAATTGGAGGAAAAGAAAAGAAACCTTGAGAAAGAGTTGGAAAAGGCCAATGAGAAGGAGAGAAAGGTTAAGAGCATGGAAGAAAAAAAGAAGGAGCTTGAGAGCTTAGTTCAAGGGGAAGAGGAGGTCAAGAGAAAGGAGAATAAGCTCAGGTTGGCAAAAGAGGTATCCCAATACATACCCTATCTTGAACAGTACGATAAGAATGAAGAAAATTTGAAAGAGGTTAAGGAAGATAGAAGGAGGTATGAGCTTCAGCTCAGAAGGTATACGGACGAACTGGAAAACATTAAGGAGGAGTTTTTAAAAGTAGAGCAGCAGTACATGGGTATAGATGACCTAACAAGAAGGACCACATTGCTTGAAAAGTTGGAGGGTGACCTGAAGGAGCTTTTGAGGATAAAAGAGGAGATAACTAAGAAGAAGAAGGAAAGAGATGACATACTCAATGAAAGGGGGAAGATTCAAAGGGAGATAGAGGAGTTAGAGGAAAGGTTGAAAAAAGGGAAAGAATCCATAAAGGAAATGGAAGAGGAACTTGAAAGGTTAGAAAAAGTTAAGGAAGATTATGCAAAGGCAGAAGAATTAAAGAAGCAAGTGGACGACCTTTCAAAAAAAGAAGAAGAACTTGAAAAACTAAAGAAGCAATGCGAAGAAGAAGAGAAAGAATTGAAGGAAATCCATCAAGATATACATAAAACTGAGGATAAACTGTTTGAAGCTTACATACATGAGGTCAGGTCAAAGCTATCAGTAGGTAGTCCATGCCCTGTTTGTGGCAGTAAAGTAAAGGAGGAGATCAAAACAGAGCCTTTAGAGATAGATTTGGAAGGATTGAAGATGCGTTTAGAGGGTCTAAGGAAAAAAGAAGGAGACTTAAACAAAAGGATAGGTATGAAAAAAGGAAGGATAGGAGAACTTTCAAGCCTAAGGAGGGAGATCTTAGATAGAGTAGGAGACCCCAGCAGTTTTGAAATGCACTTTAAAGAGCTAAAGGAGAAGTACGAAAGAAGAAAGGAATTGGAAAGAAAAAAGGATAGAGCAGAAGAGCTATACAGGAAATTAGAGAGTGAAAAGTCAGGAAAAGAGAAGGAACTTGTAAGAGTAGAATCTGCCCTAAAGAACTTAGAAGAAGCAATCTGTGAACTTGGAAGGCGTTATGATGAAATAAAAAGTAGAGCTTCCGCAGTTTTTGGTAAGGAAATAACACACCCAGATTTGGACAGCCTTTATGTATCCAATGAAAAGAGAGAGATAGATAAGAAGATAAAGGAGATAAGAGAGAATTATAATAAGCTTAGAGATTATAAAGGGGAATTGGAAAGAAACATAGAGGGTCTAACTGCAACTCTCCTGCAACTCATGGAGCGAGAAAAAAGGTTGAAAAAAGAAAGGGATGAGGTTTCATTAAAGCTTTATCCAGCCTTTAAAAGGTTTGGAGACATAAACAAATTAAAAGAATTCTACCTTCCACAGGAAGAGATAAGCATGTTGGAAGAGGAGCTAAAGGATCATGAAATTAGAAGAAGAAACCTTGAAGAAGAGGTAGAAAGGCTTCAGGAAGAGATAAGAGGCTATCCAAAGGAGTTAGAAGCAAACATTATAAGGAAAGAGTTAGAAGATGTAAACATGGAACTTCAGAATTTAAACCAGAGCATAGGCGCTTTACGCAAAGAGCAGGAAGATGCAGAAAAGAAACTGGAAAGGAGGAGAGAGCTTGAGAAGGACATTGAATCCATTAAAAAGGGTCTGCGCGTGTACGAGATAATAAAGAAAGACATGGAGAGCGATAAATTTCCTGAGTTTGTAAGCCAGCACATGCTCCGCATCATAGTAGAAAGAGCCAGTCACTATCTGCTTAAATTCAGCTCAGGTACCTACGAGTTTAAATTCTCCGATGGTGATCTATACGTCTTGGAAAGAACTACTGGGCACGAGAGGAGCGTGTACACCTTAAGCGGTGGTGAGACTTTTCTTGCAAGCCTTTCTTTAGCCTTTGGAGTAAGTGATATAGTCTCCCACAATGCACCGCTTGAGAGTATATTCATAGATGAAGGTTTTGGGTCATTGGACAGAGAAACTAGGGAATCCTTGGGAGATTTCTTTGAGTTCATAAAGTTAAACGCTGGAAGAATGGTTGGTATAATAAGCCATCTTGAAGACCTTGCTGAAAAGTTCGACCAAAGGATAATAGTGGAAAGAAGAGGGGACTTTTCGACCATCACTGTGGAGGTAAACTGATGGGAATACTTGACAGGTTTTTCAAAAAGAAGAAGAAAAAGGAAGAGAACCTTTGGACCAAATGCCCCGAGTGTAAAACCATACTCTACATACCAGAACTTTCCTCCAACCTTAGGGTATGCATAAGATGCAACTACCACTTTCCTATGAGCGCCAAAGACCGAGTTGAATCTCTTTTGGATGATAACGTTGAGGTTTTCTTTGAAAACATTCTTCCACAAGACCCACTTAACTTCAAGGACACAAAGCCCTACAAAGAAAGGCTAAAGCAAGCTCAGGAGGATACGGGAATAAGCGAGGCTCTTTTAGTTGTGAGTGGGAAGTTAAAGGATACACAAGTGGTGCTAACTGTCATGGACTTTGGTTTTATCGGTGGAAGCATGGGGTCTGTAGTGGGAGAGAGGTTTTACAGAGCCTGTCAATTGGCTTCTTCTAAAGAATTACCTTTGATATCTGTAATAACTTCAGGTGGAGCAAGGATGCAAGAGGGTACGCTTTCTCTCATGCAGATGGCAAAAACTGCCTTAGGCGTTGGTTTTCTAAAAAGAAAAGGAGTACCCTACATAACAGTACTTGCAGACCCTACAATGGGAGGTGTGTCCGCCAGCTTCGCCTTCTTGGGAGACATAATAATAGCAGAACCAAGGTCCCTGATAGGCTTTGCGGGTCCACGCGTTATAGAGCAGACAATAAAGCAGCAACTGCCAGAGAGTTTTCAAAGGTCTGAGTTTCTCCTGGAGAAAGGCATGATAGATATGGTGGTTCACAGAAAGGACCTCAAGGATACTCTCCATAAACTTCTGAGGATGACCACTCACTGGAAAGCCAAAGCTCAACGCTCAAACTCATGTCTATCCAGCGCGCCGAGTGAGTTATAAAACCGCAGGATATATAATCCACGCCTTCTATGGCATAGTCGAGTATGTTTTCCAAGTTTATGTTTCCAGACACCTCTATCTGAGTAGCCCCTTTGACTAAGCTTACAGCTTCTTTTACCATCTGTGGGTTAAAGTTATCGAGCATAAGGATGTCGACGCCGCACTGCAGAGCCTCTTCCACCTCCGAAAGGTTTTCCACTTCAACCTCTATCTTGTAAACCGGACTGACCCTATCTCTTACTCTCCTGACAGCTTCTCTTATACTGCCAGCCACTTTTTTATGGTTGTCCTTTATGAGAACCATATCATAAAGGGCAAAGCGATGATTAGACCCACCACCAACTCTAACGGCATACTTTTCAAAGAACCTAAAGCCCGGCGTTGTCTTTCTTGTATCCAAAAGTTTTATCTTTGTTTTTTCAAGCTTACTGACTACCCTGTTGGTTAATGTAGATATACCGCTCAGCCTCTGTAGTATGTTGAGAGCCAACCTTTCCCCTTTTAGTATTATATCAGCCTGACCTTTCAGAACTAAAATGTCCTCTCCCTCTCTAAACTTCTCTCCCTCATTCTTGGCAAAGACAACATCCAAACCACCTAAAAGTTCAAAGACTTTTATGGCAAAAGGTACGCCAGAAAGCACTCCATCCTCCTTTGCCCTTATCCTCGCCCTTACTCTCTCACCCCTGAAGACCCCATCTGTAGTTATATCTCCCATCCCCAAATCTTCCTTTATGTAGCCCAGTAAGAGCTCCTCCATGCTATAATTTTAGCCAAAAATTGGGGGTATGATGAAAGTACTTATGGTATGCTCAGAAAGCGCCCCATACCTCAAAACGGGAGGGCTGGGAGATGTTGTCCATTCTTTATCAAAGGCTTTGGTAAAAATAGGTTACAGTGTGAGCGTCATCATGCCAAAGTACAAAAGGATAAAGGTTGGTCTTAAAAGGGTAAGGGAGAATATGAAGGTATACATAGACCATGCGTGGAGAAGCTTCGACCTTTACGAAGACCTCAAAGATGGAGTTCGTTATCTCTTCGTTGACTATCCTCCTTATTACAACAGGGACTATCCGTACGCCTTGCCAAGTGGAGAGTACGAGGATAATGCTCTTAGATTTGGTTTTCTCGCTCTCTCTGGGTTAGAGGTCATAAGGGAACTACCCCTGAACCCTGATGTTATACACGTACACGATTGGCATGCATCCCTCCTACCCCTGTACAAAAACCTTTACTACCAGGAGATAGATAGGGTGCCCGTGGTGCTAACCATTCACAACGCTATGCATCAAGGCATATTTGACAGCAGGTTTTTACCAGACCTTAACCTTCCATGGGATGTCTTTCATCCCTTTCGTGGCATTGAATTCTACGGTAAGATAAACTTTCTGAAGGCTGGTATCATTTTCTGCGATGTTCTCACTACAGTAAGCCCATCGCACGCTGAGGAGCTAAAGGAGGATGCATACGGCCTTGAGGGAGTCATAAGGGAGAAAAAGTACTTTTTTGGTATACTCAACGGCATAGATTACGATGTGTGGAACCCAGAGACAGACCCTTACATAAGAGCTCATTACTTCATTAAAAACTTCAAGAAGAGAAAAGGACAGAACAAGGCTCATCTGAGGGAGGTCTTTGGCTTTAGCAAGGATGGAGAAAAGCTTCTTGTTGGAATGGTTGCAAGGCTAACATCTCAAAAAGGCTTTGACCTCATAGGGGGGATAATAGACGAGGCTGTAAAAGAAGGGTTTGAGTTTGTTTTCCTTGGGTCTGGTGAAGACAGATACCAAGATATGCTCATTGGGTTTATGAAGAAGTATCCAGAGAGTGTAAGGGTTAGAATAGAGTACAACGAACAGCTGGCTCATCTTATATACGCTGGTAGCGATATATTCTTGATGCCATCTCTTTTTGAACCGTGCGGTATATCCCAGATGATAGCCATGAGGTACGGTACAGTTCCTGTAGTAAGGAAAGTAGGAGGGTTAAAGGATTCTGTGATAGACTATATGGAAGACCCAGATGAAGGGAACGGTTTTGTCTTTAAAGATTACAACTCAAAGGAGTTGCTCCATGCTATGCTAAGGGCTGCAGTTCTTTACAACATGGAAAGGTGCAACGATGAAAAGGTTTGGTCTAAGATTATAAAAAGATGTATGTCCAAGGACTTTTCCTGGGAAAAGAGCTCAAGGGAGTACGAAAGAGTATACTCATCTGCCATACTGCTAAGAGGCTATGATTCTTGAACTTGATGAACTTCTTAAAAATCTTGAGACTGTAAGGAGAGAAGGTAAAAGGATAGTTTTTACAAACGGTTGTTTTGATATACTCCACGCTGGGCACGCTTATTACTTACAGAGAGCCAAAGAGTTGGGGGATATTCTGGTTGTAGGCGTAAACTCTGACAGCTCCATAAGAAGGATAAAAGGGGAAAAAAGGCCTATCATTCCCGAGCACATGAGGGCTTACCTTCTTGATAGCTTAAAACCTGTCGATTACGTTGTTATCTTTGAAGAGGACACGCCCGCCAATCTCATAAGGAGCATAAGACCCCATGTTCTTGTAAAGGGAGGGGATTGGACTTTAGAAAACATAGTTGGAGCTGATCTTGTACTTTCTTACGGTGGAGAGGTAAAGCTTTTAGACTTCTTCTTTGACGTATCCACCAGTAAGATCATAGAGAGGATAGTTGAGCTCTATAAGCCCAATGACCTTTCCAGGTGAGAATCTATAGTTCTATCTATCTTCTCAGCTGTCTGTTTGTCTATCCTCAGCCTTTCCAAGTGTATTAGAGTACTCTCTGATAGTTTTCTAACCAATGGTCTTATGCTCTCCTCAAAAATTTCATCCCTGTATAGCCCAGCAGTCTTGAGCAAGTCTATCTTAAACCTGATAAGGGAAGGGTGTACATTCTTGACGTCCATGGACAGATAACTTATGAGTAAGTTAAAGATGTGAGGGTCGTAGTAACTTATCCATTTCTCAAAAAAAACCAAAACTGAGGACATCCATAAGAATCTTCTGTAATCGCTAGAAGCCAGATAGGACATGTAGTATACCTTTTCCACATCCAATGGGAGTATAACATCACCAGACTGTCTGTATATCAGACCTAAAAGGTTAAAGGGTTCAAAAACGCTTGCATAGCTGCTTTTTGGGAGAGCTCCATCCTTTACGTAAAGGTTCATCATGCCACTCCATCCGTACACCTTTACGAGCAGGTCTTCATCACCCACAACCAATCTCCTTACTACCAGCGCTTTACTTTTTAAGGGCATATGTTATAATTTACTACTTCCAAAGGAGAGAAGATGCCAACATTGTTCAGAAAGGTAAGAGACCTTAAGAATTACATAAAAGGTGTAAAGAAAGAAAACAACAAGAGCATAGGCTTAGTTCCAACTATGGGTTATCTTCATGCAGGACACATGGAGCTTATAAAAAGGTCAAAGGTCCAGAACGATATAACAATAGTGAGTATATATGTAAATCCCTTTCAGTTTGGGGCAGGTGAGGATTATGAAAGATATCCAAGAGACTTAGACAGGGATCTATCATCATGCGAAGAGGCAGGCGTTGACGTAGTCTTTGCACCAACCGATGAAGAAATTTATCCAGAAGAACCCAAAGTAGAGATTCATGTCCCGGGTATAAGCGATGTTATAGAAGGAGTCTTCAGACCTGGTCACTTTAGCGGTGTAGCCCTTGTAGTCTTAAAGCTGTTCAACATTGTAGAACCAGACAGAGCTTACTTTGGAGAGAAAGACTTCCAGCAACTGAAGCTAGTTCAAAGGCTTGTGAGAGACCTATCCTACGATATTGAGATAGTACCGGTGTCAACTGTAAGGGATGAGGATGGATTGGCTTTGAGTTCAAGAAACGTTTATCTTAAGGATTATGAAAGACAGTCTGCCCTTTCTCTGTACAAGTCTTTTTTGGTAGCAGAGGGTCTTTTAAAATCCGGCAACAATCAGGCAAGGCTCTTAAAGGAATCCATTTTAGAATACATAAGTAAACACCCACACGTTAGCAGAATAGACTACGTTGAGATAGTTGACGATAATCTAAACATAAGGGATGGTGAAGTAATGCCGGGTGATAGGGTACTGGCAGCTGTTTGGATTGGCAACACAAGGCTCATAGACAACTGGAGGTTTGGCAATGAAGAAGTATGAAGGCCTTCTCAAAGCTGAGGGTACGAGCTTTTGTATAGTTGCCTCAAGGTTCAATCATCTATTGGTAGACAGGCTTATAGAAGGTTCCATAGATTGTATACTAAGGCATGGTGGCTCTGAGGATAACATTCACTTGGTTAGGGTTCCAGGGTCGTGGGAGATACCCCTTGCTGTAAAAAAAGTTGCATCAAGGCGGGACATAGATGCTGTGATACCTTTGGGAGTTCTCATAAGGGGACAAACCCCCCACTTTGAGTACATAGCAAGCGAAGTATCAAAAAGCCTTGCCCTCATAAGCTTAGAGACAAACAAGCCCATAGCCTTTGGAATAATTACAGCCGATAGCCTTGAGCAGGCTATAGAGAGAGCTGGTACAAAACAAGGAAACAAAGGATGGGAGGCTGCCCTTTCTGCTATAGAGATGGTGAACTTGCTCAAAAGCTTTGGATGATATACAAGGTCAAAGCTAGGAAGGATGCCTTTTTAATCCTTTATCAATGGGACATAAAGAACGAGGACATTGAGAACCTTATGGAAGACTATATAGCATCAAGCGGGATAAAGGATAGTGAGCACAGAAGGTACATAAGGAAGCTTGTGAGAACGTACATGAAAAACTCCAAGGAAGTGGACAGTATAATATCTGAGATGAGCGAAAATTGGAGCATAGACAGAATGGGCTACATAGAAAGAAACATACTAAGGGTAGCCACTGCTGAGTTCCTTTTCATAGGTGTTAAAAAGGTAAGAGCTGTAACTTTAGATTATGTAAAGCTTGCCATAAAGTATGCTGGAAAAGGCCCTGCAAAGTTCGTAAATGGAATACTGAATAAGGTTATGCAAGCAGGAAAAAAAGATTAAGCTTTCTTCTCTTCCTTCTGAACTTCCTCAGCTTTTACCTCCTTGGCCTTCTTCTCTTCTTCTATCTCACCAGACAGGGCCTTCTTGAAGTTCCTTATCCCTTCTCCCAAAGCTTTACCAGCCTCGGGCAATCTCGAAGCACCAAAAAGAAGGAAAACGATGAGTAGTATTATTAAGATCTCCGGTAAACTTGGAGCATGAAACATGCTTATCCTCCTTTTGTCTCTTCCTTCTCTTCCTTTCCACTTTCACCAGACAGGGCCTTCTTGAAGTTCCTTATCCCTTCTCCAAATCCCTTTCCAAGCTCTGGCAACCTACTTGCACCGAATACAACAAACACTATAAGAAGTATCAGTATTAACTGCCAAGGCAGAGGAAAATGCATTCTACTTTACCTCCTTTTTTTTATTATAATCTTCCCCTTGACAAAAGCAAGGGCTTAGCTTATTATTTTTGAAGGAGTTTTTGCTCCACAATTTAGTTTAAGGAGGTTTTTAGTTCCATGGCACTCAAAGGTACTGTAAAGTGGTTCAGCAAGGAGAAGGGTTATGGTTTCATAACCCGCGATGACAATCAGGGGGATGTGTTTGTGCATTTCTCCGCCATTCAGCAAAGAGGTTTTAAAACCTTGGAGCAGGGTCAGAAGGTAGAGTTCGAAATAGAGGAAGATACCAAGGGACCAAGAGCAAAGAACGTAAGACTCTTGAGCTGACCCAGAGAGCCCCTTTTGGGGGCTTATAATTTTTTTATGCTTCTCTATGACCTCTACAGAGGGAGAGACCATCATATAGTTCCCACTTTAGAAAGAATCGAAAAGGCAGTAAAGCACTTAGGCCTGAAGGAATTGCCCTATCGTTCTGTACAAGTTGGAGGGACAAACGGAAAGGGTTCAACCTGTGCCTTTTTAGAGAGACTTCTCAGAGAGCACGGATATAAAACAGGATGGTTTGTATCTCCTCACCTTGTTGAAGAAGGGGAAAGGTGGCGGATAAACGGCGATAAAATAAGCCAGGAAAGACTTGGCTTTTATGTTGAGTACCTCAGGAAGGTTTTTGAAAAATTTGAGCTCACATACTTTGAGGCATGTACTCTTATAGCTCTTCAGTACTTCAAGGATGAAGGTGTAGACTTGGCAGTCTTTGAGGTTGGAATGGGTGGAAAATGGGATGCTACAAGGGCATGCACCCCATCTCTGTGTGCAATAACCAACGTGGAAAGGGATCACACCAGATGGCTTGGGAAGGATGTGGAAAATAGGGCTGTGGAGAAACTCGGTATATACAGAGAAGGGAAGCCTCTTATACTTGGCAGCATGAAGTTTCCTCTCTACACTAAAGCCTTAGAACTCTGCAGAGAAGAAGACCTAATAGTGGCAGGTCTTGATTTTTTTGCTTACGGAAGTGTTGAAAGAAGTCTGACAGTGATCGAAAGGTACGAGTATAAGGAAATTATCTTAGAAAAGGCTCCTCTTGGACTTTGGGGTAAGTGGCAAATAGAAAATGCGAGTCTAGCTTTGACAGCAGCAAGTAAGCTCGTAAAGCTTGACCTTGATAGAACAAAGCTTGCTCTCTCAAAAGCCCGTTGGGAGGGAAGGATGGAAGTTCTGAGAGAAAAGCCACTCTTGATACTCGACGGAGCACACAACACGGATGGTATAAAAAAGGTTGTGAGAGAGGTCAAAAAGCACATAGGGAGCATAACTCCTGTTTTTACCGGTCTAAAAGAGAAAGAGTGGAAAGAAAGCATGCCCTTTTTGAGGGAGCTGTCTGACCGCATATACCTTGTGCAGATAAAACATCACAGAGGTGAGGATATGCAAGAGCTTATAAGGCATGCAAAGATTTTGGGATTCAGTGAGGCCATACCCTTGTGTTCTTCGGAGGATGTTTTATGTATAGATGATGACCTTTTGGTCATAGGTTCTTTGTACCTTGTGGGAGAGGTAAAAGAGGCTTTTGAAAGAGTAGCTAAGAAAGGATGAAGGTAGAGTTTCTTGGTTCCTTTTGGGATGACTTTCCAGAAAGTGAGGTAAAGGATGTTGTCTTTGTAGGAAGGTCTAACGTTGGAAAATCATCTCTTATAAACATGCTTGTAGGAGGAAACATAGCAAAGGTCAGCAAGGAGCCAGGAAGGACGAGATATGTGAACATCTTTCTTGTTGACAGGTCTGTTAGGATCGTCGATGTTCCAGGGTACGGCTTTGCAAGAGTTTCTAAAGTTGAAAGAGAAAGATGGAAGTCTATGCTGGAAAAGTACTTTGCAAAGAGAAGGGAAAACATAAAAAGCGTGCTTTTGCTCGTGGACAGTGTTGTAGGACCCACTGAGTTGGACATCAATATGATAGAATGGCTCAATTTCTTGGGAGTTCCTTTTAAAGTGGTCTTGACAAAGGTTGACAAAGCAACTCAAAAGGACCTCTCCAAAACTCTCAGAGAGCTGAGGAGGCTTGGAGTAGAACATGCCATACTTAGCTCCGCCAAAGAGGGAAAGGGTAAAAAGGAGATTATTAAAATTATCTTTAAATGAGGTGGTTAAAGGTAAAAGCTCCACAAGGGGAAGTGATAAACAGAACTCTGAGAGTCATAAAAAAGTACTCACTTAACACAGTATGCGAAGAATCTCTCTGTCCCAATATATCTGAGTGCTTTTCAAAAGGTACGGCCACTTTTATGATCCTTGGGAAGGTATGCACAAGGGCTTGCAAATACTGCTATGTTTCCACAGGAAAACCATCAAAACCAGACCCATCTGAGGCTTATAGGCTTTACTTAGCAGTAAAGGAGCTTGGGCTTGATTACGTTGTCATAACGTCCGTTGATAGGGATGACCTTTTGGACTTTGGTTCTTTGCATTTTAAAAGATGCGTGGAAACGATAAAGACAAAGCTTCCAAAGGTTAAGGTTGAAGTCCTCTTACCAGACTTTCAAGGAAAAAGGGAGGCTATGGAAAGGGTACTGTCTGCTTCACCTGACGTCATAGCGCACAACATAGAAACTGTGGAGAGACTCTTCAAGAGGGTAAGGCCAAAGGGAGATTACAGAAGAAGTATGAACGTACTAAAGTACTATGCGGAGAATTCAAGCATGCCAATAAAGTCAGGCCTCATGTTAGGGCTTGGTGAAAGTAAGGAAGAGGTTCTTAGGACCTTTGAAGACCTAAGGAAGGTTGGAGTTTCATCGCTCGTCATAGGTCAGTACCTGAGTCCATCCTCCGCGCATTACATGACTCAGAAGCATTACAGACCTGAAGAGTTCGAAGAATTGAGAGATATAGCTTTATCTTATGGTTTTGAAAAAGTCCTATCCTTACCGCTCGCACGGTCTTCTTATCATGCTCATGATCTCTTTTAGTCCCTTATGTACATCCCCATTATGTACCCCTGCGCTATCACATGGCCTTTCATCCGGTTCTCTACCTGACCTTTTGTAGCTCCTGGTGGAAGGCCAAGAGTTTCCACATCTAGGGCATACACTTTTATATAGTACCTGTGATAGCCGTGGCCTTTTGGAGGACAAGGTCCGCCATAGCCGATCTTCCCAAAGTCATTAACTCCCTGCTTTACACCCTCTGACTCTCTAATCTTTGGGAAGTTTTCCCTTAAGCTGCTTACGCTTAGGGGTATGTCGTAAACTACCCAGTGGATGAATGTTCTTCCAGGTGCATCTGGGTCATCCATTAGGAGCACAAAGGACTTGGTCTTTTCTGGAAAACCAGACCAGCTTATCTGTGGCGAAACATCATCACCTTCACAAGTGTACTTTCTTGGTATAAGTTCCCCATTTTTAAAAGACAAGCTCTCTATCTTCATTGCCTTTCCTCCCATTGCAAAAACACCGAGTATGAAAACCAAAGGTAGAACCAACCTTAACATACTTATAACCTTATTTCCTGTTTCTGTATTTTCAAGTCAGGAAGAAAAGCACGGAGAGAAAAAGCCCCCAAGCTATGATGAAGGCTTTTACCTTTCTCTTCTCAAACTTCTGCGATGCTTTTGCTCCCAGGAAGCCACCTATTGCAAAACCTATCATCATCACAGAGGCGTATTGCCAAAAAACGAGACCACTAAAGGCAAAGTAGAAAGAAGCTATTGCGTTTATGGACATACCAAGGAGGTTCTTTATGCCGTTTGCTACATGTATGTTCTTTATGCCAGCCAAGCTCAAAGATGCAAGCATCAGTATCCCTATCCCAGCTCCAAAGTATCCACCGTAAAGTGAGGTCAAAAACTGAGCTACAAAAACAAAAAGGTTGTACCTACCATGAAACTTCACTTCTTTTATAAGCCCATTGTTTAGAGCCAAAACAAAGGTGGCAAAGAGGATAAGAAAAGGAACAAAGGATCTGAAAAGGTCAGATGGTGTTTTTACAAGCAGGTAGGCACCAAAGAAGCCACCAAGCAGGGATGGAATCAAAAGCCTTTTTAGATAATCCTTACCCTCCTTTATATACCTTCTAAAGCCAAAGGCGCTCGTCATAGAACCTATCCAAAGGGAGACAGTGTTGGTTATGTTGGCGGATACTGGGTCTACCCCAAGCCAAACAAGGAGAGGAAAGGTTATAAGGGTTCCACCTCCAGCCACAGCGTTGGTAGCCCCAGCAAGAGCAGCACCAAGAGCTGCTAAGAGATATTCCATCAAAAGAACTTCCCAAACTCTTCAAACTTGAACCTGTAAGCTCTCGGGAGGAGCTTCTTATCTGGATGTTTGTAACCTATAGCTAAGACCATTAGGATTATCTTGTGTTTTTCTAAACTCAAAAACTTTCTAAGCCGTTCTTCATCAAAACCGTCCATGGGATGGGTTTCAAGCCCATAGGATCTTGCCACAAGCATTACGTTCATACCCAGAAAGGCAGTATCTCTTATGGCCTTTTTCTTGGCTTTTTCTCTGTCCATCCAACCTTCCAGTATCCTTCCCCTTAGCATGTCCCTGTTCTCTGCAGGCAAGTATCCTAAGTCTATCCAGCTGTCAAGGACCTTGTCCACGTGTTCTTCACCAGCCTTTGTATTGGCAATGAATATTATGTTAGCCGATGCATCCTCCACCTTTTGCTGATTGTAGCATATTCCCTTTAGTTCTCTTTTCTTCTCCTTGTCCTTTACCACTATCACCTCCCATGGCTGGAGATTATAGGAGGATGGTGCCGTCGCTGACAACTCCAATATTTCCCTTATCAGTTCGTCAGATAGTTCTTTGCTGGGGTCAAAGAAGGTTATAGACCTCCTTTCCGTTATTAGCTTTAAACATTCCTTCATGGGAACCTCCTTAAAGAAGTCTTTTTATATAATCTGGTGTCATGGGTAGCTTGTTCACCTCTATACCATATCCCCAAAGGAGAGCATTGGCAACTGCTGGTGCTATGGGTGGAAGACCTGGCTCTCCCACACCACCCATTGGTCCATCACCCCTCACTATGTGGACCTCAATCTCTGGAACTTCATCCATGGTAAGCAGAGGATAAGTGTCCAAGTTTAGATTGCTGGGACCACCGTTGTTAAAGCTAACTCTTTCTTTCAATGCAGCGCTCAAACCCATGATTATAGCACTCTCCATCTGGGAAATTACAAGGTCTGGATGAACCACTATAGGGCCAAGGTCTATCACGCAGACAACTCTGTGAACCTTCACCTGCCCGCTCTTTTTATCAAGAGAAACCTCTGCAACCTCTGCCACATGACTTCCAAAGGAAAAATGATAAGCCATTCCCATAGCCTCGCCCTTCTTTGGCCCTTTGCCCCATCCTGCTCTTTCGGCGGCAACCTCTATAACCTTCTGGGATCTCTCGTGGTTCTTGAGAAGTTCGATCCTTATGTCCAAAGGGTCTTTTTTGCTGAGCTTTGCGAGTCTATCCAAGAAAGTCTCAAGAGTGTAAGCATTGTGGGTGCTTCCCACAGACCTCCAGAACCATACAGGTATAGGAATGTTCACTTTAACAAATTCCACGTGTACGTTAGGAATTTCATAAAACATGTTTGCTATGCCCTCAACGGCTGCGCTGTCTATCCTTGAAGGCATCCCAGCCCATTCAAAAACAGAAGGTACAGCTATTTTATGCCATAGAGCTACAATACTCCCTTTGTCCACCGCACCTTTTAGCAAAGTAGCGTTCATCGGTCTGTACCATCCAGACCTTATATCATCTTCTCTAGTATATATGAGCTTTACAGGTCTTTTAAGCTTTTTAGATATCTCCAATGCCTCTTCTACAAATTTCGCATTGGATTTTCTTCCAAAACCCCCACCCAAGTATGTGGTGAATATCTTAATTCTGTCATCTGGCAATCCTGTTATCCTCTTTGCGACGTTCAAAGCGGCCGTCTGTCCCTGAATTGGAGCATAAAGGATACATTCTTCTTTCTTAACGTTAGCAACGCATGCCATAGGCTCCAAGGTTGCATGATATAGGTAGGGTAAAAGGTACAAAGATTCAACCTTCGTTGGAGATGAAACTATTGCCTCCTCCGGTTTTCCATCCTTCCTCGCTATCTCTCCTCTTTCCCCAAGCATTTTTATGTAATGTTCTTCCAGCTTTTTATCATCAAAGCCCTCCAAAGGGCTTTTTGTCCACTCTACTTTTAACTTCTCTCTTCCTTTCAAAGCATCTTCATATGTCCTTGCGCATACAGCAACACCCGAAGATATTGGAAAAACATCCAAAACTCCCTTTTCATTCTTTGCCTTTGAACCATCAAAGGAAGCTAACTTGGAACCAAAGTAAGGTGGTCTTTCCACAACAGCATACACCATACCCTTTAGCGAGACATCAATACCGAAGAGAGCTCTTCCGTCCACTTTTTCCCTCGCATCTATCCTTGGTATACTCCTTCCTATGTACAAAAACTCTGAGGGACTCTTCAGCCTTGGTCTTTCTGGAACTGGCAGTTTAATAGCCTTTTCCCATAGCTCACCGTAACTTATCCTTTTTTTACCATCCGTTATGTAACCCAAACTGGCTTTTAATGCCTCTTTGGGAACTCCCCATTCTATGGAAGCGCTGATAAGCAACATCTCCCTCATCGATGCACCCAGAATTCTAAGAAACTCATACATATTTCTAACGCTCGTACTTCCACCAGTCAACTGACTTCCTATTTTTCTATCTATGTAAACATCACCTGCAGGAGCTGAGAAAACCTTTACTCTTTCCCATGGAAAATCAAGCTCGTCAACGACTATCATAGAAAGGCCCGTATAAACTCCCTGTCCCATTTCTGACTTGTTTACCAAAAGAATAAGATGGTTATCCTTAGTTATATTAGCCCACAGAGATGGCTTGAGCTGCAAATTTTTACTTTCGTAAGCTTTTAAAAGACTAAAGCCCTTTGGTGTAAGAGCAAGCCCTATGCTTAAACTTCCTACCTTTAAAAAGCTTCTTCTTGTAATCATGGCTTTACCCCCATAAGCTTTTGAGCCCTCTGGATGGCTTTCAGTATCCTGTTGTACGTTCCGCATCTACAGATATGCGACGACATCACCGAGATGATCCTCTCTTTACTAGCACGTGGGTCTTTCTTAAGTAAAGCGTAAGCCTCCATTATATGCCCTGGCTGGCAGTACCCACATTGGGGAACGCTCAGCTCTATCCATGCTATCTTTATTGGATGGTTTGGAGATATACCTTCTACAGTTGTTATCCTTTTACTTTTTATTGCACCCACAGGCATCATGCAAGAACGTACTGGTTCATCCTCTACAAGTACGGTACACGCTCCACATACGCCTTTGCCACATCCATACTTTGTACCGGTTAAACCTATATGCTCTCTTATCACCCAAAGAAGAGGTACGTCCTTATCAACGTCAACCTTATGAAGCTTTTCATTTATATAAAGCTCAATCATAGGAATACCTCCTAAAACCATGCTCTTAGATACTGTCTGGGTACTTCTGGTTTTAACCCAGCCCTTTTTGACCATCTTATGGGAAGGTATGGATCCCTTAGAAACTCTCTTGCCATAGCTACAAGGTCAGCTCTTGAGTTGCTAACGATCTCTTCTGCTTGCTCGTATGCCGTGATCAATCCGACAGCCATAGTTCTTATACCCACTTCTCTTCTTATCCTCTCAGCATAAGGTACCTGAAAACCAGGGTATGCTTCCATACTGACTTCCACTATGCCCCCAGAAGAACAGTCTATCACATCGCATCCCTCCTCTTTTAACCTATGCGTCAAATGAACGCTGTCCCCTAAGGTCCAACCACCTTCCACATGGTCAACGCATGAGAGCCTCACAAAAAGGGGCATACTGTCTGGTATAACCTTCCTGACGCTCTGGACCACTTCTAAGATAAACCGCTCTCTTCTTTCCAGAGTGCCACCGTACTCATCACTCCTTTTGTTGGACAGGGGAGAGAGAAACTCGTTTATCAGATAACCGTGTGCTCCGTGAACTTCTATCGCATCAAAACCAGCCTCTACAGCTCTTTTGGCTGCATCTGTAAAAGCCTTGATAACTTTCTCAATGTCCTCTTTGGTCATCTCCTTTGGGGGAAGCCAGTCGCTATCGTAGGGAACAGAGCTTGGAGCTATGGCGTTCCTTGATCCTTTCTTTTCCATTCTATCCCTTTCCCAAGGTGGGTAATCCTCAGCTTTCCTACCAGCATGAGCAAGCTGAATACCTACTCTTGCTCCAAACGAATGGCAAAAATTTACAACCTTTCTAAGAGCTTCTATGTGCTCATCCTTCCATAAGCCAAGGTCCAAGGGGGATATTCTACCCCTTGGTTCTACAGCAGTAGCCTCAGTAAATATAAGACCAGTCCCACCTACAGCCCTTGAACCCAAATGTACAAGATGCCACTCGTTGGCAAACCCGTCCTCTGATGAGTACATACACATAGGCGAGACCACAAGCCTGTTTCTAATGGTAAGACTACGGATGGTTATAGGGCTAAAGAGCATCGTAACCCTCCTTACCCATACATTTTCCTTTTTTACTTACCTTCTGTCAAGTACTTACATTTTTGTATTATACTTACAAAATAGTAACTAAGGGGGTTTTAGCATGGAAAGGAGTGACTGTCCTATCGAGGTAACACTTAGCGTTATAGGTGGAAAGTGGAAGTTTCTGATAATAAAAGAACTCATAGATGGTCCAAAGCGTTTTTCTCAGCTTATGAGGTCCATAAAGGGTATAACCCAGAGGATGCTAACTAAGCAGCTCAGAGAACTGGAAAGGGATAAAATAATAGACAGGATCCTATATCCACAAGTACCACCAAAAGTGGAATACACTCTGACACCTCTGGGAAAAGAATTAAAGAACGTTCTCCTGTCATTGCACAACTGGGGCACCCTATATATGGAGAGGGATGGAAGGAACATAAGCTGCGAGGAAAACTCCTTTATAATAAAGAAATGGGAGAATAGAGGATGAAAATATATCTGTCTGAGATACCAAAGAGGTGGTTCAACATTGTACCTTACCTTCCAAGACCCTTAGACCCACCCATTGACCCAAGAACTAGGGAACCCGTAAGCCCAGAGAGTTTGTTAGCTATATTTCCAGAACCTATAGTTGAGCAGGAAGTCTCTCAAGAAGAATGGGTAGATATTCCCGAAGATGTTCTCAAAATTTACTCATTGTGGAGACCAACACCACTCTGTAGAGCCAAAAACTTGGAAGAGTATCTAAAGACCCCTGCAAAGATATTTTATAAGAACGAAAGCGTATCACCACCAGGAAGCCATAAGCCAAACACGGCAGTGGCACAAGCCTACTATAACAGTGTCTCGGGTACGAAAAGAGTTACTACAGAAACGGGGGCAGGTCAGTGGGGAAGCTCCTTGTCCTTTGCCTCCCAGTTCTTTGGTATAGAGTGTGAAGTCTACATGGTAAGGGTAAGTTACAATCAAAAACCCTTCAGAAGGATACTAATGGAGACATGGGGAGCCAAGGTTATACCCTCACCGAGTCCTTACACAAACTCTGGAAAGAAGTTTTACGACCAAGACCCACAGCACTCAGGAAGTCTTGGTATAGCTATAAGCGAGGCAATAGAAAAGGCTGTAACAACACCAAACACCAAGTACTCCCTTGGAAGCGTCTTAAACCATGTGCTTTTACATCAGACAGTCATAGGATTGGAGGCTAGAAAGCAGATAGAGATGGCTGGCTATTATCCAGACTACGTTATAGGTGCGGTCGGTGGTGGAAGTAACTTTGCAGGATTAGCTTTCCCTTTCCTCAAGGACAAACTGACTGGAGAAAAACCAAGCTTGGAATTTATAGCAGTTGAGCCAGAAGCATGCCCCACACTCACGAAAGGAGAATACAGATACGATTATGGTGACACAGTGGGGCTTACACCTCTTATAAAGATGTACACGCTCGGACATGACTTTGTACCTCCACCCATACATGCTGGAGGACTTAGGTACCATGGAGATGCTCCTCTTGTCTGCCTTCTTTACAAGGAGGGTTTCATATCGGCATCAGCTTATAAGCAGAGAGAAGTCTTTGAAGCGGCAATAATATTCTCGAGGACTGAAGGGATAGTCCCAGCACCAGAGACGGCACACGCAATAAGAAAGGCTATAGACATAGCCTTGGAATGCAAGAAGACTGGCGAGGAGAAGGTTATACTCTTTAATCTGTCTGGGCATGGCTACTTTGACCTTCAAGCTTATGACATGTACCTAAAGGGGGAACTACCAGACACTTAGGGTCCTATCTGTCTTAGGAAGGCTGGTATCTCCTCTGTTTTTGTCCACCCACACTCATCTAGTATGTTCTCCACAGTCTCCTCAGACTTTCCAGTTTTTTCAATCACGTAGCTTATAAACTCCTTCCTTTTACCTCTGAAGTTTTCCAAGTCCTCCATTCTGACATCCGGCAGTTTTGAAACTATCCTCTCCTTCACTATGTTCCACGCAACTGGATTGTTAAAAAGGTGAAACCTTTTGTTCCTAACAGTTTCTCTTACGGTGAGGCTTTTTAAAAATTCCATTCTCTCAGGTTTTATGGTGAGTATAGATTCAGCCATAAGAGGGTCAACTGTGTAAAACACACCAAACATCTTTCCAAGGATCCTTCTTTGGGTTCTTATCATCTCATCAAGAATGTCCTGCACGTCAGACTCTACCTTGTCGTAGATGAGCTCATAGTAGTTTAGCTGTTGCAGTTCAAGACCTCCAAGGTATCTTATAAGGCTTGCAAGTTCATGGTAGTTCATACCCTCTTCCTTACTTTCTATGAATCTTTCTTCCTTAGTTTCTTTGCCACCGTAATTTAAAACCACATCTGTATGAATTGGGGGTATTATATGGTAGGTGTCCGATTCCCAACCTGCCTTTCTTAGTATCTGCTCGGCTCCCATCTCATCTATCTTATACTTGCTCATGAGCAATCTTTTGAGTCCTTCTCTATCCTTTCTGTACTTATCTATCTCTTCTTCTGACAGGTCCACATCCACGTATACAAACCTCTCTTTTTCCCCCTCTCTTATGAATATGTTCTTCCTTCCCCTTATGTGCTTCTTTATAAAAGCCCAGTCTTCACCAGTTATAATTGGTTCAGGATGCCACTCCTTTGACATTTCCTCCTCCAATTCCAAGTAAGGCACGGATTCATACCATGTGGCCTTTAAAAGCTTTGATTCTATTATCTCCTCACTCTCTCCAAACTTGCTCTTTACGTACTCTATAAACTCTCTTCTCTTGAGTTTGAACTTTTCTATTTCATCAAGGCTAAGCTCAGGGAAGAGCACCTTTAGCTTGTACTTTATAAAATTCCAGTTTCCGAAGAGATTCTGCGGCTCGAATGCTTCATAACCGTAAGGATTAGTCTCAAGAAAGTCAAAGTAGTATCCAATAAAAGTCCTAACTCTTGGGTCTGTTATGGCAAGAAGTTTTATAAAGTCTGGGTCATAGTACTCTATTATTCCGAGAAGCCTCGCTATGTTTATCTTCTTTATGTTATGGAGATGGCACAGTTCAGTTCTATATTTTTTGGAAAGGTTCCTCTCTAAGCAGTACTCGTTTAGCACATCCATATCGGACTTTAGCATGCTTCTAAAGAAGGCAAGCTTTTCCTTCTTAGTTAGATGTTCTTTTGAAAGGATCATCTCCAACATTTTCTTACCCTCCTTATGGATAATCTATCTCAAGGCGGGAGTAAGGCAATCAAATATGCTTAAGTTTCTATAAGGTGTCTTTATAGAGTGATGAACCACCCCTCATTGAAATAAGGGGCTTCCTGCTTCAGCGACTGATGCCTCGTAGACCAAGTCAAAAAGACTTGTTCCTCTTAATAGGTTCAGTCCTGCATTGATATCTCTATCATGTCTTGTTCCACATACAGGACATATCCACTCTCTCTCAGATAGCCTGAGGTTTGTGTTCTTAAAGCTTTGAGGATGGATAGAACCTGTCTGCAAAGATAACCTCTCTCTCATAAAGCTTTGCTTTATAAGAAAGAAAGTTCAAAAACATAGCCCAAGAACTATCAGATATGGCTTTGGATAGCCTGTCATTTTGCAACAAACCTTTCACGATATAATACCGCAGGAGGCTCTCCTTTTCAAAGGAGAGAGGAATGCGGGACTTAACAAATATACATTTTTAGTCTATATTATTCTTATGGTTCAGTTAACAGCAAGGGGGAAGCTAATTGTGGGTTAGGAACAAAAGAAGACATTGCTTGAGACTATTGAATTAGTTAATCAAGTCAGGAACTATCTTTCTGAGGTAGCTTTCAAAGAGAAAGTAGCAAACAAAGTGAAACTTCAAAAACTAAGCTATAAGGATATTAGAGAAAAGTTTTCAATACCAGCACAGCATGTTGTGAGGGCAATAGCAAGTGTATGCAATGCCTATAAGAGCAAGAAAAAAGACAGATGGAAAGAGAAAATAGAGTTTAGACCACATGCAAGCATAGATTTAGACCAGAGGTTAGTATCTTTCAAGGGCATAGACAGAGTATCTATCAACACAGTCAGAGGGAGATTAACCATTCCAGTGGTTTGGGGTGAGTATTTCAGAGAAAGGGTAGCTTTCAGAAGAGGGCATAGCAAGCTCATATACAAGGATGGAGAGTTTTACATAGCAGTGGTGGTAGAACTGCCAGAGGGAGCAGTAGAACCTACAGGAGGCTGTCTTGGTATAGATGCAGGCATAAAGAACATGGCAGTAGATAGCTTTGGGAATTTCTATGGAGGAGAGGAGATAGTCAAAAAGAGATTGCACTATAGAGAAAAGAGGAGAGAACTTCAAAAGAAACTTGCACAGAAAGAAGGGAAAGATACAAGGTCAGCCAGAAGGGCACTCAAGAGGATAAGAAGAAAAGAGAGAAACTTTGTCAGAAGTAAAAGCCATGAGGTTGCAAAGGATATAGTTTTGTTTGCAAAGGCACTTTCTCTTGCCATAGCTATGGAAAACCTCAAGGGCATTAGAGAGAGGATAACGGCAAAAGGCAAACAAAACCACTATCTTTTGCACTCATGGAATTTCAGGCTTTTACAAGGTCTTATCTCTTACAAAGCAAAGTTTTATGGTGTGCCAATCGTATTTATAGAACCACAAAACACATCAAGAACATGTCCTGTATGTGGGCATGTCTCAAAAAACAATAGAAAAACTCAAGAAAAATTTAAATGCGAGTTTTGTGGCTTTGAAGAACATGCAGATTTTGTAGCCTCCGTTAACATCTCTTTCAAAGGGCTGCAGTCAACAAGCCTCATGCCCCCAAGAGGGGCAAGCTCCCTAATTCATTAGGGAGTAGTTGACATGCAAATCCTCTACCACTACCACTTGGTTTTCGTGAATAATGGCAGGGGATAGCTTATGTAGAAAATCTACTCTTTGGTTTCTCACTTTTATCCCTTTCTCTACCAACACAGAAACATAAACTTTGCCTGATGGAGTGAGGCTTATGGTTATTGACCTCACCTTGCTCTCTATATCTCTATGCATTCTTACTTTCAAAGGCTTTTCCATCTTTGGAAGCCGAACTATAGCCCATGTTCCTCTCTCCTCTATCTTAAAGCCCTGAAGCAGATATATAGAACTTGTCTCTTTCTTTCTCTTAAACCTTGGAAACTTTGCCCTACCTTTGAAAAAATTCTCATAAGCCTTGCCAAGATTTATAACCGCCTGTTGTAGTGCCTGAGATGGAACTGATTTGAGAAAAGGATATTCCTCTTTTAGTTTTGGTAGTAGCTTTTTGTATTCAAAAGTATTCCATTTATACCCTCTTTCTCATATCTCTCTTTTGACAAAGCAAGAATATGGTTGTAGACAGATCACACATATCCTGCAAACTGTTTTAAAGTTTCCAGCTGCTTTTGACTTGGATAAGCTCTGAACTTGTATGCTATGGTTGTCATGGCTTTCTCTCTTTTGGTTTTCTATGTATTTTCTGATGGCATCCTCAGATTCATATGGTCGCTTTCATCTCTAAAAGTCAAGGTCATAATCCTCTTCTATGGACTCCTCAAGGTCCGGTTCGTATGCTTCAACCCTCTGTATAGGTGATGGTCCCAGGGGTTTGAAGCTTGCAGTCTCCTTTATGAAAGCTACCTTGACTATGCCAGTAGGCCCCTGTCTCTGCTTAGCTACTAAGATCTCAGCTATCCCCTGCTCTTCTGGTGGTGGATTCCTCTTGTAATACTCTGGCCTGTGCAGGAAGATTATTAGGTCTGCATCCTGTTCTATCTGACCAGACTCTCTTAGGTCTGCAAGCTGTGGCCTCTTGTCACTCCTATGCTCCACTTGGCGGGATAGCTGTGCCAAAGCTACGACAGGAAGGCTAAGCTCCTTAGCCAAGGCTTTTAGGTTCCTTGATATTTCAGCAACTTCCTCCTGCCTCGAAGCCTTTCTCACAGGGGGTTTCAGAAGCTGGAGATAGTCTATAAAAATAGCCTCCACTTTTCTTTCCTTTTTGAGCTTCCTTGTTTTTATACGCAGGTCTGTGGTTGAGAGGGTTGGTGTGTCATCTATGTATATATCACACTTGGAGAGTCCAAGAGCTGCTGATATGAGTTTCTCTCTGTCATCGTCCTTTATAAAGCCCCTCCTCATGTTTTGAAGGGACACACCAGATAGCATAGATAGAGCTCTCATAACGAGCTGCTCTTTGCTCATCTCAAGAGAATAAATGGCAACTGGAACCTTTTCCTCCATTACCATGTTTATAGCCATGGACAGCATGAAACTGCTTTTGCCCATACCTGGCCTTGCTGCTACGATCACAAGGTCCGATGGATGAAAGCCTGTGGTAAGAACGTCAAGGTCAAGAAAGCCAGTAGCCCTTCCAGTTATAAGTTTTTCTTCTTTTCTATGCTTTTCTATTATGTCTATAACCTTTGTTGCTACATCTCTTACGTGATAGTACTGGGTGAAGGAGTGTTTTTCAGATATCTCAATAAGTTTGTGCGAAAGGAAATCTAAGATGTTATTAAAATCTGGTTCATCCTTTATGCTCTTTATAGTTCTCAAAGAAAGGTCCATGAGGTTTCTAAGCCCAGATTTTTCTTTTACGGTGCCCACCGCCTCATTGAGCAGTACTCCCACTGCCCTCTCTTCAGTAAGAGCATAAATAAAATCCATATCTATTTTGTCTTTGAGTCCATACTTAGCTATGTAGTCCCTAAGGGTTATATCATCCCAATCTTTTCCTTTATCTTCCCATAGCTTGTATATCAGGGAGAAAAGTAGCCTGTGTTTTTCCACATAAAAGTCTTCCTCGCGAAGGTACTCGAGTACGGTTGGAATGCTCTCTGGGTCCACGAGCATAGCACCGAGAACTGCTCTTTCCGCTAACTCATCGTGTGGTGGCTCTATATCAAAAGACATCATGGGAACTAAAGCTTTCCTACGAGTATATCCTTTACCTTTTGTGCTATGCGCTCCGCATCTAAACCCACTATGCTTCTAAGTAGGCTTTGGCTTCCATGCTCTATGAACCTGTCTGGTATACCCATAGTGTGCACTCTTTTTGTTATACCCGCTTTTGAAATGAACTCTAACACACCAGAACCAAAACCGCCTACAACCGTGTTATCCTCCAATGTTATAAATGTATCATAACGTCTCAGCAAGTCCAAAAGCATGGCTTCATCCATGGGCTTTATAAACCTTGAATTCACAACCCCGATCCTTATACCTTCCTTTTCGAGGGTATGAGAAGCCTCAAGAGCTTGATAAACTGTGTAACCAACAGCAAGTATAACTGCATCCTCTCCATCTTTTAGCTCTTCCCAGCTCCCCACTGGTATTTTATTAAACCCCTCTGTAGGGACACCATAGGCTGGTCCTCTGGGATACCTTATGGCAAAGGGTCCGTTCCAATTTATAGCTGTGAAAAGAAGGTCTCTTAACTCTTGCTCATCCTTTGGTGCAGAGACAACCATATTGGGAACGCATCTAAGATAGGAAAGGTCAAAGACTCCATGGTGGGTTGGTCCATCTTCACCAACAAGTCCACCCCTGTCTATGGCAAAAACTACATGAAGGTTTTGAAGGGCTATATCGTGTATCACCTGGTCATAAGCTCTCTGTAAGAAAGTAGAGTAATAAGCAACAACAGGCTTTAGTCCCTGAGCCGCCATACCACCTGCAAAGGTACATGCGTGCTGTTCTGCTATTCCCACATCAAAAAACCTCTCTGGAAACTCTTTGCTAAATTCCACAAGTCCAGAACCTTCCTTCATGGCTGGAGTTATACAAACCACCTTACTATCGTGACGGGCAAGCTCTACCATGGCTTTGCCAAAGATAGATGTCCAAGTGGGTGGGGATGGTTTCTTTATAAACTCACCAGATTCCCTTTTGTAAGGTGCTACACCATGCCATGTAACTGGGTCATTCTCTGCTGGTTTGTAGCCTTTTCCCTTTTTTGTGTACACATGCAAAAGGACTGGCCCCTCAATGTGTTTTAGATTGTTTAATGTTTTTTCGAGAGATGCTATGTTATGGCCGTCCACTGGACCTATGTAATTAAAGCCAAGCTCTTCAAATATTATGCCTGGGGATATAAGCCCCTTGAGAAACTCCTCTGTAAGTTTGGCTATCCTTGAAGCTGGTCCCATACGTTCCAGTGCATGCTTGACTTTTTGCCTTGTATCCTGAATAAACTTACCGCTTATGATCCTGCTAAGATAGGTGGATATGGCTCCTACGTTTGGTGATATGGACATCTCATTATCGTTTAGAACCACGATAAACCCATTTGGTCTTAGATGCCCTGCGTTGTTTAGAGCTTCAAAGGCTATACCCGCCGTCATGGCACCATCGCCTATTACAGCTACCACATGACCATCATGACCAAGGAGGTCCATAGCCTTTCTAAAACCCAAAGCTGCTGATATAGAGGTTGAACTATGCCCAGCACCAAAGGCATCAAAAAGACTCTCCTCCCTTCTCAAAAAACCAGATATGCCACCGTACTGTCTGAGCGTTGGAAAATTCTCCTTTCTATCTGTGAGTATCTTCCATGGATAGGCTTGGTGCCCAATGTCCCAGACTATCACATCCTTTGGTGGATCAAAGCATCTGAGCAGAGCTATGGTAAGCTCTACAACGCCAAGGCCTGGACCCACATGCCCACCATTCTTAGCCGTCACCTCTATTATGTAATCCCTCACATCCTGTGCAAGCTCTTCTAACTCTTCGTAAGACATGTACTTCAGGTCTATGGGTCCTGTGTAGTTTTCAAGCATGATAATTGAATATATTCCACAGTAGAAGAATTTTCCATTCTATCTGTCTGTCTCCCCTACTACTGGGTCTATGCTTCCCAGCAAAGCTATGGCATCAGCAATGGTACCATTCTCTATGAGCTTTGGGAATATGGATAGGTTATAAAAGGCTCCAGACCTTATCCTTAGTCTGTAAGGCTTTGAGCCACCCTTTGAGTGTATGTAAAAGCCCAGCTCTCCCCTTGGGTTCTCTCCAGATGAGTATATCTCTCCAGGTGGTGCTTTCTCTCCATGAACCACTACCCTAAAGGACTTTACCATATCCTCCAAGGCCATAAAAACATCCTCTTTTGGAGGTATAACGGCTGGGTGCTCTTTGTTTATGTAAGGTGCACTTTTGGGGATCTTCTCAAGTTTCTCTACGCATTGTTCAATGATCCTTAAGCTTTGTACCATCTCTTCCATTCTCACGAGGTATCTATCGTAAACATCCCCAACCTCACCCACTGGTATGTCAAACTCAACTTCATCGTAAGCTGCATACGGCTCTACCTTTCTTATATCGTAGGCAACGCCAGAACCCCTCGCTACTGGTCCAGAAAGCCCGTAGTTATGGACATCCTCTCTTGTGATCACTCCCATATCCTTTGTCCTTCTTAGCCATATGCGGTTTCTGGTCAGGAGCTGGTGGTACTCTTTCAGTCTGCTTGGAAAGTCCTTTAGGAAAGCTTTCACCACATCAAGCGTGCCTTCTGCAAGGTCATAATGAACTCCCCCTATCCTAAGGAAAGCGGTTGTTAGCCTAAAGCCAGCATTCCCCTCTATTATGTCCATGATCTTCTCCCTCTCCCTAAAGGCGTAGAGGAACACAGTAAGGGCACCAAGGTCTAAGGCTCCAGTCCCAAGCCAAAGAAGGTGAGAGTTTATCCTCTGTAGCTCGGCAAACATGGTTCTAATGTAGCGAGCCTTTTCTGGCACTTCAACACTGAGAAGTTTTTCCACAGCAGTCACGTAGGAGAGCTCATTACATATGGCAGATATGTAATCCATCCTGTCAGTATAAGGAAGGAACTGAAAGTAGTAAATGTTTTCGGCTATCTTCTCCATACCCCTGTGAAGCTGTCCAAGTATAACGTCAGATTGAACAACTTTCTCCCCATCCAAGTCAAAAAGAAACCATATGGTTCCGTGGGTTCCAGGATGAAGTGGCCCCCAGTTTAGAACAAGCTGAGCTTTCTTTTTAAGCCTCGCCTTCTCCGTCCTTTCTAAGTCCTCCAATGTTGCTACGCGAGTGTGCATTACGCTGTAGTCATGACTCGGTGGCTCTGTCCTTCCCTCCATGACCTCAGTCAGAGAGGGTAAGGGTGTGTCTGGAAATCCCTCTAAGGGAAAATCTTTTCTGAGAGGAAAGTAGGGGTAGCCTTCCCACATGAACATCCTTCTGAGGTTTTCGTGCCCGTCAAACTCAACACCAAACATGTCATAAGCTTCCCTTTCTGCCCATTTGGCACATGGCCAGAGCTTTTCAAGGGATGGAAGAGTATTGTTCTTTGCCCAAGTCTTTACTATAAGCTTTTCCCTCTCGTCTGGATTGTAGAGTATATAGACGCCTTGGAACCTTTCTGGATTGTCTGGAAAGTCTATGCATGTAAAATCTATGAAGTGTTTATAGCCTTCCCTGTCCCTTAGGTGCTTAAGAAATTCGAGGAGCTTATCCCTTTGTACCTCAACCCTAACGCTTCTTTCATCAGCATCAATTTTTACATCCTTGAACTCAAGCTTTATCCTATCCCTGGCTGCTTTGTTCATCCATGGCATATCTCATACCTCTGCTGGAATGCCTTGTTTTTCTATATCCCTTTTGAACTCTTCAAAAGCTCTGTCATACTTGTTTATACCTTTCTCCTTTATTTTCTTTTGAAGTTGGAGTATACCGTATATAAGCCCCTGCGGATGGGGTGGACATCCTGGTATATAAACATCTACAGGTATGATTCTGTCCATACCTTGCAGCGTAGAGTATGTTGGGAAGGGACCACCCGCAGATGCACATCCCCCCATAGTTATACACCACTTAGGGTCTGGCATCTGTTCCCATATGAGTTTGAGCATTGGAGCAACCTTATTCACTACAGTACCAGCGACTAAAAGAAGGTCAGCCTGCCGAGGGGATGCCCTGAATATAACACCTAACCTGTCAAGGTCAAACCTTGAGGCTGCAGTATGCATCATCTCTATGGCACAACAGGCAAGACCTATGGTCACAGGCCAGAGGGCATTCCTCCTTCCCCATCTTAAAAGCTCATCTACGCTTGTAATTAAAAAACCATTGGAGTTCAAAGCAGTCATCTGATACCTCCTTATTTAATTATAAGTTCCCTACCTTTACAACCTATGAAATTAATCACATCTGCCACTTCAGAGCTCCTTTCCTCCATGCGTAAAGAAGGCCCAAAGCCAGTATGAAGATAAAAAGTATGGCCTCAACAAGCCCATACACACCTATCTCTTTGAAAACTACAGCCCATGGGAAAAGATAAGCAGCTTCTATATCAAAGAGTATAAGCAAGAGTCCAAGAAGGTAATAACCTTGCTTGAAGGTTCCCCTTGCCTCCTCATCGTAGATGGGAACACCGCATTCGTAAGGGTAGCCTTCCATACTATCTTTGGTCTTTGGACCCAAAAGGTCGTTCAAAAAGGCAAAGGCAAAAGCCACAGCGAGGGCTATCAAGAAGAATATTAAGATTCCCAAATACTCCATAGCATACCTCCATCAAGCTACTGGATATATACCTTCCACAAACCCCTTCCAAACTTCTGGCATTCTCTCCAACTCTTCCCTAGCTATCTTTTTTACCTCTTCCTGAAGACCACTTAAGCTTTTGTATGTTCTTATCTTCACATCCAGCACTTGAGGTTCGTTTATGGGCTTTCCTATCTGAGATACTATATAGCAGTAGGCTTCCTCCACCTCTTCCACTTCTTCTACTGTCCTTTTGGCTATCTTGTTTGCCACTGTATTGTATATCTTACCTATATGAGATACAGGATTCTTACCAGCCGCCGCCTCTAAGCTCATAGGCCTGTAAGGAGTTATAAGCCCATTCACACGGTTCCCCCTCCCAACCTGCCCATCGTCGCCTTGCTCTGCAGATGTCCCTGTGACAGTTATGTAAACAGACTCATCAGAATCAGCCGTGTTTATGTTTATATCAATCCTTCTGCCAAGGATCCCCTCTATGTATGTTTTTACCTTCTTGGCAAGGACATCCTTCCTCTCAAAGTAATCTTTTATATCCTTTACATAAAGGCTCAGAAAAGCTGCTGCTATGGTCAGCCTTATGTTCTCCCCAACCCTAACACCCATAACCTTTATATCTTCTCCAACCTCTGGATGCTCGTCTTTGAGAGCTTTTGAATTTAGGAACCTCTCAGCTTCAAAAACAGCCCTCTCCAAACCATCAAGGGGAGCAAATCCTACACCGAAGGAGGTATCGTTTGAAAGAGGAATTTCACCACTTTTCTGAAACCTCTCAAAAAGGGCTATCAGGTCCTTACTGCCCGGTTTTATCCTTGCATATACTTTTACATGCTTTTCTGGGTCAAGATGCCTTATGTGCTCTCTTATCCAGCTTTTCACTGTGTGAAGAACCATGTCCTCCGCATCCAAAACCTTTCCATCTTTCTCCAATATAGCCCTTCCAACCAAGTATATCTCTATAGGGTCTACAACCTCTCCACCACCAAAGTAAGCGTTAGCCTTTCCACCAACTAAAAGAGCCTTGTCCACGTTATGGTGCATCACAGCACCAAACTCATACAAGTACCACTTGCAGAGCTCCCTTGAAAGGCTTTCTGCAAGGTTATCACATATGGTGTCTGGGTGTCCGATCCCCTTTCTTTCTACTATCTCAGCATCCTGCCCGTAAACAGGCTCAAAGGTCATAGGGGTAACCACTATGTTTTCCACACGAAACCTCCAAAAAATCAGTTAAAGATTATAGCATATAAGTCCTATGGCTTACGCAAAAAAGGATAGCTTCTCAAAAGAGCCTTTAGCCTCTTTTCCCTTACCTCAATCTCAACCTCAAGGTTCTCTTTTCTAAAGTTTATATCCACAAAGCATAGAGCTATCCCCTTTTCAAGGGTGTACGAGTATGTTCCACTGCTCACATACCCTATCTCCTTCCCTGATAGGTATATCTTGTAGCCTTCTCTTGGGATCCCTCTTTCTAAAAGCTCAAGGCCAAAGAGCTTCCTTTTAACCTCCTTTGAAAGGATGGTCTCCTTTCCCAAAAAGTCCTTCTCAAAGCTTATAAACCTATCCAAGCTGGCTTCAACTGGTGTTATTTCCTCAGATATTTCGTGCCCATAGAGAGCAAACCCAGCCTCTATACGCAGCACATCCCTGGATGCAAGTCCGCATGGTTTGGCTTCGGCAATGAGCTTTTTAAAGACCTCTATACCATCTTCCAACTTTGCATAGATTTCAAACCCATCCTCACCCGTATAACCAGTCCTAGATACTATCGCAGAGTCGAAGACTTTAAAGTGATAGTACTTTAGACCATCAACTGGGAACAGCTTTGAGATTAGAGATTGGCTCATCTTACCTTGCAAGGCTATCTGAACAGTCTTGTTAGAGATATCCTCTACAGCATGATACTTGTATATCCAATCCTTTACCTTTTGGGTGTTTACCGCATTAACACAAAGCATGAACCTTTCTTCATCCAGCATGTAAATGGTGATGTCGTCAACTACACCTCCCCGCTCGTTGACGAGTAAGTTGTACTGAACCCTTCCAGGATAGAGCTTTTTTATGCTGTTTGTAGTGAGATATTCCAAGCATTCAGTAGCTCCTTTACCTTCCAATGTTAGCCTTCCCATGTGGGAAACATCAAAAAGGCCGCATGAGTTTCTTACGGCTAAAACTTCATCCTTTACTGATGAGTAAAAGGTCGGCATATCCCAACCAGCAAAGTTAATAAACTTAGCCCCAAGTGTCCTATGCAAACTGTAGAGAGGAGTCTTCATATTAAACATTGTAAAATTTTTATGTATGCTCGGCAAATACACACTACTTTTTTATGTGAGAATCTTTATCGTTGTAAGCCTAATACTTTTAGGAATTGTTTCATCCTATGCCTTTGCAGAGTTTTTCCTTGTTTTCAAAGAAAAGAGTATCAAAGTAGCCCTACTCTATTTTTTTAACCTATTACCATTAGCCTTTTTTTATCTTTTACCCACCACAAGCATAGTGTCGCTCATGATAGTTTTCAGGCGCATATTCGTAAAGAAAATAGATCTAATTACCCAAAGCTTTGGCATATCCCCTTTAAAGTTTTCTTCAAGCATACTCTTTTTCATACTTTTAATTTGTTTAATAAACTTTCTTCTAAGCTTTGATTTTTATGCAAAAAGAGATAAAAACTTGTATAACATAGAGAAAGAGTTTAAAAAAAAGCAGGATGTTGAGAATTTAATTGTTAGAAATGTGTGGTTTTTAAAGGACATTGATGGTGAGAGATTCTATGTAAATTTTCAACTTGTTAATATGAAAGATGGTAAAGTAGCTGGTATTTTTATACTAAGAAGTGAAAAAGGAAGTATAAAAGACGTTGTCTATGCGGACAAGGGCTTATGGAAAGGTGACAGAGTTTTTTTACCTTATGCAAAGGCTGAAGATTTCAAAAAGGGAGAAGAGAGCATAAAAAACTTATCCTTTGAGTTAGTAGACATCAGCATAGCTAAACCTATAGGAGAAAAAGTGCAGCATATATCCTCAAGTCAATTACTCTTGCTTTACAGCTTAGGGGATAAAATGGGATTGAATTATAATCTTTACATGGCGGAGTTTCTGAGAAGATTTCTGCTCAGCTTTTCCTCACTCCCTATACTCGTAATAACTTTGTCAGCAACTGTAAAGAAGAGAAGTATACTTTTTGGCTTTTTCCATTTTCTTTTCGCCACAACGCTTTATTGGGTAGGTTTGAGCTCAGTAAAGGCTCTTGCCGAAGATACGTCTTTTAACCCTTTATATGGGCTTTTAGTTTTTTTGCCCCTTCTGTATTTCTCTCTAAAAGGAGTTTATGACCTTGTAAAAGGATTCAGGGTCTAAGCTTGCTCCACCCACGAGGAGACCATCCACATGGGGCATCCTCATGAATTCTTGCGCATTGCTTGGGTTCACACTGCCACCGTACAGGACTCTTACTCCGGTGGAACTATTGGCGCTCATTTTTGAAACGACATCCTTTATGAAGCTGTGAACCTGCTGTGCATCCTCCGGGGTTGCCGGATTACCGCTCCCTATAGCCCAGACCGGTTCATAGGCTATGTCCAACATATTTGCATACCTCTCTATCCCAGACAGAGCAAATCTAAGTTGTGTTTCGACTACCTTGAAGGTAAGTCCAGCTTCCCTGTCTTCTATTCTCTCCCCAATGCAGAGTATGGGTCTTACACCCTTCTCCAGGCATGCTATCAGCTTTCTGTTTATCATCTCATCACTCTCGCCAAAGACCCATCTCCTCTCCGAATGCCCTACGATCACATACGAGACATCAAGTTCCTTAAGCATATCTATGGAGACTTCTCCAGTAAAAGCACCCTTCTCTTCATAATGCACGTTTTGGGCTCCAAGCTTTACCTTTGTTCCTTTGAGCATATCGCTTGCAACGCAGAGAGATGTAAAGGGTGGGCATATGAGGATTTCTCTGTCTTCTATGCCCTTGACTAAAGTTAAGAAGGTATCAAGATATCCCTTGGTTTGAGATGGGGTTTTGTTCATCTTCCAGTTTGCGGCTATAAGCTTCATGCACTGAGTTTAACCCAAAACATAAGCTTATGTCAACTTATAAGCCTCTGGATGGGAAAAGCTTTGGCACTCACCGCAGGGGCGTAGTTTGTGAATACTCATAGGCTACTTTTGAAACACCCTCACAATAACTTGACACATGGAAAAGTTCTATAAGATAATTAAAAAATCTATGAAGATGCTTATCTTAGCTTCCCAATCAAAGAGGAGAGTAGAGATACTCAAAATGTTGGGTTTTAAATTTTTGGTAATACCGGCAAGAGTTGATGAAAGGGTTAGAGTCAGCTCACCTGCCTTGACTGCTAGAAGGTTAGCCTTCAAAAAAAGCTTTACTGTATGGAAAGAGTACAAGTACGCCACCGTAATTGGAGCTGACACCATCGTAGTATTGGATGGTCAAGTCTTTGGAAAACCAAAGGACAAGGAAGATGTCAAGAGGATGCTCCTTTCCCTTTCTGGAAGATGGCATAAGGTTATAACAGCCGTGAGCGTTGTCTTCCCGAAGGGAAGGATAACCTTTCACGATTCCTCTTTGGTAAAGTTCAGAAGGATAACAGAAGATGAGATAGAGGAGTATATAGATATGGGGGAGCCGATGGATAAAGCTGGAGCTTATGCTGTGCAGGGTTTTGGTGCCACCTTCGTAGAAAAAATTGTGGGAGACTTTTACACTGTTATGGGCATTCCCGCGTCAAAAACTTACAGAGTGTTAAGACAAATTCTCAGGAGGTAGAAGGATGACTTTAAGGGTCAATGATAGGGCAAAAGGCTTTACACTTAACAGCTATGATGGGAAGAGCTATTCATTGCATAGCCTTGAAGGTTACAAGCTGCTCATATTTTACAAAGTTACATGTCCAACATGCCAGTTTACCTTTCCTTTCATCGAGAAGATGTTCAAATGGTACGGCGAGAAGATTCATTTTTTAGGTATAGCCCAGGACAGTTCAAAGGAAGTTTACGAATTTTCAAAAGGCTATGGTTTTACATTCCCACAGCTTATAGATGCACCGAGCTATGAAACTTCAAAAGCTTACGATGTTGAAACAGTCCCAACCATATACCTTATAGATGAGTGGAAGATTCTCTTTATCACTCAGGGATTTGTTAAGTCTGAGCTTGAAAACCTGAACTTTATCCTTTCCAGTTTAAGCGACTTGCAAGCTCTTGATTTGTTTGAAGATAAAAGGGTGCCAGAGTTTAAACCAGGCTGAGGCTCAAGAAGCGTGCGTTAGGTTAACGCCATGTTTTGCAAAAGCTTAGAAGAGATACAGGAGAGGATTTTAAGGGCTTGTGAAAGGTCTGGTAGAAAAAGGGAAGAGGTAACTCTTTTGGGGGCTTCAAAGGGAGTTTCATGGGAAGTCATAAGTACCTTCTATGAGTGTGGGCTGAAGACATTTGGAGAAAACAGAGTTCAGGAGTTTTTGAAAAAGTATGATAACTTGAAAGACAGAAACATAGACTGGCATTTTATAGGTAGGTTGCAGACTAACAAAGTCAAATACATAATAGACAAGGTCAGCTTGATACACTCCTTAGACAGAGAGTCCCTTGCCGATGAGATAAACAGATCAGCAAAGAGGAAAGAGAAAGTCCAAAAGGTTCTTGTAGAGATAAACTTTGGGGAGGAGACAAAGGGCGGAGTTAAGCCAGAAAACCTAAAAGCTCTTTACGAATATACTTTGAACTTAGAAAACCTTCAGGTAACTGGCCTTATGTGTATACCACCTTACAGAAAAGATCCAGAGGATGTAAGACCTTACTTTAGAGAGATGGCTAAGTTGAAGAGAGAGTTAGAGTATGAGTACAGAGTCACTCTGCCAGAGCTTTCTATGGGCATGTCCAGCGACTTTGAAGTTGCAATTGAAGAAGGAGCAACTATCGTAAGGATAGGTACAGCTTTATTTGCACCTTGAAAAGTTTTTAATATGGATTATTTTATTAAGAAACCAAGAGAAAAAATCCATGATTAAGTTAAGAGAACCCATAGTTGCTATTGCTACACCTTATGGTGCGAGCGCTATAGGCGTGATCAGACTATCAGGACAAGGAGTATGGGAAAGGGTCAAGAGGTATGTAAAAATAAGAGGAGAGCCAAAGCCACGGTATGCTTACCTTGTAAAGCTCATAGATGAGTCTGAAAGTACAATAGACCAAGGGATAATGGTATATTACATGTCTCCAAACTCTTACACTGGAGAGGACATGATAGAGCTTAGCTTACATGGAAATCCACTGATACTAAAAAAGGCTCTTGAGCTTTTTGTAAGGAGCGGCGTAAGGCTTGCACATCCTGGAGAGTTTACGAAGAGAGCTTTCTTGAACGGGAAAATGGACCTAACTCAAGCAGAGGCAGTTGCTGACCTCATAAACGCAAAAACAGAACTTGCAAGGAAGGCTGCCATAAGGCAACTTCAAGGAGACTTATCCAGCTATGTGAATTCACTGCGGGAGAAAATGCTTGAGCTCTTAGCTTATGTTGAAGCAGACATCGAGTTTTCGGAGGAGGACATACCTACTTTGACAAAAGATCAAACTATCCTTATACTCACAAGCGTGGAGGATGGTATAAGAGCACTTCTCTCAACGGTGAGGAGGGGAGAGTTTATAAGAAGGGGTATCAACCTAGCCATTGTTGGAAAGCCAAATGTAGGAAAATCATCCCTCTTCAACGCTTTGCTTGGTCAAGATAGAGCTATAGTTACCGATATTCCAGGAACTACAAGGGATTTCCTTCAAGAGCAAGTCCATCTGTACGGTATTCCCATAAACTTCATAGATACGGCGGGGATAAGGAGCACGTATGACAGTTTAGAAAGGTTGGGTATTCAAAGAAGTGTGGAAAGGATAAAAAACGCTGACCTTGTTCTCTTTGTTATAGATTCCTCAAACCCAGTTGAAAGGGAAGACTGGGAGGTGTATAATTTAATAAAAGAAAGAGACCATATAAAGGTGCTGAACAAAGTGGACCTAGGGATAAATCCATCGGTAATGGATACCTTTCCAGATGCTGTTTGGATTAGTGCTAAGACTGGAGAGGGTATAGAAAAGCTCAAAGAGGTTATGCTTGAAAAGGTTGGGCTGATAAACGAGGACTGCATGAACCTTTACATATCTACGAGGCATGCAGATATGCTTGAAAAAGCTCTAAGTGTTATAGGGTCTGTTAAAGGAAAAATCCTTATGGAAGACATATCTCCAGAGATCATTATGTTGGACATAAGAGAGGCGCTGAACCACCTTGAAGAGATAGTGGGAATTATAACTACCGAGGATATGCTTGATAGCGTATTCTCAAGGTTTTGTATAGGAAAATAAACTAAGGAGGACTTCTGATGGAGCAAGAAGCACAAACAACTCAGGAAAAGAGGTCATACGCATACGAAGAACTTAAAAAGATGTCCATTGGAGAGCTTCAGAAGATAGGGAAAGAGTTTGAGCTATCAAGGGTTACCGGTCTTAGGAAAGAGGAGCTAATAGAGAAAATACTCATCACGCAGGCAAAAGAGGAGGGGCTAAACTTTGTCAAGGGTGTGCTTGAGATACTCCCAGAAAGCTACGGTTTTATAAGAAGTTCTGAAAACAACTATATGCCAAGCTCTATGGATATATACGTTTCACCTTCCCAAATAAAGAAGTTTGGCCTGAGAACTGGAGACACCATAATAGGCTTTGCAAGGCCACCACAGGAAAAGGAAAAGTATCAAGCCCTTATAAAGATAGAATCTGTATGTGGACTTCCTGCAGTTCCAGAAGTTCTCAAAACAAGGCCTATCTTTGAGAAACTAACACCCTACCATCCTACAAGTAAGTTCAACTTAGAGACATCCCCTACAGAACTGTCAACGAGGGTTATAAGCCTCATAGCTCCAATAGGAAAGGGGCAGCGTGGTCTGATAGTTGCACCACCAAAGGCTGGAAAAACTGTGCTTCTTCAAAAGATAGCCAGAGCATTGATCCAAAATCATCCGGAGGTACACCTGATCATCCTCCTGATAGATGAAAGGCCTGAGGAAGTGACAGAAATGAGAAGGATAGTGGGAGAGGGTGCTGAAGTGGTTGCCTCCACCTTTGATGAACCACCTGAGAGACACATGCAAGTGGCTGAGCTTGTGGTTGAGAAGGCAAAGAGGATGGTTGAGCTAAAGCAGGATGTGGTCATACTTCTTGATTCTATGACAAGGTTTGGTAGAGCTGCCAACGCTGTGACTCCCCCAACTGGAAGAGTTTTGACTGGAGGTATAGAGGCAACTGCACTTCAAAGGCCTAAGAAGTTCTTTGGAGCAGCAAGAAACATAGAAGAGGGTGGTTCCCTTACCATAATAGCAACAGCTCTAATAGAAACAGGGTCTAAGATGGATGATGTTATATACGAAGAGTTCAAAGGTACGGGTAATATGGAGATCCATCTGGACAGAAGGCTTATGGAGAGGAGAATATTCCCAGCCATAAACATTGAGAAGTCTGGAACAAGAAGGGAGGAGCTATTGCTTGAAGACTGGGAGCTTCAAAGGATATGGGTGCTTAGGAAGTTTCTGGCAACTATGGACGCAATAGAGGCTATGGAGTTCCTTCTTGATAAGCTCAAAAAGTTTAAGAATAACAAGGAATTCCTTAAAGCCATGCACTCATGAACCTTTTAGAATACCAAAAGGGTCTTGAAAAAAGGCAGATAAAGCCCATAAACCTGATACATGGGGAGGATGAGTATGTGATTAAGGTCTTTATGGATAAGATATCTACATTGTACAAACTTGGTGTTCTGTGGGGGGACGAACTTGACAAAAAGACGTTGGTCTCAAAGCTTACAGAAGAGGAGATGTTTGAAAAGAGAGAAAGGGTAGTCTTTGTAAAGAAAGCCGATGACCTTCTTAAAACCATAAAAGACGGTGCTTACTTTACTTCCTTAGCAAAGAAGTTAAAAAGAACTAAGCTGTTTCTGATAGTACCGCAGAAACTGAGCAAGCAAACTCTCGAAAAGGAACCCTTTAGGTCTCTATCTCTTCTGTGTGATGTGCTTGAGGCAAAGGGCCCCGATAAGAAAAAGGTTAGAGAACTTGTGGAAGGAAGGTTCAAGAAGGAAGGTATAAAAATACAGCAGGAGGCTATTGATTATCTGCTTGAAATGACATCTTACAACCTAATGCTGTTAAAGGGTGAGGTAGAAAAGCTTATTCTTTATGGGAAAAAAGAGATAACCCTTGACGATATAAAAAGACTTTGCGTGCTGAGCGTAGAGCACTCTGTCTTTGATCTGCTAAAGGCTTTTTTTACAAAAGATTTAGAGAACTCTCTGTTCTTTTTAGAATCTCTGTATAGGTCTGGTGTGATGGCATTACAGATACAGGCTACACTGATAAGCTATGCGACCAAGCTTTTCGTAGCAAAAAAACTCGTTGTAAAAGGACTCAGCCAGGAGGAAGCCTTGAGAAAGGTAGGGATAAGGCATCCATACCAGCTTCACAATTTTAAGCTTTTTATGGAAAAGCTAAGCACAAAGGATATAAGCAAGCTCATATCCAGCCTTTATTGGCTTGACATATCAGAAAAGCTTTACTTTGAAGACCCAGAGAAGAGCCTAAGAGATCTTGTGATAGAATATATGAAAGATGCGTGATGCTGAGCTGATAAGAGAAACAAAAGAGACAAAGGTTTCCATTTACATAAACCTGGATGGAAGTGGCAACTACGAGATTAAAACTCCCATAGGTTTTTTGACGCACATGCTCGAAACATTTTCAAAACATTCTGGTTTTGATACAAAGGTTTATGCGGAGGGAGACGTCCACGTATCTTATCATCACCTTGTGGAGGATGTGGGGATAACATTGGGTAGTGCCATACACAAAGCCTTAGGAGATAAAAGGGGAATAAACAGGTTTGGCTACAGCATCGTTCCTATGGACGAAGCTTTGGTTTTAAGCGGCATAGACATCTCTGGAAGACCCCTTCTCTTTTACGAGGATATGGGACTAAAAGGAAAGATAACAGACTTCGATTTTGAGCTGACCTGGGAGTTCTTCAAAGGCTTTGCCCTCGAATCCAAAAGCACGCTTCACATAAGGGTCATGTCTGGAAAGATACTCCATCACGTAGCTGAAGCTTGTTTCAAATCCTTTGCCCTGACTCTTAAACAAGCCGTTAGCATCACAGGCAAAAGTATCCCCTCTACAAAGGGAGTAGTATGATGATAATACAGACTTTACTGTCCAGACTGGATGATGATGCAAAGAACAAGAGACTTGAGGTTTTCAAAAGCTGGGAAGAACTCGGTTACAGTCTGAGCTTTTATCCCTATGGTGATTGCTACGTTATGATGGCTGAAATTCCCGACAAGGACTTTGAAAAGCTTCTAAACATCTTTTCAAATAAGGATGAAGCTACTGGAGCTTTTTTGGACATGGCTTTGGAGTATGGATGGGAACCAGTCCCAAAAACTTACCTTGTATACCATGCCCAGTTTGAAGGAGATGTTCTCAAGGCTGGAATTCTGACGGAAGATGGGAGCTATCAACCTTACGACCAGCTTAACCTTGAAAACATGATAAGGGAGCTTGCCAGATACGATAGAATTGTAGTTTACTCTTACGATGTTATCACCTACATAAAGGACGTGTATCCAGATGTGGACAGGAAGGTATACGTGATAGCTAAGGAGATAGCCAAAGCAAAAGGGAAAGCGCCATACCTTGAAGAGCTCGCCAAAATGCATGGTACGGAGGTGAAAAGCCTTGAAGAGAAGCTTTCTTTCATAAGAAGACTTTTGGATGGTCCTATAAAGCTGGATGGAGAGATCACTCTTCCACCTGTGAACAAACCCCTTCTAGAGTGCTAAAATGCTATCTGGGTTCTAGATGGAGAGCTTTATAAACCTTTTGATACTTTTGATCTTTTCCCTTGCTGGGCTTGTGTTTGATGAAGTTTTCAAAAAACTCAAGGACCTTATCATACCTATGCTGATGATGGTAATGCTCAGCATGGGCCTAACGCTAAGCAAAGAGGATTTTATAAGAACGCTTAAAGATCCAGTGCCGATACTTTACGCTGCCTTTACCCAGTACACTATCATGCCACTCCTTGCTTTTGCCCTGGGTCTTATTTTTAACCTTGAAAGGCAAATTTACTCTGGCTTAGTCCTTGTTGGTTCTGCTCCCGGTGGAACTGCATCAAACTTGATAACTTACTTAGCAAAAGGGGACCTCCCTTACTCCATAAGCATGACAAGCTTTTCTACATTGATAGCTCCCATTTTTACACCCCTTTGGACCTTTCTGCTTGCCGGAAAGTATGTACGAGTGGATTTCCTGACCATGTTTTGGGACACCTTTAAGATGGTGGTTTTTCCTGTAATGTTTGGTATGACAATAAAAGCAGCCTTTCCGAAAGCACAAAAACTTGAACCTGCCCTTCCATACCTTTCTGTCTCTTTAATAGGTTTCATAATAGCAGTCATCTTCTCAATCAACGCAGACAAACTTAAGGAGATTTCCCTGCTTTTGGTCTTTGTGGTTATGCTTCATAACTTCCTTGGTTTTGTCCTAGGCTTCCTTTTTGGAAAGCTTGCTGGTCTTGATGTCAAAAGAGCAAAAACTCTTTCCATAGAGGTTGGTATGCAAAACTCCGGCTTGGCCGTTGCCCTTGCCATTAAGCATTTCTCCCCCTTAGCATCCCTACCCGGTGCCATCTTCAGCCTTGTCCAAAACATCAGTGGGATCATTCTTGCTATGATATATAAAAGGTTATGATAGCTATATATCTTTTGGTTCTGCTGCTTCTGAACGGATGCTCCGTAACTGTGAGGGAGATAAAAGAGGAGGCTCCCCAAGGGGAGCTGAGGGTGAACTGTAAAACTCCAATATACACAGAGGGCTTTTACTGTGATGATGAAAGGGCAAAAAGCGGTCTTTTACAACCTTGGAGCAGGGTAAAGATAACAAACATGAAGAATGGAAAGAGTATAACTGTTGCAGTTATGCGGGATGATGACGTGAGGGGTGTTTGTATACCAAAAAAATACAGCTATCTTCTTGGTCCTACCACCTTTCCTGCAAGGTTGGATATAGAGAGATGCGGAAGAGAAGGTATAACCACATGCCCTCAAAGGATAGAAGGAATAGCAAGTTATTACGCAAACCCCTATCATGGAAGAGAATCTTCTTACGGCATAACTTATGATATGCACGGTATGTATGCAGCTCATAGAACTTTACCCCTTGGCACACTCCTAAAGGTGGTCAACTTAGAAAACAACAAGTCTGTAGTTGTTAAAGTCATAGATAGGGGACCTTTCAAAAATCACAGAGTTCTTGACCTCTCTTATGGAGCGGCAAAAGAGATAGATATGATAAAAAAGGGAGAAGCTAAGGTAGTAGCTTATACCATCAGATGTGGGGAGTGACCTCCTCTCCTCATTTCAATGAGGAGCTCCCCTTTCTCAGGGCTTAACTTCCCGTTGGTAAAGAGCTATGAGTGTCAACAGAGAAAAAAATGTTAGAATACCAGCGTACGCATGGGCCAACGTATAGTCCAAAACTTCTACCGCTTGACTGCAACAAAAACCTTTAACTCCTCAGCCTTTGCAAGGTACAAAAAGAAGAGCGTTAATAAAAGCAGTCTCATATCTTAACCTCCTCGTATTTTTCAAGATGGTACCCAGGTAGAGAAGAGATCCTTTGTCTGTAATTCTTGCCCTTTATAGTTTCAATGACCTTGATAAAATTCCTATCTTCTTCAAGCTCTTCTCTGTAACATATGCAGTAATCCTCCACATCTACGCTCAAAAAGATAAGTCCAGCTTCAAGAGCAGAAAACTTAATGCAAACCCCAGCATCCCCAAGACCATTTTTAAGGCTTAAAGCTAATTCATCATGTCCACCTTTGAACTCTTTCCACTCCACAGGTCCAAGCTCTTTTCTTATGTTTTCAAAAATCTTCCTTGCTCCAGCTCCCTCTTCCTTTACGAGCCAAAGAAGTCTTTTATCTCTAAGCTCTCTAAAACTTTCTACCTGAAGGTCGCTTCTTAGGGCTATACCCTCTTCCCAGAGGAACATCTTCAGAACCTTATAGCCCTCTTTGAGAACATTCTTTATAGTTTTTAAATTGTTTTCTAACTTTCCCAGATGAACCCCCGCCATATGTACATAACCATCCCTTAAAAGCTCAAGGGCTTCTCTGCTTGAACTGTAAAAGGGCAAAAACCTGATACTTTCTTCCATCAGCATATGGGAAAGCATCCCCATAGATGGGTCGCATCCTGCAAAGACAAAGGTTCTACCTTTTGAATCTCTCCTTGTCCATTGTATTTTGTCCCCTTCAAGCACACCATCAGGAGGAATATAGCCAGAAAGACCCCTGGTTAATGGGTAAATCACCGTTTTACTTCCAATGGTTGCAGACAGAAAGGGTCCGTCGGAAAAATCCCTAAAAAGTTTTATTTCTTCTTCACCAAAGAGCTCTTCCACTGAACACCTCAACACACTTGCAAGTCTAAGAGCGTACTCCACGGATGGTGATACTTCCCTTGACTCTATTGCGCTTATAGTAGTCCTTGGTATGCCAGTAAGCTTAGAAAGGTCTTCCTGAGACAAACCCTTTAAAATTCTATACTCTCTCACTCTATTGCTCATGATATAAAATCATATAGCATGGATAAAAAATTGCCAACGGGTTTTCTGGCATTTTCCATAAGCCTTTTTATTGCCGTTCTGAGTAGTCTTATCGGTCTCGGTGGTGCAGAGCTTCGATTACCTTTCTTGATAAAGCTTTTTAAACTCTCTCCCCTTCAGGCGGTCATAACCAACAAAGCCATAAGCCTTGTGGTAGTATCTTCAAGCTTCTTCTCAAGGCTTGGCGTCGTTCATTTTTATGATCTCCAAGAGAACATCTACATAGCTATAAACCTGTTAAGCGGTAGTCTTATAGGCGCTTGGGTTGCAGCAGACTGGGCCACAAAGGTTCATAGCAGAACCCTTCAAAAGGTTATGGCTTTTCTACTAGTCCTTATCGCCTTTTCCCTGACCTTAGAAAGGTATGGGGCATTCCATATCCATCTTTCTGGTGTTCTTCTTTGTTTGGCTGGTATGCTGTCTGGTTTTTTCATAGGTGTGGTTGCCGCACTTATGGGGGTTGCAGGTGGAGAGCTTCTTATACCAACTATAATACTACTTTACCCAACTGACATAAAGCTTGCTGGTAGTATTTCTCTTCTTATAAGCCTTCCTACTATGCTGTCCGCTTTTGGTAGGTACAGTAAGGACAGGAGCTTTAATGTTCTTAAAGAGAGAAAAGCTTTACTGTTCTTCATGGTTCTTGGTTCATTAATGGGTAGCTTTTTAGGCGGACATATGCTTCTTAAATGGGCTCCGCAAGACTTTATACTGATGCTACTGATAATCTTGCTTTTCTTGTCAGCCTATAAAGTTTGGAAGCACTAAATTTTAAATGAGCTTATAATATTTCAAAAAGGAGGAGGAAAGATGAAAAAGCGCATGCTCGCAACCTTAAGTTGGCTTTTTATACTTGCAAGCCCTACTTATGCTGAAGAGTATAATTTCAACGTCTTGGATGGCCTAAACGAATCCATCAGAGTGGTTGAAGTGGCTTACAAGTCTGGTGCAGGGGAGAAGGATAAATACCATTTTGAGAAAACTAAAGCTTATAGCCGTATATCTATGTTTTTAGCTTCAGAGCCTGACATGATAGGTTCAAAGATATTTGTCATAAAGAGTATGAATTCTGCATCAAAAGCTCTGACAGGTACAAAGACCATTGACCCTATAGAATTTATAGAAAAGGGCGCTTTTAATTTGGACATAAAGGAGCTTAACAGTAGGCTTGAATATTTGAGAGAGAACAAAGGGGAAAGCTGCGCTCCGGAAGAGCTTGCAAAAGCCGAAGCTTATTACGATGCTCTATCCTATGAGGTCAAGAAGGAAAAACCAAACCAGATAGCTCTGGAAAAGTTCTACAACGACACTATAAACAGCAGCCTCCTAGCTGAAGAAAAACTAAAGTCTGCAATAGAAAGCGGGTTTGAGTGCTACACTGGAAAGAAACTCCTTCCCGAAGTTGCCAAAGCAGAGGAAGAAAAACCAAAACCTACAGAGGAGGCTAAAAAGGAGGAGCTAAAAGAAGAACCTCTTATGGTAACTGCAAGAATACACTTTGATTTCGACAGATATAACATAAAAAGGGAGTACATGCCACTTCTCAACGAGGTTGTCAAGACCTTAAAGGATAACCCAAACGTACGCGTGAGGATAGAAGGGTACACAGACAGCATAGGAACAAAAGCCTATAACGATAAGCTTGCACTCAAAAGGGCAAAATCTGTAAAGGACTACCTCGTTAAACATGGAATACCCGCAGACAGGATAGAAATGGTTGGTTATGGCAAAGAGAAGTACATAGCAACGAACAAAACTTCAATAGGAAGGTTGACTAACAGAAGAGCAGATTTCATAATTTTGAGACTTTCTTCTCAATAAATACTATAAGCTAAGCTTATACAATTAGTAAATATTTCTAATTGCTATCTTTCTCTAACAGTTGTATACTGTCAAAAAGGAATGGAGGTAAATCAAATGGCGCAACATGAGATGCACCATCACTTAGGAGAACATGAGACAAGCATATGGCCATTACCGATAGGGGTCGGTATACTTCTTATGCCCATATCCATCACCTCATTCTTTGCTTGGCATCAGCAGATGCTTGCGTTGGTGATGGGCGGCGTTTCTTTCTTGCTCATCATTTTTGGACTCATAGGATGGACCAATGAGTTTTTCAGTAAAGGACATGAAGAAGGTTTTGGTGGGTTAGCTATTTCGCTCTTTATAGCCACAGAGGTGGTCATATTTGGTACAATGTTTGCGGCTTTTTGGACAGCAAGGGCAACACATGCCGATGTGTGGGGTCAATGGGTTCCACACATGAACCTTATAATTCCACTCATACTTACCCTCATACTGTGGACATCGAGCTTTACCATACTCGTATCAGAAAAGTCCGTTGAGAAAGGTAAGAGAGCACCTGCCATTCTTTGGCTTTTGACCACCATTATTCTAGGGTCTTGTTTTGTGGTTATTCACTTCAATGAGTGGAAGCATCTTTGGCATTCTGGTTTTACTCTAAGCTCCAACATGTACGGAACTGGTTTTTATGCATTGACGGGAATACACACATCCCACGTGTTGGTTGGGTTAATATCGCAGCTCTATGTACTCTGGCTTTTACTTTCTGGAAAGATGACGGAGCATAGGACCACAATGTACAAGGCTGTAAGCATATACTGGCACTTTGTTGACCTCATGTGGTTGCTTGTGGCAAGCAGCGCTTACATTATAGGGAGTTTAGTATGATAAGCTTCCTTTTTTTCCTTCTCTTTGTAAACTCTGTCTATGCCTATGGTACATTTAACAACAACGGAGGCGCCTTTGACCCTTCTGTTTTAGAAATACAGCAAGACCTTTACCTTGGCAAAAGACTCAGGGATTACACTATGCTCTCAGACAAGGGATGGACAAGCCTATACAAGGTGATAGACAAAAAGCCTACCATACTGCAGCTTGCTTACTACACATGCGATGCATCTTGTCCCATCTTAACCCATAACCTTTTGATGGCTACAAAAGAAACAAAGGGCAAAGATTTCAATGTTCTTGTTTTATCCTTTGACAAAAAGGACAGTATGGACACGCTCAAAGCCTTCAAATCAAAACTTGGATACGTACCAGATAACTGGACCTTCGGTATACTTCAAAAGGAGGACATAGATAGCTTGACAAAGTCTGTAGGTTTTAAGTTCTTTTACTCTGAGAGGGATAAAACCTTCGTTCATCCCAACACTCTTATCTTTCTATCCCCGGATGGAAAAGTTATGAGATATCTCTTTGGCACTTTTCCGAACAGCAAGGATATAAAGTTAGCTTTGGTAGATGCACAGAGAGAAAGTCCATCTATCAATAACATTCTTGACCTTGCCCTTCTTGCGTGTTACAGATACGATCAGAGCAGAAGCAGATACGTTATGGACCCAGTTGTTATGTTTGGGCTTATGGGTCTTGGCCTTCTTGGTCTAACTGGTCTTTTGACCTTAACCTATAAGAAAGCTCAGGAGGTATAAAATGGTAGAAGCTTTAGCCTATCCAGCCAACCTTTGGGAAAGAATATACCACATATGGCTCTTTGTTGCTGTAATTATATACCTAATAGTTGCAATTCCAATGCTTTACTTCATGATACGCTACAGGTACAAAAAAGGAAAGAATGAGGAGGGAGCACATATAGAAGGGAACAATGCTCTTGAGATAACGTGGACAGTCATACCTCTACTTATAGTGATCTACCTTGCCACACAAAGTTTTGTTTTTTACCAAAAGCAAAGGAATGCACCAGAGAATGCTATGGAGGTCAAGGTAACCGGTTTTATGTGGGGATGGGAGGTGGACTATCCTAATGGGAAGAAAGTATTTGCTTTCTTTAACCCTGAGTACAAAATACCAGAAGAGCAGAAGATAGTCCTTCCTGCCGGTAAACCCATAAAGGTTCTTCTCACATCAAGAGATGTCATACACGCCTTTTATGTTCGCCCCGCAAAGGTTATGGAGGATGCAGTTCCAGGAAGGATAACCCACCTTTGGTTCCAAATAAACAAACCAGGAGAATACTGGGCCTTCTGTAGGGAGTACTGTGGTACACAGCACTCCAGGATGGTAGCCATACTTAAGGTTGTACCTCAGGCAGATTTTGATAAATGGATAAAAGCTGGAGTAGCTCAATCCAACGATAGTCCTAAGTTAGCAAGCCAATAAAGGAGGTGTAAAGATGGCAGCAGTATCCGTTTATAGACCCTGGTACAGCGCAGGGGTCAAAGAGTGGCTCTTTACAACGGACCACAAGAAAATAGCAATGTTTTATGGAGTTACAACCTTACTGTTTTTTCTCGTTGCTGGAATCATGGCCCTTGGTATAAGGCTCGAGCTTTGGGAGCCTGGTATGCAATTTATGTCTCCAGAAACATACAATTATCTCCTTACAGGTCATGGTGCTGTGGCCCTTCTCTGGTGGGCTATAGGTGTTTGGTCTGCCTTCGCCAATTTTCTTATACCCCTTATGATAGGGGCTAGGGATGTCGCCTTCCCAAGGTTAAACGCACTTAGCTGGTGGACCTTCTTTGCTGCAAGCGTTCTTGTCCTCATTACACTTATACCATCTAACCACATAAAGATGATGTGGACAGGGTATCCACCCTATTCGCTCAACGACGATGCTGGAGTAACAGCTCTATATGTTTTCATAATACACCTTGTTGGTGCTTCTTCCATCATGGGAGCAGTGAACTTTATAACCACAACGCTTAGGATGAGAGCACCTGGCATAACTCTTGGAAACATGAACTTAATACTTCATGCCATTATGGCTGCCAACGTTATACAGCTTTTGGGTGTTCCATCCTTTGCCGGTGCAGTTACTATGCTTTTCCTTGACAAGTACTTAGGTACCAACTTCTTTAACCCAAGCTTAGGGGGTGACCCTCTCATATATGAGAACGTCTTCTGGTTTTATTCGCATCCTGCTGTGTATGTTATGGTCATACCAGCCTTTGGTGTCTTTTCAGAGGTCATATCCACCTTTTCGAGGAAGCCCATATTTGGACAACTGACCATGGCTGTTGCCATATGGGCTATAGCCCTTCTTGGTTTTATGGTTTGGATACATCACATGTTCACGTCAGGTATCCCAGACTGGATAAGAATAGTGATGTCCTATACGACAGTTCTCATAGGTGTACCAACTGGGATAAAGATATTCAACTGGGTAGCAACCCTTTATAAGGGTTCTATAGTTTACAAAACCCCTATGCTCTTCACACTTGGCGGAATATTCATGTTTCTCGTAGGTGGTTTGACTGGTATACCGCTTGCTCTTCCTTCCTTTGATATAAATGTGCATGATTCCCACTTTGTAGTTGCTCACTTCCACTATGTTCTTGGTATGGCTATAACTCTAGGTGCTTTTAGCGGTATATACTATTGGTTCCCTAAACTGACAGGCAAGATGTACAACGAAACCCTTGGAAAGGTAAGCTTTTGGACCATTATGATAGGCTCCAATGTTTTTTACTTTTTCCAGTTCATCGTTGGTATCGAAGGTATGCCAAGGAGGTATGCAGACTATCCACCCATACCAGAGTTTATAGAGCTTCATCACATACAGACCATTGGTTCTTTTGTGCTTGCCTTCGGTATACTTTTGACCCTTATCAATTGGATACTGTCAGTCGTAAGAGGTGAAAAAGCCACTTCAAATCCATGGGGCTCAAGCTCCTTAGAGTGGCAAATACCCTCTCCACCACCACCACATAATTTTGATAAGACTCCTGAACTGCCCTCAGACTGGGACCCTTACGCCTATCATCACAAACCTCATTGGTAGTTTCCATTGGGGGCTTTGCCCCCGGGGTGACCCATGAAAATATCAAAGAATACATTAATACTTTTGTTCTTCGTGTTTATAGTTGTGGCCTCTTATATCCTTGGAGTCCTTGCCTTTTCTTCTAAAGAGGCAAGGGATAAAAAATGGGAAGAGTTCAGGAAAGAGTATCTAAACAGAAAGTGACCTCCTCTCCTCACTCATTAAAAGGAGAGCCTCCCTGTGGATGTTTCGTAAACATCTCAGATGTATTATACTATAATCCTGGAGGTTAATTATGGTAAGGGTTTTTCTTATTCTTTCCATAACCTTTACATACATAGTCATGGTCTGGGGAGGTTTAGTTAGGTCTTCAGAGTCAGGGCTTTCTTGTCCCAATTGGCCACTCTGCTACGGGAGCTTTGAACCCCCAAAAGATAAGGCAGCCATGCTTGAGATGGGACACAGAACTGTGAGTAGCCTTGCTGGCATCTTTACCTTTCTTGCCTTCGTTTGGGTATGGAAGAGTTTAAAGGGCTTTCCAAGGCTTACCTCGTCCATAGCCCTCCTTTTTACCATAAGCGCAGCCCTCACTGGAATGAAGATGATAAAAGCTGAAACACCACATCTTAAATATTTTTCTCACATGCTCCTTGAATCCATCCACATATACGAATCAATGATAATATTTGGTTTCCTTATACTAACTTACAGGCTCATATATAAAAGTGAAAAAGAGACAGGCATCCCCCTTTATGTTTATATCTTTGCTCTGGTCACCATGATAACTGGAGTGCTTGTAAGGTATACTGGTTCTGGAGAGGCATGCGGGCATGAGTGGCCCACGTGCAATGGAAGCCTTGTTCCAGAGTTTACAACATGGAAGGTGGCTCTCCAGTTTGTTCACAGGAATCTGGCTTATGTGACATGGTTAGCCTTTCTCCTATCCTTCCTTACTAACTTCAGCAGGACTACCATCCTAGGCTTTATTTTTGTGAACATGCAGTTCCTCTTTGCCATATCGATGGTACTTACAGGCTTTTTCCTTCCCATCAGCTTCTTGGACACAGCTATGGGCTTTTTCTTGTTTGCATGGCTCACGTACAACGTGCAAACAAAACCAACTACAAGCCTGAAGGTAAAGGAAGCATGGTAGAAAAGGCAATAGCATATAAAAACATCGTAAGGGATTATATTCTTCTTACAAAGCCCGGTATAGTTATACTTGTTCTAATAACAACGCTTACCGGTATGTACCTTTCTAAGAAGGGGTTTCCAGACCCATGGCTCATGTTTTGGACCTTGCTTGGAACTGGTTTGGCTTCTGCTGGCTCTGCCGTTCTCAACCAGTTCTTTGATAGGGATATAGATGCTTTGATGTCAAGGACTAAGGACAGACCCTTACCATCTGGAAGCCTTAGCCCCATCAATGCGCTTCTTTTTGGAATTATCCTTCTTTCTACCTCCCTTTATATTATGATAACCTTTGTAAATGCCGTTGCTACATTTTTTACAGCTATGGCAGCCTTTTTTTATGTGTTTGTCTATACCATCGCTTTAAAAAGGAAAAGCCCGTTGGCAACTGAAATAGGTGGTATCTCAGGCGCCCTTCCCCCAGTCATAGGGTACACTGCAGTGACCTCTAAGTTTGGTTTTGAACCACTGATACTCTTCCTTATTATGTTTGTATGGCAGCCGCCACATTTTTGGGTACTTGCTATAAAGTATGCAGAAGATTACAGAAGAGCAGGCATACCCACGTTGCCAGTGGCAAGAGGAATAGAGCAAACAAAGATAAAAACGCTCCTTTACACTGCATCCTTGCTACCCATAAGCTTACTGCCAACCCTTTACGGTATATCCGGTAAGGTTTACTTTTTTACAGCTTTTGCCCTCAGCTCCCTTTACCTTATACTGACTTTTAAGTTTTTATTTTCAAAAGAGACAAAGGCTATGTTCCTTTTCTTCTACTCCATAATCTACCTTGCTTTTCTGTTTTCCGTGATGGTTTTTGACATGGTAAGGTGAGATCAGACCTCTGTATACCTCTCCTTCATCTTCTTTATTCTCAGAAAAGCCTTACTATCCTCTGGAGTTATCAGGCTGTACGCTTTTCCATAACTTCCTATCCTTCCAGTCCTCCCTATCCTATGTATGTATATCTCAGGGTCTTCTGGTATATGATAGTTTATGACAAGGCTGACACCTTTTATATCAAGGCCTCTTGATGCAACATCCGTAGCCACAACAGTCTTTACTTTCCCATCTCTGAACAGCTTAAGGGAGCTCTCCCTCTGCCTCTGCGTCATATCACCGTGAAGGGAAACTACGTTAAAACCCTTTTTCTTTAGCTCCTGTGTTATATCCTTCGCATCCCTCTTTGTTTTCACAAATACTATGACCTTTTCCAGAAGATGGTCTCTAAGGATCTTTTCAAGCTCAGATATCTTTTGCTTGGGAGAGTTAAGTCTTATTAGCCTCTCTTCTATCTTTGGCTTTAATTCTGCAGAGACCACTCTCACGAACTTATAGCCTTCCCTTAGATGCTTTCTGGCGAGCATTTCTACATCTTTGGATAGCGTTGCTGAGAAAAGGAAAGTCTGTCTCTGCTTTGGAATGTAAGATATGATCTCCTCTATGTCATCTATAAAGCCCATGTCAAGCATAAGGTCTGCTTCATCAAGCACCAAAAAGGATACGTTACTAAGGTTCAAGACCCCCCTGCTTAGTAAGTCCTTTACCCTTCCTGGAGTGCCTATAACTATGTTGGGCGTGAACTTAAGAAGGAACTCCACATCTTTTCCAACTGGTGTACCACCGTAAAATACTGAAACCTTTAAGGCTTTGTACCTGGACAAAGCGTAGAGCTGCTCTTTAACTTGAAGGGCAAGCTCACGCGTTGGTGTCATTATCAGAGCCTTAAGACCATCAGTCTTGTTTACCTTTTCAATAATAGGAATGCCAAAAGCTGCCGTCTTTCCTGTTCCTGTGGCTGCCTGTCCCATCAGATCGTATCCACTCAAAGCAAGAGGGATGGCTTCCTTTTGAATGGGTGTGGGCTCTTTAAAGCCTAAGTCTTTTATAGACCTTTGTGTTAATTCGCTAAGTTGATCAAAGTTAAAATCCATATATTTAAGAACCTCCTTAATTAATTATAAGCCTTTCTTGCTAATTATCCAAACCTTCCTGTTATATAATCTTCTGTGAGCTTTTGGTCTGGTTTTGTAAACAGCTTTTCTGTAGGATTGAACTCTACAAGCTCCCCAAGGTACATAAAGCCCGTATAATCTGATATCCTAGCTGCCTGCTGCATATTGTGTGTAACTATGACTATAGTTATTTCTCTCTTTAGTTCTACTATTAACTCCTCTATCTTTGCCGTAGATATAGGGTCAAGTGCAGATGTGGGCTCGTCAAAGAGGAGAACTTCTGGTTCCACTGCCAAACTTCTTGCTATGCAGAGCCTCTGCTGCTGCCCTCCAGATAGGGAGAAGGCACTCTCCTTTAAACGATCTTTTACCTCATCCCAAAGTGCTGCGTCCTTTAGGGCTTTTTCCACACGACCCTTTAGCTCTGAGCCCCTAATACCTTTTAGTTTCAAGCCAAAGGCTATGTTATCAAATATGGACATGGGGAAGGGTGTGGGCTTTTGGAAGACCATACCAACCTTGCTTCTCAGCTCTATAAGGTCTACACTTTTATCAAAGATGCTAACATCATCTAAGAGTATATCACCCTCGTACCTATTGTTGGGATAAAGGTCATGCATCCTGTTGAAACATCTAAGAAGCGTTGTCTTACCACAACCGGATGGGCCTATCAGAGCTGTAACTCTCCTGTCGAATATGGGCATGGATATGTTTTTGAGAGCATGGTTTTTTCCGTAGTAAAAATTCAGATTGATTATCTCCATCCTCTTTTTCTGCTTTATGGTAGTCTCAAGCATCTAAACCTCCTTTTTTATTCTTTTGAACATGTAAGCGAAGGGATTGGTTATCTTTCCATGTAGTATGAGCCTTGCAAATATAGAGAGCATAAGAACACCAAGCGTGAGTATGAGGGAAGCTGCCCATGCTTGCTGATGCCAGTAGTGGTAAGGTCCCATCACGTAGTTAAAAGTGGTAACAGTTATGGATGCCATAGGTTTCATAAGGTTAAAGTTCAGAAAGGCATTGTTAAAGGATGTAAAGAGCAAAGGAGCTGTTTCACCCGATATCCTCGCTACACCTAAGAGGATGCCGGTGAGTACACCAACCTTTGCAGCTCTAAGGGTAACGCTTTTGATCATCTGCCATTTGTAAGCACCCAAGGCGTAAGCTGCCTCTCTCATCTGCTGTGGGACAAGCTTTAGCATCTCGTCGGTTGTAACGGCTACAACAGGTACCATAAGAAGTGCAAGAGCAACAGCTCCAGAAAGGCCGTTAAAGTGTCCTATAGGCTTTACGAGCACAGCGTAAACAACTGCCCCCATTATTATGGATGGCGTGCTTACCATTATGTCCGTTATATGCCTTAGAACTCTGAAAAAATCGCTATCTTTACCATACTCCGCAAAGTATATGCCAGCCATAAGACCTATGGGTACACCTATTATAGTGGCTAAAGTTGTAAGTATAAAGTGCCCCACGAAGGCGGGCCTCAGCCCTCCCCCTTCCATTCCGGCTGGCGTTGGGTCCAAGTACACAAGCTCTGGACTGAAGTATTTAATACCGCTTATGAACAACGACCCGAGGATCCAAAAGAGCCAAAACACACCATAAACAGTCAGCAATCCAGATAAGGAGAGCATGAGAAGGTTTACGACCTTTCTGTATCTTTTTCTCATACCTTCCACCTCTTTTCAAGCCTCAGGATCATGAACTTGGCCAAGAAAAGTATAACAAAGGATATGACAAATAGAAACATGGAAACGTAGTAGAGGGATGATAGGTATATATCCGTGTCTGCCTCAGTGAACTGGTTGGCAAGGGCTACGGTTATGGTGGTAAAGGAATCGAAGAGAGATTTAGGGATCTGAGGGTTGTTTCCTGCCAAGAAGGTCACTGCCATGGTCTCGCCCAAAGCTCTACCTGTGGACAGAACAAGACCACCAGCCATACCCGAAGCTGTATAGGGTATGATAACCTTCCTTACCACTTCCCACTGGGTGGCACCTAAGCCGTAAGCAGATTCTTTCATGATTGGGGGAACCAACTCAAAGCTATCCCTTACAACGGCACTCATAAAAGGGATTATCATTATGGAAAGAACCAGACTTGTTGTAAAAATATCTACGCCAGTAGTAGCTCCTGAAAATAGCTGCCCAACTACGGGCACGTTCCCCAGTTTGTTTTGGATCCATGGCTCTACCTTTTCTGCCATTATGGGAGTGAGAACAAAAAACCCCCAAAGACCGTATATGATGCTGGGTATTGCTGCCAGAAGCTCCACCGCTCCAGATATTATGGGTTTAAACCATCTTGGTGAGAGCTCCGTTATGAATATGGCTATGCCTACGGAAATTGGTGCAGCCATAAGTATAGACAAGAGTGTGCTTATTATGGTGCCTACAACCATAGTGGCAGCGCCGAAGTCTTCCGTCACTGGGTCCCAGTTTGTATGTGTAAGGAAGTTTATGACGCCGAACTTCTCTATGGCCAATCTGGACTCGTAGTATAGGATCAGAAATATCAGAATAGGAAAGAGGAGGCCCGCAAATAGGGCCCAAAGCCCAAGGGATACTTTAGCTAGGCGCTCGATCAGAACTCCACTATTTTTGACCTCGCTTATCCTCTTCTGTACCACGCTCTCTATCTGCATATTATACCATACTTATGGGCTTACGTTGTACTCTTTCCAGTATTCAAATATGAGCTTCTTGACGTTGGTAGGCATGGGTATGTAGTTTAGCCCTTCCGCGTACTTATCCCCATGCTCATAGGCCCACTTGAAGAAGGTGTTAGCCTTTTTAGAACGTTCAGGCTGGTCCTTTGCGAGTAGTATGAATGTGGCGCCCGCTATAGGATAGCTATCTTTTCCTGGCTGGTCTGTGAGAACTTCATAGAAGTGTTTTGACTTATCCCACTTGGCGTAAGCTGCCGCTGATTGTATGGTCTTTACGCTGGGTTCTACAAAGACACCTTCCTTGTTCTTTATCTTTGCCATGGGTAAGTTGTTCTGCTTTGCGTATATGTATTCGACGTATCCTATACCACCTTGGGACCTTTTCACGTAGTTTGTGACACCTTCGTTACCTTTACCACCAACACCCACTGGCCATTTTACAGAAGTTCCAAAACCAACCTTCTCTTTCCACTCAGGGCATACCTTAGAGAGCCAGTTGGTGAATATCCATGTGGTTCCAGAACCGTCTGACCTGTGGACTACCACTATGTTTCTGTCTGGAAGCTTGACGTTGGGGTTTAGCTTCTGTAGGTATGGGTCGTTCCACTTTTTGATCTTGCCCATGTATATGTCGCAGACTGCTGTCTGATCCATGCTGAGAACAGTTTTCCCAATCTCTGGTACGTTGTAGGTGACCACATCAGCACCTATGACAGTTGGGAACTGAAGAAGTTTGTTTTTCTCGAGCTCCTCTGGGGTCAGTGGAGCATCCGATGCACCAAAATCTACCGTCCTGTTGGTTATCTGCCTGATACCACCACCTGAACCTATGCTTTGGTAGTTGACTTTGTTGCCTGTAGCCTTTTGGAACTCGTAAGCCCATCTGCTGTAGATGGGGTAAGGGAACGTTGCTCCTGCACCAGTTATTTCAATGGCCAGAGCAGGTGCTGCTAAAGCTGTTACTGCCAAAGCTACTCTTCTAAACTTCCTCATATCTTACCTCCTTACTTGGATTTTTCTTCCATGGACTTTTTGATCATGGATTGGATCTCTCTGTTTCTTTCATCCACGTCCTTCCTGAGCTGGTCGGCGACCCGCATAGCTTCCTCTGGAGTTATAACCCCTTTCTCCGTGAGAAGCTCCAGGAGAGTATCCATGGCTGGATGGTTTGTACCAGCAAAGCTGAAAAGTGGCACACTAAAAGCTAAGCTAAAAAGTAGCTTTTTCATCTTCACTCCTCCTTGTTCAGTCTATGGGAAATTTTACGAGCTGAATGTTAAGATTCTGTTAAGTTGTGAAAGCTCATTAGGCTATCCCTTCTTAGCTCCTCTCTCTCGTAGGGATAATCTTTCCTGTAATGAACCCCCCTGCTTTCTCTCCTCTGAAGGGCTGACTTTACAGTAGAAAGGGCAACAAGGCTTATATCCAAAAGCTCTCTGTTCTCAACGCTTCCCTCCCATTCTTTCCAGTTTTTTATCCACTTGCTTATTTTTTCGCTCGCATCCTTTAGGTCTTCTTCACTCCTTTCAAGTCCGCAGTTCTTCCACATGAGTTTCCTAATATGCTCAAAGCTGTGTGGTGGTTTTGATAACTCATCCCTTGAACTCTTAAAGTTTACTTCTCTCTCTTTGAAGAACTTTATGTCGTGGTAAACCCTGTAAGCTGTTCTGTATCCAAAGACCACACCTTCCAGAAGTGAGTTGGAAGCCAATCTGTTTGCTCCATGAACACCACTGCAAGCACACTCACCAACTGCATAGACACCAGGAAGAGAGGTTCTTCCGTAGGAATCAACCTCGACCCCACCTATGAAATAGTGGGCTGCTGGAACTATGGGAATAAGATCCTTGTATGGGTTAAGTCCCTTTTCCCTGAGAAGCTGGCTGATGGTTGGGAAACGCTCCTCTATCTTTGGAAGGTGGCGCATGTCCAAAAAGACTCTGCTACCTTCCTTTAGCTTTTTGTATATGGCTCTTGAAACTACATCCCTTGGCTGTAGTTCGTTTATAAACCTATTTCCCCTTTCATCCACAAGCCATGCACCCTCCCCCCTCACTGCTTCAGAAATTAAAAGGTTTGTCCCCTCAACAACAGTAGGATGGAACTGGACAAACTCCACGTTCCTCAGGCAGACTCCAGTTCTCAAGGACATACCTATGGCATCCCCCCTCACCTTCACTGGGTTTGACGTGTGAAGAAACATGCTTGCCGCTCCTCCAGTTGCAAGGATCAAAACCTTAGTCCTCAAAAGCTTCAAACTCCCATCGTAGTAAAGAATTCCGTGGAGCTCCTCGTCAAAAAGTATCTCCTGCAGCTCCCCCATCAAAACGGGAACGCTGAGCTCCTTTACCTTCTTAAAGAGGGCTTCGTATATAGCCCTTCCAGTATAATCTTTAACCTTAAGCACCCTTGGAAAAGAATGCCCACCCTCTACCGTTGTTTCGTAAAAGCCATTTCTCATATCAAACCTAACTCCCCACCTTTCTAAGTCTCCTATCCTCTGAACACCCTCGTCCACAAGGATACGCAAGGCCTCCTCCTTGCATAAACCTCTCCCCGCCCTTTGAGTGTCAAGGATGTGCAAGAAGGTGCTATCATGGGGATGGACTGCACAGGCTATGCCTCCCTGTGAGTAATATGTGTTCCCTATTCCCCTTGTGAGCACAAGAGGGTTCAGTCCAAGTTCCTTGAGTGTTATAGCAGATGTTAGCCCAGCTATTCCACTTCCGCATACAACTACCTGAGCTCTCTCTTGGGGTAGCTTTAAGGTATCAAAGCTAAGAAAGTAGGGCATAGTTATGAAAGACCTTTATCAAAAGGCTTGCTAATCTTTCTGGGTCGTGTCTTACAAAATCCTCTTTTTCTCCTATCAAATCTTCAGCATAAACGCTAAAGCCCTCTCTGGCTATCTTTGCCACATCTGGTACTACAGGTTCTTGTCCCTGCTCCAAATACCTTTTGAGGATTGGGTCCGATGGCATCCTTGTGTTTACCACAATAGCATCAACCTTTGATATTTTTGAATGCTTTAAAAATGCTTTAAGATGGTCGTAGGCTGTAAATCCGTCTGTCTCGCCAGGCTGTGTCATAGCGTTCACAACAAAGACCTTCAGACCGTTGGACCTCTCAACAGCACTTCTTATATCTTCTATTAGAAGGTTGGGGACTATGCTCGTGTATAAGCTACCAGGGCCAAAAACTATCATGTCGGCAGATTCCAACCTACCTATAGCATCTATTGGAGCGTGAGCTCGCTCTGGCTCTATCCATATTCTTTCTATCATCGCTCTTTTCTCCTTTCCGTAGTTGGTTATCTCCTCTTCACCGACTACCACCTTCCCGTCTGTAAATTCAGCGCATAGTTTTATATCCTCAATTGTAGCCGGTATTATATCTCCTTTCGTTCTCAGTATCTGAGAGGTTATCTTTACAGCTGTCATAAAGCTTCCCGTTATATCTGTAAGCGCTACCAAAAAAAGGTTTCCAAAGGCATGACCTTCAAGCTCCTCACCCTTGAACCTGTACTGAAAGAGCTGTTGCATGATCTCTTCGCTTTCAGAAAGGGAAACTATACAGTTTCTTATATCTCCTGGAGCTGGCATGCTGTAAGCCTTTCTGAGCCTTCCCGTACTGCCTCCGCTATCTGCAACCGTAACTATAGCCGATAGGCTCTTTATCCTTTCCCCCACCTCCCTTTTTAGCCCCCTTAGAAGGCTGGACAATCCTGTTCCTCCTCCTATAGCTACTATATTCATAAGTCTCCTCCTTGAATTTTTCACTCAGTGAAGTATTTTAAACCATTATGGTTATACTCAACCTCAAGGAGATATTTAAAAGCAGAAAAAGGTTTACTGGCTTTTACAGATTCTCCCCAAAGGATATAGGCTTGCCCGCCGATATGGGAGAGATTAAAGAGCCTGTTTTGGTATATGTGGAAATAGTTAAAGATGGAGCAGGGTATAAAGCTAAGTTGGAGATAGAAGGAAACGTGGTACTTGAATGTAGTAGGTGTCTATCATCCTTCACAAAGAGCATTAACATTACAGAAAACATAAGAGTTGAACCTTATCCAACGCGTGATGTGATCCACATAAGGCCAAAGGACCTTAACGTTTCCTTTTTTGAGGAGGAGGAAAAGTTCAACCTTACAGACCTTGTAAGAGAACAGATAATACTTAGCTTACCAATTAAACCTCTGTGTGACCCAGAATGCAAAGGTATACCTCTGGAAGAAAAACCAAAGGAGGACGTAAGGTTCTCCCTTCTAAAGAAGTTCATTAAGTGATATAATAGATAAATCAAACGTAAGTTCAGGAGGCATGAATTATGGCTGTTCCAAAGAGAAAAACATCAAGATGGAGAAGGGACCAAAGAAGAGCGCAAAACTTCTACTCCAAGCTAAAGGCTTCATCCTTAGCATCTTGCCCCAACTGTAGTGAGCTCATTCTTCCCCACAGGGTATGCCCGTACTGTGGGTATTACAAGGGCAGAGAGATACTTAAGATAGGTTAATGCATACCCCAAAGATAGCCATTGATTGTATGGGGGGTGATTATGCCCCAGAGGAGATAGTCAAAGGATGTATACTGGCTAACAGAGAGTTTGGAATAGACCTCTACCTTGTTGGAGATCAAAAGAAGATAAAAGATATACTAAGTAAAGAGGGAATAAAGACTGACGAAGCTATAACTGTAGTGCATGCGGAGGATGTAATTGGCATGCACGAACCTCCTTCAAACGTACTGAAGAAGAAAAGATCATCCCTCTATGTTGCTGGAAAGCTTCTTAGGGACAGTAGGGCTGATGGGTTAGTATCTGCTGGTAACACGGGTGCTGTCCTAACAGTGGGGAAGTTTGTAGTCGGCTCTATTCAAGAGGTGGAAAGACCTGCCATTGGTGTAGCTTTGCCAAACCCAAAGGGTAGGACAGTCCTAATAGATGTGGGTGCAAACATAGACTGTAAACCCAAGCACCTTTTACAGTTTGCCATAATAGGACATACCTATGCAAAAGAGATACTTAGTATAGAAAAACCGAGAGTTGGCATACTGAGCATAGGTGAGGAAGAGGGAAAGGGGAACGAGCTTGTAAAGGAAACCTATCAGCTTTTAAAGTCAAGCAGGCTCAACTTTTTGGGCAATGCAGAGGGAAGGGACATATACGCAGGAACCTTTGATGTTATAGTCTGCGATGGCTTTGTGGGTAATGTGATTTTGAAAGCAAGCGAAAGCCTTGGAATGGCTGTATTGCATATGATCAAGGAGGAGGTGCAAAAGAGCCTCCTTGCAAAGATAGGTATATTCTTTATGATGCCAGCCTTGAACAATTTTAAAAAGAAGGCAGACTTTGCAGAGTATGGGGGAATTCCACTGCTTGGAGCGAAAAAACCTGTGATAATAACCCATGGAAGGGCAAACGCAAAAGCTATAAAGAATGCCATTAAAGTTGCCAACGAGTTTTACATACATCATTTTAACGATAGACTCTCTGAAAATCTAAGGAATCTTGCTCCAGAAGGGGTGAAGGCTCAATGGGAACAACCATATTAGGCATAGGATGCTACTTACCTAAAAAGGTGTTGACAAATTTTGATTTGGAGAAGATGGTGGACACCTCTGACGAATGGATAACCACAAGAACAGGAATAAAGGAGAGAAGGGTAGCAGAAGAAGATGTAAGCCTTATGGCATATAAAGCCAGCTTGGAGGCTATAAGGTCAGCTGGCATATACCCAGAGAGCATAGACATAATAATACTTTCAACTCTTACACCACAGCTTAAGTTTCCTTCCACAGCATGCCTCATCCAGCATAAGCTTGGAGCATCGAAAGCCTTTGCCTTTGATATATCAGCGGCGTGCAGTGGGTTTCTGTATGGCCTTGAGCTTGCAGATGCCTTCATAAGGTCTAGGAAAGCAAACAACGTACTTCTCGTCGGTGCAGAAAAGCTGTCTGAGATAATAGATTGGAAAGATAGGAGCACTTGTGTACTTTTTGGAGACGGCGCTGGTGCTGTGTTGCTTTCCAACTCAGATGGGGATATATTGGCATCAAAGCTAATGTCCGATGGAAACGCATGGGATATTCTCTACGCTCCCAAGTGTGGATACATAAATATGAAAGGTAAAGAACTTTTCAAACTAGCAGTTAGAAATATGGAGGAAGCTTGCCGCTACGTTATAGAAAAGTCTGGAATAAGCATTGATGACCTTTCCCTTATAATACCACATCAGGCTAACATAAGGATAATGGACGCCTTGGTAGAAAGGCTTGGCCTACCGAAGGAGAAAGCTTATTCTAACATACACAAGTATGGGAATACTAGCGCAGCCTCCATACCCATAGCTATGTACGAGGCTTACAAGGAGGGAAAACTCAAAAAGGGAGACCTGGTCCTTTTGACAGCCATGGGTGGGGGCTTAACATGGGGGGCAACTCTTTTGAAATTTTAACTTATACCGTATACTCCACAAGTACCCCCTCTTTGAGTCCCCAGTCGCTCACTATTATCTCTCTCTTATCAAAGAGTACCATACTCCTGTAGAATATGACTATCCCTGGAATTATAACCTTTGACCTCTTTGCCTCTATATGTGGAAAGGTTCTTACTCTTTTTTCTTCTTTCATACTGCTTAAAGTCTCAAGCCAATACGATACCTGGTCTATGGTTAAAGTCTTACCATGAACTTCCTCTGACTTGTAAGGGTATACGTTGTATTGCAAGGCTGCAAGGGTGGTTATGGTACCACCAAGCCCCACTATGTGTTCACATGGGCTTACTACTTTTGATATCTTCTCATCCAGGAAGTTTTTCAAAGATTCCAGCTCCTGTAAGGTAGGTGGGTCATGGTGTACAAAGCTCTCTGTGAGATTTACTATGCCAAATGGTAAAGAGTTTAACCTTTCTATGTTAAAACCTATCCCACAGACAAACTCTGTAGAACCACCACCTTGGTCTATGATGCAGAACTTACCCCTTGGCTTTAAAGAGTATGCCACTGCCAAGAAAGCATACCTTCCCTCCTCCTCAGGGGATACTATCTCCAGCTCTATGCTCGTTTCCTCTTTAACCCTTCTTGCAAAATCCTTGGCGTTCCTTGCCCTTCTTAGGGCTTCTGTTCCTATGGCTCTGATGGAAGATACCCCCATGACCTTAGCCTTTTCTGCATAAGCTTTTATGACTCTTATGGTTTCTTCCATTTTCTCTTGGCTTATTGTTCCAAAGCTGTTTACACCGCTTCCCAAGGCTGTTATGTTTCCCTCTTCGTATACTATGTTCAGCCTATCCTTGTTTACATCAGCTACAACAAGCCTGCACGAGTAAGAACCAACGTCTATAATACCAACCATCATAAAATATCCCTCAGATAAGGGTTGAACCTTTTCTCGTATCCTATGCTTGTCTCCTGATGATGCCCGCAAACGACCAACGTATCGTCTGGAAGTTCTGTAAAGACCCTTAGTAGTGAGTTTCTAAGGTCATCAAAACTTCCACCTGGCAGGTCCCATCTTCCTACGCTTCCCCTAAAGAGAAGGTCCCCAGCTATCAGTAAGCTATCCTCCTCAGAGTATAAACAGCAGTGTCCCTGTGTGTGACCTGGTGTATGAAGAACCAAAAGCCTTGTTCTACCAACCCTTAACTCTTCTCCTTCCTCTAAAAAGAAGTCTGGCTCTGGGCAGGGTAAGTTGGCCTTTATCTGTCTTTCAAAGCCTGGCCATATGGGGTCGTTTATTAAAGGAATGTCCCGTCTGTGCATGTAGAAAGGGATACTGTACATGTCTTTCAAGGTTTTCACCTGCCCCACATGGTCTATGTGTCCATGAGTGCAAACTATAGCCTTGAGCTTGGAGTCGCCAACCTCTATCTTTATAAACTCTGCATCAGCTCCAGGGTCAACGACTATGGATTCTTGAGTTTCCTCATCAACAAGGATGGAGCAGTTAACGGAGAGAAGTCCAACTGGCAGTATCTTAACTATCATAGACCCTTGATTATAAGCTCATAGAGAAGGTTTGGGAAGAGGCCAAGGATAAAGATGGCTAAGAGGCACACCAGTATGGTAAGGGTCTCACCAGAAGATAGATGTAACTTATGCCATCTTTTCTCACCGCTTTCCATAAACATATAAACGACCACCCTAAGGTAGTACCCAGCCGATATCAGGCTGAATATTAAAAAAAGCACAGCCAGAAGCATAAGGTCCAACTTTAAAAGACCCATGAATATACCAAGCTTTCCAACGAAGAGAGCCATGGGGGGTATGCCTATCATGGCAAAGAGAAAGAGTGAAAGAAAGGAAGCCAACAGAGTATCGTACCTTCCAATACCTTTGTAGTCGGAGAATGTATGGGAAAAGCCATCCCTCTTCTCAAAAATAGCAAGTATAACGAAGGAGCCGAGTGCTGCAAAGGTGTAAACGGAGACATAAAAGAGCAAAGCTGAAGATAGGGTTTTATCTACTGATACAAGCCCAAGGAGGAAATAACCCGCATGAGCTATAGAAGAGTAAGCCAAAAGCCTCTTTACGGACTTTTGAGCATAGGCAACAAAGCTTGCGTAAAACATGGAAAGAAGAGCAAAAAGTCCGATCAGAACAAACCATACTTTCATATGAGAGAAATAGGAAGCCATATTTACCAATAAAAAGTAAAGAGAAAGCTTGGGAGCCGTGGATAGGTATGCAGTTATTGGCGTTGGTGCACCTTCATAAGCATCGGGCGTCCAAAAATGGAAGGGGACTGAGGATACCTTGAGGGCAATGGCAGATAGTATGAGAAGAAGGCCCAAAAGAAAAAGGGAGTTGGTTTCACTGTATCTTTTTAAGAATAAACTGCCCGTTGATGCGTAGTAAAAAACACTTCCAAAAGCCAACATGGAAGTCCCGACAGTTCCCATAACTAAGTACTTATAAGAAGCCTCTTTAGAAAGGTAGTCTTTTCTAAAGAGTCCTATAAGGATATACAGTGTGATGGAAGAAAGCTCAAGAGATATGAAAAGAAGACCCAAGTTGGCAGAGGACATAAGCAAAGAAAGCCCCAGCGAAGAAACAAGCATCAAATAGCCAAGCTCTCCATACTCAGAGTTCTTCCTTTTAAAGTAATCGTAAGAGGAAAGTATGGACAAGCTGGTGATAAGATAGAGAATACCTTTACCTATTATATTGGTGTTTTCCACGTAGAAAACATCAAAGAAAGCCTTTGCGGGAAAGCTTACAAAGGGTAAGGAAAGAAGGGCAAGTATGGGAGCAAAACCGGAGAGAAACATACCGAACTTGTAGTGTCTCTTCTCAAAGAAAAGGTCAGTTAAAAAGATTATCAGTACAGCTATAGAAAGGACTATCTCTGGCAATACAGCGTTCCAGTTCACTTTTAGCCTCCCAGTATGTATCTTGAAGTTTGCTGAACTACCCTAACAAAGGGTAATGGATAAAGTCCAAGGATAAAAGCGGAAGCTATTACTAGCAAGAAGGAGATAACATGATGCAGTTCAATGTCCTTAAGGTGCTTCCATTTTTCAATCCTTTGCTGTGGTATGGTTTCTTCTTCAAACATGACCCTTTTGTACATGTAAAGGAAGTAAGCTGCGCTCAAGATCATTCCAGTCCCGGCTACGATGGCCCATACGGGATAGCTTCTAAACGTGCCCAAAAGGATGAGGAACTCAGCCACAAAGCCTGCAAGACCCGGAAAGCCTATCCCGGCTAGCCCACTCAGCATAAAGAGCAATGAAAGACCGGGTAAGTATCTGGCAAGACCACCAAGCTCATCCATGTTGTATGTATGTATCCTATCGTAGAGGAATCCGGCTGACATAAAAAGTGCTGCAGATGAAAGACCGTGAGCTATCATCATGTATATTGATCCATTCAAAGCATTCATATCAAAGGCAAAAGTCCCAAGTGTCACCAATCCCATATGACTGACGGAAGAGTAAGCTATAAGCCTTTTTATATGGGTTTGTGCTATGGCCATCATAGCCGTATAGATTATGGCTACTATGCTCAAAGTGAATATTATAGGTATATAGTACTTACTTGCTTCTGGAAACAACGGAAGGGAGTATCGGACAAAGCCGTAAGTGCCCATCTTCAAAAGCACAGCAGCAAGTATAACAGACCCAGCCGTTGGAGCTTCTACGTGAGCATCTGGAAGCCATGTGTGAACTGGCCACATGGGGACCTTTACTGCAAAGCCTATACCAAAGAGAGCAAAGGCAAGCAACTGTAACCATATTGGGTATGAAATGTTCTTATGAAAGGCATAATCAAAGGACAGCTGACCAGAGGTTATGTAAGCGTAGACTACAATGGACGCAAGACCCAATAGCAGGAAGAGACTACCAAAGAAAGTATAAACAAAGAACTTGTTGGCTGCATAAACCTTTCTTTCGTGACCCCAAAGACCTATAATGAAGTACATAGGTATGAGCATACCTTCCCAAAAAAGGTAAAAAAGGAAGAAGTCAAGAGCAGAAAATACACCAAGGCATGCAGTTTCAAGTATCAAAAAAAGAGCATGATAGAGATTCGGTCTATCCTCTATCTTCCACGACCATACAAAAGATATAAAAAACATCAAAGCTGTCATAAGTAGCAAAGATATTGCCATACCATCAACGCCTACATGGTAGGATATTCCCAAAGATGGTATCCAAGTGTATCCACTAACGTACTGAAAATCTGTCTTATTCCAATCAAAGTTTATAAAGAGATAGAACATCAAAAAAAGCACAACTCCAGAGGAAAACAGAGAAAAGATACGAGAAAATCTTTCCCGTCTCAAGAGAAGAACTATCACAGATGATAGAAGAGGCAAAAAGATAGCAAAGCTCAGAAGTTTTTCCATGGATCACCTCCCTAAGGTAAGTATGAGGAAAAGAACAAGACCTAAGCTTACATACATAGCAAAAGCGTAATGATTAATTCTTCCGTCCTGCAAGGGTTTTATAGAGCTACCAACTAAGTTGACAATGTAATAAGTGGAGTTTACAAGGCCGTCTATAACTTTTCTCTCATTAACACTGTAAAGCATCTTTGAAAGGATCATATACCCCCAAGCTATCACCTTGTGGTAGAATCTTTCTGTGAAGAACTGCTCTCTGAAGAGAACAACCTCAAGCCTTATCTCTCCTCTGCCAAAGAGAAGGTAAGCCAAGCCTATTCCAAAAAAAGCTATAACAACAGATACCACAGCTACGCTAAGATGTAAACCCTTGTGAGCATCAAATAGGCTAAAGTACCAACCTTCAAAAACTCCAGCTACCAAAGAAAGAAAGGCCAAAATTATCATGGGAACTGTCATAACTGGCTTGCTCTCATGCGGCTCCTCTTCGTAATGCTCCCTTCCATGGAACATAACAAAACCTTCCCTAAATATGTAGTAGGCTGTAAGAAAGCTCACTAAACTCGCCAGAACTCCTAAGACTGCGCTATGCTCGTAGCTGCTTGCTATTATCCTGTCCTTGCTGAAAAATCCTGAAAAGGGAAATATGCCAGAGAGTGCCAAAGCACCTACTAAAAAGCCTCCATACGTCAAAGGCATGTACCTTCTTAGCCCCCCAGTCTCGTATATGTCGTATACGTGATGGTGAAAGGCTGTTATAACGCTTCCAGCCGATAAAAAGAGAAGTGCCTTGAAAAAGGCATGAGTGCTAAGGTGAAACATGGCTCCTGCCTTGTCGCCTACCCCAAGGGCTAAGTACATGAGACCAAGCTGGCTCATGGTTGAAAAGGCTATTATCTTCTTTATGTCCGTATGGGATGTTGCCGCAAGGGCTGAAAAAAGAGCAGTTATACCACCTACAAGGGCTACAACTTTCAAACTCTCTGGAGATGATTCAAAAACTGGATATAGCCTTGAAACCATATAGACTCCTGCAGCTACCATGGTTGCTGCGTGTAAGAGGGCTGAAACTGGCGTTGGACCTGCCATAGCGTTTGGCAGCCATGTGTGAAGGGGAACCTGTCCAGACTTTCCAACAGCTCCACCAAACAGAAGCAAGGCAGCAATTCCAAGCAGATGGGGGTCTGTTTTCTGGATTTGAGGAAATATCTCCAGCAAGGATAGAGACCCAAAGAGGTAAAAGGAGAAGATGATACCAAAGATAAAGAGCCAATCCCCTATCCTGTTCATGACAAAGGCCTCTAAGGAAGCATCTGAGGCCTTCTTCTGTGTGTGGAAGTATCCAATGAGAAGGTAAGAGGCAAGTCCCACACCTTCCCAACCGAAGAAGATACCAAGGAGGTTATCAGAGAGGACTATAAGAAGCATGGCAAATAGGAAAAAGGAGAGGTAGGAGTAGAACTTAAAGACCCACTGGCCAAAGAGGTTTTCCATGTATCCTATAGAGTATAAAAAGATGAGTGTAGCCACAAAGGTCACTATGCAGGCAGTTATAGAAGAAAGAGCATCAAAGTAAAGTCCAAAGGAGAGTGTGTAATGTCCAACAGTTATAAAGTCATATAGCTTTAAAGTAAAAGGGCTCTTTATAGCTTTTACTGCAGAGTAGAGAGAGAGAGCAAAGGAGATTGTTCCAGCCAACACAGTCAAGACACCAGAAGCCCTATCCCCTATTCTCTTTCCAAGCAGCCCTACAAACAGAAAGGACAAAAGGGGTAAAAAAACCACAAAGGATTCCATGCTCAATCCCTCAGATGAACAGTTTCAGAGGAACCTTCGTACCCCCTCAGTCTAAATATGGATACCACAATACCTAAACCGACGGCAACCTCTGCGGCTGCAACTGTTAGCACAAAAAGAACAAAAACTTGCCCCTCCACACCCTTTAGAATTCTATCCACGCTTACAAAAGCCAAATTTATAGCATTTAGCATCAGCTCAGCGCTCACAAGTATGGTTATGAGGTTCTTACGCACTATAACACCCAGAAAACCAAGCAGAAATAGAAGTATGCTTAAAAGCAGATAAGCCTTTTCAAGACTCACTCTTCCTTCCTCCCAAGAAGGATAGCTCCGATCATTGCAACCAAGAGTACAACGGAGGCAACTTCAAAAGGGAAAAGGTACGAGGTGAAAAGCGACTTACCCACATCTTTTACGTTGTCACCAGTGGTCAGATTAAGAGGGGCTGAGAATTTACCTCTAAGTATCATGTAAGACATAACACCAAAGGATACGAGCAAAAAGGGCAAGCTCCAGATCAGTTCTTGTTTGTATATACCTTCAAACCTTTTTATCTTCTCCCATGGCACTGCCGTTATAACTAGCACGTAAAAGACAACTATAGCCACTGCGTATATTATAAGCTGAAGACCAGCCACAAGATTAGCCCCAAGATGCAGAAAAACACCAGCCATGGCCAGTATTGCAGAGAGGAAGGAGAGTATCACATGCACTGGATTTTTCATAAAAACTGTACCAAAAGCTGATAGAACAAGCCATAGAGTTAGGAATGCAAAGATCAGCCACTCCATTGGACCTTCCCCCAGAGCCTTTCTCTTTGAGAGTCATCTATCCATATTCTGTCCGTTTCTTTTCCTCTCCTTTTCTTCCAATCCACTGCGTTGCTCTCTAAGTTGTTCATCCTATAGACTGCCGATGACCTTGAGTATCCAGCAAGTTCATGCAGGTCTGTCATGGTTAGACATCCAACGGGACAGGCATCCACACACAAACCACAGAAAAGGCAGTTGTTCAGGTTCATATCAAAGCGAACCACCTTTTTGGAACCATCTGGCATCTGAATGGCCTCTATTCTAAAAAGAGTGGGCATGGGACACGCCGTTTGGCACATATAACAGGCCACACACCTGCTCTTTCCCTTCTCATAGCTCATGAACTTGCCTATGGCTTTTAAAGAGTCTGGTTCTGTACCGTCCCAAACAAAATGTCCATGTGCTCCCCTGTACCTTTTTGGGAGAGTAAGCTTTTCAATGGGATAGTTTATAGTAATAGGCTTTCTAAGAAGGTTCCTAAGCGTTACAGACAAACCCTTTACAAAGTCCAAAAAGAGCATAGACTCTACTAAATTAAGAAAAGCCTTTCTGTTTACTCTTTTTATACCCATGTTAAGGTTATATTTTAACACCAAAAGTTCAAAGTTGGTAGGTTTAAATTATCTTTAAACTTTATGAAGTCTTTGGCTTGGATGAGTGAAAAAAAGAACGGAAAAGTTCTATGTAAAGCATGTAGACAGAGGTGCGTCCTTGAAAATGGAGAATATGGAAAGTGTGGAGTAAGAGTGAACTTGGATGGAACTCTTTATCTTACAGTTTATGGAAGCGTGGCTGCTTATAACATAGACCCAATAGAGAAAAAGCCCCTTTACCATTTCCTTCCTGGAACCTACTCACTTTCTGTGGGAACGGTTGGATGCAACTTCTCATGCATGTTCTGCCAAAATTGGGGGATTTCCCAGTATCCACAGACTCACAACTATGAGACCTTTGGTGATAGTATGATGCCAGAAGAACTGGTTTACCTTGCAAAGGTCAACGAGACACCTTCTATATCGTACACTTACAATGAGCCTGTTATATTCTTTGAGTTTGCATACGATACAATGAAGTTAGCGCATGAGGAAGGCATTAAAAATGTGTTTGTTACGAGTGGCTACGAAACGGAAGATGTCATAGATGCTTCTCTGCCTTACCTTTCTGCTATGAACATAGACCTAAAATCCTTCTCTGATAAATTCTACAGGGAAGTATGCGGAGCAAGACTAAAGCCAGTCTTAGATACTATTAAGTACGTTAAAAAGATGGGCATCTGGGTAGAGATCACTACACTTATAATACCAAGTTTAAACGATTCAGAGGAGGAGCTAAGGGACATAGCGAAGTTTGTCAAAAGTCTTTCGAAAGATACACCATGGCACGTTTCAAGATTCTTTCCAGCTTACAGAATGACTAACCTTCCGCCAACACCCGTTGAGAAGCTAAAAAGAGCTTACGAGGTCGGAAGAGAGGAAGGACTTGAGTATGTTTATGTGGGAAACTATCCAGCCAGCGATTTAGAGTCTACCTACTGCCCATCCTGCGGCTATAAAGTGATAGAAAGGAGAGGATACCTTGGGGAAAGGGTAGAGAATCATCTGTTAGAGGATAGATGTCCCAAGTGTAAGACAAAGATAGCTGGCGTGTTTGTATAATATAGGTTATGAAGCCAAAAGCATCCATAATAATGGGGAGCATATCAGATTGGGAGTTTATGAAGGAAGCTTACAGCGTGCTAAGGGAGTTTGGGGTTGAGTGCGATGTTAAGGTAATATCAGCCCACAGGACTCCTGACTTAATTTACGAATTTGTAAAAGGGACAAGAGACATGGGGGTAGATGTGATAATAGCTGGAGCCGGTGGGGCTGCACACCTTCCTGGAATTATAGCCTCTTTAACCACTCTTCCAGTCATAGGGGTTCCCATACCATCAAGGCATATGAACGGTTTAGACTCTCTCTATTCTATAGTTCAGATGCCAGCCGGTGTGCCCGTTGCAACTGTGGGCATAGGGAATGCTACAAATGCAGGGATTTTGGCTGTACAGGTCTTGGCTTTGAAATACCCAGAGCTTGCAAAGAAGTTAGAAGACTACAAAGAGAAACTCAAAGAAAGAGTCCACCAGATGAACCAAGAGTTAAATAGATTTATACAGTCCTTTGAGTAGCTTTATCTTATGTAGCATATCGTCAGCTCTGCGTATGAAGGTTTTTAAATTTTCCTCCTTTTGGTAAACGGCATGGCCAACGGAGAAGCTCACTTTGTAGCCCCTTTTAAACTTCAGATTATGCACAGCCTCTGAGAGCCTCTCTGTTACTTCCTCTGGTTCACCCGATAAAAGCACCACAAGGAACTCGTCTCCTCCCCATCTTCCTACGTAGTCAGACCTTCTTATGTTTCTCCTTATAAGCTTAGCAACAGATTTTAACACCTTATCACCTTCTAAGTGTCCGTAAGTGTCGTTTATGTATTTGAAGTTATCCATATCTACAAAGAGAATGCTTAGCTTCGTTCCCAGTCTTTTTGCCCTTTCTATCTCCTTTATGAGGAACTCCTCTATGGCATACCTGTTGTAAGTACCCGTTAAGCTATCATAGAGAGCCAACTTCTTAAGTTTCCTTTCGTACATTTTGTTCTCTGTTATGTCCATTACCACGCCTATACCAGCAGGTAATCCTTTCCAATAGGTTGTTTCTGAACTTATCCTAACCCATCTGTTTTTTCTATCCTTCCTCTTTATCATAACTTCATAGCTCTCTATACCTTTTATGCCCATATCTCTTTTCTTCATAGCGCTTTCAACCCTATGCCTGTATTTGGGATATATGAGAGAAGTTACATCTTCCATATTGAGAAGCTCATCCACAGAATAGCCAGTTATATGAGCTAAAGCCTTATTTACGTAAACAAGTCGCTTCCCAGAACGCAAAAAAACTCCAACGGGTGAGGCCTCTGATAGGTTTTTAAACATCTCTTCCTCTTCGTGCTTCTCTGTAACGTCCAGTATGTATCCGTAATAATGGGTTATGTTCCCCTCCTTGTCAAATATGGGAACTGTGTGGTCAAAGAGCCATACTATCCTTCCATCCTTTCTGACTATCCTGTAATCTTCGTGCGTCCACGCTTGAGCTTTGCTTTCTGTGTACCTTTTTACTTCCTCAGCCACTCTTTTTAGGTCATCTTTGTGTATGATCTCTGCATAGCTTACCCTGCCAGAGAGAAACTCCTCTGCGGTGTACCCAAAAATATCCTCCACGTTTGGGGTTACCATCTTTACAGGCCAGCCAGGTTTGTTCTCCCATAGGAAGAGCACAATGTTGCCAGTCTGTATTAGCTGTTCGAATCTAAAACCGCTCTCCCCAATGGATATCATAAAGTTGGAGATATCTATATGCAACTCCACATAGACCCCTGTTTCCCTGTCATAGCCGGCAATAATATAAAAGTAGCTTTTGCCCTCCTTTGTACTATGAATGTGAACCACTCGGAAAGAGTCTAAACCACTTTCCTTTATGATTTTTACTGGACATGGATGGCTATCTAGCTCGTAGCATGGTACTTCTGAGGCATGAGTCAAGCCATAGCATGTTTGCTCCACATCCCCATAAACCTCCTTTGCTTTCCTGTTTAGAAATACTATCCTGTAGTTTTCATCTATCACAAGAACAGGTTCTGGGATAAGGTCAAGGGCTGCGTAATTCATAAAAGGATTTTTATTATACCATAACTTCCAAGTTTAAAAGGTCAAACACCCTCCTGTCCTTAATGGTCTCCTTCCTTTCCCATACCCAGTTTTGGACCTCCCAAAGACCTACCATATGGTTGTATTTGCTCACGCTTCGATTATATTCTTTCACAAAATCAAGAAGCTCTATTAGTTCTCCTTCAGAAAGCGAAGGTATATTCTTTTTGATGTACTGGCTAAAAAGGCGGGATACATTTTCATCAACTATATCAACGGAAAGCTCGTTGGCCTTTTTGAAAACTTCCTTTATCCTTCCAAACTCCTCTCCTTTGAGGAAGGACCTTATCAGCTTTAACTTCAAAGAAATCTCTAACTTCTTTCTCATGTAGTCTGCCATATCAAGCCTTAAACTTTTGGAATGTGAGACTAAGTCTTCGAGCAACCTCTCATAGTCTTTGAAAAATTCAATCTCAGCCTCTATGTAATCCATACTCCACTTTTCCAGAAGCTTTTTACAACAGAGGGATGGAAGCTGGGACATATCAAAATCTTTTAGGTCTTCTTCCAAAAGGAAGGTTTCGTCAGTCTCCTTGTCAAAGAGTTTTATTTTGAAGATACCTTGCTTTGCTATTTCAAACTCCCACTTTCCAAAAGAACCCTTCTCCTCATTCAAATCGGAAAGATGAAAAAGCAGTACACATCTTGCTATAGACTTTGTCTCATAGACTTGTGGCAGCACTAACTTTTTCCAAACACCAAGCCCATTACCATAAGCCTGAACGTTGCTGGGTGCCTCCTCCAAATATCTAAGAAAGGTTTTCTCCATGTTTGGGTCTCCCACAAGCTCCATAGCTCTCTTTGCAAAAAGGATGTTCTTGACTGTTTCTATACCAGAAAGCTCCGCAAAGAACCAACCGTCCGATGAGAAGGAAAGCTGTATATACTTTAGGGCATTGAGCAAGCTAAAAACCTTTGTTCTTTCCTCTCCGCTTAGTCTCTTTTTAGCATGGTTCCTGAGGTAATCCTCCTTGGAACCCCCCAGTATTATATCTATAAAATTCAATATTGCTCTTTCTGGCTCTAAAAAGTACTTTTCAAGCTCGTTAAGGGTAATTTCCTTCAATTTAGACCTTATGACTTCTAACCCATCTCTCAAGGGTTTTCTCCATTTTTGATGCCATCCTGGCAATCCTCCGCTGCTGCATCCGCAGTTGCTCCTCCACCTCTCTACACCGTGGGGACAGCTCCAGGATGTGTTCCAGTTTATGTCTCCGGAGAGTTTAGGACTATGCTCCCTGTAAAAAGCCTCAAGGGTTGTAAAATCGCTGGAATTGAAAAACATGTAAGCCAATCCCATCTCACCAAACTTTTTATGGTGTCCAAAGGTTTCACCGTCTGTTGCTATCAGAGTGAGATCCTTTCTCTGCTTTAGCTTTTCCAGAAGTGTTTTGGCGTCAGAGAGAAGGTCACCAAAGGCTACGCCATGGGAAAGCTCCCCATCGTATATGAAGAAGTCCATGTGTCCCTTTTCTGTGTAATATCTAAAAAAGTTGTCCTTTACTTTTGCCTGATGCGGTGCAAGTATACTGTACTTTATCCCGTACTTTATCAGTATGTTCACAGTTTCCTTGTCAACTGCAAGCTCCGGAAGCCAAAAACCCGTTGGCTTTTTACCGAAAAACTTCTCAAAGGCTCTTATACCCCAAAAGACCTGTATCTCTTTGTCTTCCTCCGGGTCGAGGGGAAGTATGGTATGGTTGAAGGATGTGGCCAATGCATTTTCTGAACCTTCCATTATCTTTTCTAAGGTCTCTGGATGCTTTTTCTCCATCCATTGGAGAAGAGTCCATCCAACGTTAAAGCTGATCTTCTTGTAATTGTTTATTATTCCTCTGACCTTTGTGTTAACCCTGTAGTGGGCGTAAGCGTTGGGTAGATAACACTCTCTGTGTATGCGCTCGTTCCAGTTTTCATAAGGGTAAGCCGTATCCTCCAACATGATATCTCCCACGTAGGGGTTCTCTCTGAAGGGTTGGTAAAAGTGTCCATGCACTACGAACTTCATACTACCAAATAAGCTCCCATCTTTTCAAACTTCCTTATCCTTTGGCTCACTATCTCTTCGCAGCTCATCCTCAAAAGTTCCCTTAGGGTCTTCCTAAGGTAGTACTTTAAAACCCTTGCCGTTCTTTTATGATCCCAGTGGGCAGCACCAAGGGGCTCTGGAATCACACTGTCTATTATGCCAAGCTTTAGAAGGTCATGGGCTGTCAGTTTGAGAGAAGTTGACGCTTCTTTCACTTTTGATTGGTCTTTCCAAAGGATGGCTGCGCAACCCTCTGGAGATATGACAGAATACACAGCATTTTCAAGCATGAGAACTTTGTTAGCAACAGCCAATGCCAAAGCACCACCAGACCCACCCTCACCTATAACTACGGCTACGGAAGGCACCATAAGATATCCAAAAGTGTAAAGGCTCTTTGCTATTGCCTCAGACTGTCCCCTCTCCTCTGCACCTATCCCAGGGTAAGCTCCTGGAGTGTCAATTAGTGTGATAAGGGGCATGCGGTACTTTTCAGCGAGCTTTGCAATTCTTATAGCCTTTCTGTATCCTTCAGGGTGTGGCATACCAAAGTTCCTCTCCATCTTCTCTTTTGTTGTCCTTCCTTTCTCCTGTCCTATTACGGCAACCGGCATGCTATCAAAGTAAGCAAATCCGGCAACTATAGACTTATCATCACCAAAGCATCTGTCTCCATGTAGTTCTACAAAGCCTGTCATCATGAGTTTTATGTAGTCAATGGCGTGGGGTCTTTGGGAGTGGCGGGCAATAAGTATCCTGTTCCATGGGTCAAGCTTTCTGTAAACTTCCCTTGCTTTCCCTCTCAGTTCCCTTTGAAGCTCCCTTAACTCCCTTTCACTTTCTTTCTCACCAAGCTGGTAGATCCTCTTGAGCTGGTCAACCTTTTGATAGAGTTCTGCGTAATCTTTTTCAAAGTCAAGAAACATCAATATGATTATAGCATGGTAGGCACGGGCGGGATCGAACCGCCGACCTCTGGCGTGTCGGGCCAGCGCTCTCCCTCTGAGCTACGTGCCTTATATTAAGATTATAACATGAGACACCTTCTTTTAATTTTTTGTATCCTTACGCTATCTTCTTGTTATGATAGACAAAAAAGTATAGAAATAGCCATTCTTATCTCTGGAGAGGGAAGAATGAGCAAAGTGGAAGGGTTCAAGGATGGACTAAAAGCTTTGGGGATGGAGAAGGTAAAGCTGGACGTTTATTTGGGGGAGAACAATCTCAAAAAATTGGAAGTTGAGGCTCTAAAGATGCTCAGTAAAATAGATAAGTATGATTTGATAGCTGTTGGGGGAAGTTTAGAGGCTTACTACATTAAAAGGCTGAACCCAAACGTAAAAAAGCCTATAGTAATTATGGGAGGTACAGCCATTAAAACTTGGGGTTTAACAAAGGAAATAAAAAGACCATCTTACAATATAACCGGTGTTGATAACCTCAACGTTGAGCTCATGGAAAAACGAATAGAGCTTTTCGTCAAATTCTTCCCAGAAATTAAAAAGGTAGTGGTTTTTTGTACACCTCAGTTTGAAGCATCAAAGTTAGCTACCAGAATAACTGTTAAGGCTGGGGAGGGGTACGGTATTAAAGTTGTACCCGTTTCTGTAAGAGATGCAGTTGACTTAGAGTACGTTATAAGTAACATGAAAGGAGATGGCTTTGGCGGTATCATAATAACCCCATGCTTTTATACAGAGAACTTTCTAACATCTTACATACTCCAGTATGCTATGTTTTATCAAATACCCGTTATGTGTCTTGCTCCAGAACAAGCAAAGGCGGGTTGCCCAATAGCCTATGGTAGCTCTAATTACGAACAAGGGTATCAGGCATCCTACATAGCTTACAAACTCATAAGAGGAGAAAATGTAGAGGACGTGCCTTTCGAAAAGGTAAGGGATGTAAAATTGGTGATAAATCAAAGAACCATGCGTGAGCTCGGATATAGCAGTTCTCATATGTCATTTTCAGCGGACCAGGTGGTCAGATGAAGGGCAACATTAAAAGGAAGGTCATTGCTCTTTCTCTTTTCCTTATTCTCCTTCAAACCTTTTTCTACATCAATTATTTTTACCTTCTCAAGGCTGAGCTCATTGAAAACTGGGAGAAGACTTCAAGGATGTTGGTTCATACAGTCTCCGATAAACTCAGTTCTAGCATTGAGGATAGGGTCGGCAAAATAGACCTTCTAGTTGCAAAATATGATAGGATGAAGTTTTCCGCAGATGATATAATATGGCGCATATCTGGGGATATAAGAGGCGTTGAACAGGGAGCTTTTTATGACCAGAAAGGGGTCTTGGTGACGCACGAAAGTAGAATAAGTGCGTTGCCAGAGTTTGGAGCTTTCTTAACTTCACAGCTCCAAAAGAAAGAAATAATTGATTATATCATAAACAGCTACGGAGAGCTATACTTGAGAGTTAAAATTCCTGACTTTCAGGACAACGTTTTCAGAGGTTTTTACGTGTTTGATATTAACATGGACACTGTACTTGAGGATGTCTATCCAATAAGTACGAAAGGAATAATTCTTAACCTTCTCGTTAACGAAAACAAAGCAAAAAGGGATAACATGCTCAGAGTGAAAGCGAGTGTAAAGGATACGAGCTTGAAGCTGATTCTGGAAGAGCCAATAAATGATGTCCTGGAACCAGCATACGGGTTCTTGTTTAGGGCTTCTATCGTTGGAGGTATAAGCACGTTGATTGTGGGAACATCTGTTATCTTCATCCTACTTCGTATATTCAAGCCCTTAGACCATCTTAAAAATAACGTCCTTTCATGGAATGAAAGAAAAAGTATAAGTTTTGCGGGACAAGATGAAATAAGCTTACTTTCTAAAACTTTTGAGAAACTGATAGAAAGCCTTGAAAGAGAAAAGAGAGTTTACATGAACATATTCAACAACTCTCAGGATGGTATGATTCTAACTGATACTGATGGGAAAGTGGTAAAGGCTAATAAAAGCTTTCTTGAAAGGTATGGCATAAACACTGAAGATGTTATAGGTAAATACATGCAAGATATAATAAAGCCTTACTCAAAGGGGGCTGTTTTTATTCCAGAAGCTCTTTTAACACTAAAAGATAGAAAATACATAGTCAACATGCATGCTGTAGAGATAGGAACAGAGGAAGGGAGCTTTGTATTGTACCAATTGAGGGATATAACGGATAAAAAAGACCTTGAGTTGGCACTTTACAAAACATCTAAGCTTTCAATAGTTGGGGAGATAGCTCTCTCCATAGCCCATCAACTCAACAACCCCCTTGCCTCTATACTGACTTATGCTGAATGGATACGCAACGTCTCAAGTGAGGAAAAGGTTAGGGAGAAGGCTGCAGTGATAATAAAGCAGTCTCTTAAAAGTGCCGAAACAATAGAAAGGCTTTTGGATATAGTGAGGGCTTCAGAGAGCGAACAACCAAAGAAGATAAACCTTTACCGTATGACAAAAGAAATAGTTGAGGTCATGTCCCATAAGGCGAGAAAATCAGGAGTAAAACTTGAGCTCTCCACAGGCTCGGATTCCAGCTTAGAAGTTATATGCTTCCCTTGGAAGTTAGAGCAGATCCTTATAAACATCATAGAGAATGCCATAGAAGCCTCACCTTCTGGGAAGAGTGTAGAAGTCAAGTTGGGTAGGGAAGACCCTTACATATTCTGGAGTGTGGTAGATTACGGAATGGGTATAGCTAAAGAGGACATTGAAAAGGTTTTCTTACCTTTTTATACCACAAAAATGGGCGGAATAGGACTCGGTCTATCCTTGGTTAAAAGGTTTGTGGAGGATATAAACGGAAAGGTACAAGTAAGAAGTCTAAACGGTAGGACAGAGTTTAAATTATACATACCAGGGGGATACTATGAAGCTGCTCATAGTGGAAGATGACAGAGACCTTGGAAACATTTTAAAGGAACACTTCCAAGACAGAGGTAACGAGGTGCTTTTAGCAGGCAACGGAGTAGAGGCTCTAAATCAATTAGAAAGGCAAGATTTTGATGTTGTACTTCTTGACCTTTTACTTCCAGATGTAAACGGTATGGACTTGCTCGATAGAATTAAGTCTTTCAAAGGCTCTGAGGTTGTCATCCTAACTGGACATGGAACTATAAGGATAGGTGTAGAGGCTGTAAAGAGGGGGGCATACGATTTTCTCACAAAGCCGTGCACGTTGAGTGAGATAGAATCAGCTGTTGAAAAGGCTTACAAGTCATTGATACTGAAAAAAGGAGATAGGACGCTTAAAAGGGAAAAAACAATGCAATCTGAGGAGCTTATCTTCAAAAGCAAGAAAATGAAGGAGGTGATAGATAAAGTATACAGAATATCCTGTAGCGACTGTCCAGTACTTCTTGTAGGGGAGACTGGCGTAGGGAAGGAAATGGTAGCCAGGTTCATACATTCAGTAAGCGAAAGAAGTTCAAAGCCTTTTGTTGTAATTAACGTTACTTCCATCCCAAAAGACCTCTTTGAGGCAGAGCTCTTCGGCTACGAGAAGGGAGCTTTTACGGGAGCCAATGCTCCAAGAGAGGGTTTCTTTGAACTATCGAACGGTGGAACGCTTGTCTTGGATGAAATAGGAGAGTTGGACATTTCCGTTCAGACAAAGCTTCTCAGAGCTATAGAGACCAAGACGTTCTACAGAGTTGGTGGAAGAAAAGAGATAAGGAGCGACGTGAGAATCATAGGCACTACCAATAAAAACATAAAGGAGCTCGTAAAGGAAGGAAAATTCAGGGAAGACCTTTACTTTAGACTGAACACTTTTGAGCTCTACATTCCATCCTTAATAGAAAGGAAGGAAGATATAATTCCCCTAGCAGAGTATTTTCTGAAGTTATGTTCTGCAAAGTACTCCAAAAATGTAAAAGGGTTCACTAAAGAAGCTATAGAAAAGCTGTTGTCTTATAACTATCCTGGTAATGTGAGGGAGCTGAAAAACATAGTAGAGAGGGCTTACCTTCTTTGCGATGATGAATACATAGACGATGTGCAGATAGAACTGCTCGGTTCAAAAGGAAGAAAGACCCTGCGAGAGCTTGAAAAGGAAAAGATAAAAGAGGTCTTAAAGGAAGTAAATTACAACAAAAGATTGGCATCCGAGAAGCTCGGTATCCCGCTGAGGACTCTGTACAGAAAGATAGAAAAGTATAACATAGAAGCTCAAGGTAGTTAAAAATGACTGACCATCTGCTTTGTCTAATATACATGCAGAGAAGCAAGTATTTAAGCTCTTCTTAAATTTTATGATATAAATCATACTTAGTCAAAGCTTTGAGTTTCAATAACTTTAAAGCGTGCGTCAATAATGTTGGGCAAAGCAATCTTACTGTATAATTCATAGTGAATGAAATTCCTGACCATTTTGTTTTTGGAGGTTCTCATGTCAAGCCTAACGTTAGCCCAAGAGTTGTACACTTATAAACTGCCCAATGGGGCTGATTTGATAGTAAAAGAGAGGGATGATACAGAAGCTGTTGCCCTTCAAGTGTGGTTCAATGTAGGTTCCATTTACGAAAACTATCAGGAAAAAGGTATGGCTCACTTTCTTGAGCATATGCTTTTTAACGGTTCTGAAAAGTACCCTTACGGTGAGATAGATAGGATTGTTGAAAGCCTTGGTGGAAGGATCAACGCCGGCACTTCCAAAGATTACACCTTCTATCATATAGAGATAGCAAAACCTTATTGGAAAAGGGCCATAGAGCTTCTCTATCAGCTTACCCAAAAACCTTTGCTCTCAGAAGACATGGTGCATAAGGAAAAACCTATAGTAATAGAGGAGCTAAAACGTGGAAAGGACAATCCATCAACAGTTTTATGGGAAGAGTTTGAGAAGCTATCTTACAAGGTCTCTCCTTACAGGTTTCCCATCATAGGCTACGAGGATACAATAAGCAAGTTCAGAAGAGATATGCTTTTGAAGTTTTACAGGAACTTCTACCAGCCAAGGAACATGTACATAGTAGTCGTTGGGGATGTAAAACCAGAGGATGTAAGGAAAGAAGTGATGGATACCTTTGGAAGGGAGGAGGGTAAAAAGGTAGAGAGACCCCAGATCTTGCGGGAGCCAAAGCAGCTAAAACCAAGGTTCAAGGAGATAAAAGACAGCAGAGTGGAAAAAGCCTATTGGATAATAGGATGGAGCGCACCACACATAGGCTCCAAAGAGTACTACTCTCTTGTGGTTTTGGACCAGCTTCTTGGCGGTGGTAAGACTTCACTTCTTTACAGAGAGTTAAAAGAAAAGGGTTTGGTTTACAGCGTTTACACTGCAGACTTAGGAAGGCCTAAGGATAACATGTTTATAGTGAGTGCAACCTTTGACACAGAAAGATACGCTGAAGTTAAAGAAAAGCTCATGAGTTTAATAAGAGACCTTAAGGAAAACCTTAAGGAGGAGGATGTGGAGAAAGCAAAGGGAAGGGTTATAAACTCAGAAGTTTTCTCTACAGAGAAGGTAAGCAGCGATGCGTATTACATAGGCTACTCCGTAACCGTTGTAGGACTTTTGGATTATTATAAGTACTTTGAAAACAACATAAGGTCGGTAAAGAGGAAGGATGTTCTTAATGTCCTTGACAAGTACATACTGCAAGGTGTTTACAGTGAAGTTCTAACGGTGCCTTCAAAATGATGCTTTTTTTGATTTTTCTTATCATTACGAATCTCTCTTTTGGGGGTGAAAAGGTGCACGAGCTTGTGTTAGAAAACGGAGTTAAGGTTCTGGTCAAAAAGACGCATGGAAAGGGTATAGTTTCTGGCGTTTTGTTCATAAGGTCTGGTGTGCACGGGGAAACAAAGAGAGGGCTAACAAACCTTGTTTCCATTCTCCTTACAAAAGGAACAAAGGATTACGATTCTTACAGTATAGCAAGCACCTTTGAAGACTACGGTGGGAGTATATCGGCCACTGGAACTGACGATTATATAGAGATCTCCTTCTCAACTAAGATAGAGGGGATCGATAGGGCTCTGGAGGTAATTCAAAGCATGCTGTACCATCCAACCTTTAACCAGGAAGACATAGACAGAGAGAAGAATAACATAATAGCAGCTATAAGGTCCAAGAGGGAAAGGGGTGTGGAGCTTGCCATGGAGCATCTCAGGAGGCTGACATTTGATGGTATGGACTACAGCGTATCTCCTTTGGGAAGCGAAGAAGATGTAAGAAGCATAACAAGGCGGATGGTTTTAGAAAGATGGAAGGAGATTCTAAAGGGTGAGAACGTCGTGGTCAGCATAGTTGGAGACTTTGGAGATGCTCCAATAGAGGATATGCTAAAGGATGTTTTCTCAGGTATTCCAGATGGCAGATACGACACCCAGCAGAAGGATGTTCATGTTGAATCTAACGCCGTAGAAAGGGTAAAGAGGCCTGGGGCTCAGGCTACAGTTCTCTGCGCTTTCAATGCACCCCTCATAAAAGACAAAGACTACTTTGCTTTCAAAGTTTTAAACGGTGTTCTTGGAGATGGTATGACCTCAAAGCTCTTTAAAGAACTAAGGGAAAAGAAAGGCTATGCTTATGCTACATACTCTTACTATCCAACCAGGCTTTTCTCCCCCAGGATGTTTGCTTATGTGGGAACTTCTCCTAATAAAGCAGAGAGCGCTCTAGAAGACCTTTTAAAAACAGTTATGTCCTCTGATATAACGGAGGAGGACGTCAAACTTGCTAAGGACAAACTAGTTGGTGATTTTCTCCTTGACCATCAGACAAGATTAAGGCAAGCTTGGTACTTGGGCTTCTATGAGGTCATAGGTCTTGGGTGGAAAATAGACCAAGAATACGCAAAGAGGATAAAGGAAGTGAGCCTTAATGACCTTTTGAGAATACAGAAAGAGTATCTCGATAAGTATAACTGCGTTATAGTAGAACCATAAGGAGGTTACATTGGATTTAATGAGAAGAAGCAGTTCATGTGACCTCTTCTTCATTCAAGGACTGCAGTAATCTATCTCGTGTGGTGTAGCTCAAAAGGGAACATACGGTCTCCATCTCCAAATTATACTGTTTTGCAAGGGAAAGCAAGTAGTTTATCTGTTTTTCGGTTGGTATTTGTACTTTATTACTGTAGAGGTCTATCAGCTTTGAAACCTCCTTTAAAGTAAAAATCCCTTTCTTTACTGCATACTCTATAAATTCCTCTGCCTTCAGTATACCTTTCAACTCAAGAGCCTTTAGCAAAGATTCCATCAGATATTTTTCCCAAAGGTAGTCCTTTACCCTTTCGTAAAGCATACCAGTCATTATGGCGTCCTTTAGGTTATACTCTGCAACTCTTCTGAAATCTCCTTTTAGAAAGACATCCCTTATTTTTGAACCATCCATATCCCCTTTGTCAATTGGAATACCAAACCTTTTTGATATAAAGCTTAAAGAATAGTTGTCCTTGCCCACTTTGAAAATATCTTTTAGGTCTACGTGATTTAACTCTTCCGAATGTAAATGGATAAAAAAGTTTTGTGGCTTTAGATTGTGGAGTATAGTTCTTATCCTCATAAACTCCATATCAAAATTCTTGCCATGAAAGGATATAAGCTTTTTAACTATGCCTATTCTTTCCCAGAAAAGCTCTAAGAGAACCATTTCAGCTACAAGCATGTCAGATTCCATAGAAACTGGTTTATAGATCACTTCAATAGCCCTATTTCCAACCCAATAATCCTCTCTTAATTCGTCACTCTCTCTACACAGATAGTAGACCTCAGCCACATTCTCTTCTAAGAAGAAAAGAGAAAAGGAAATAAGAAAGGATATATAGGGATTAGTAGCGAGTTCTCTATGAAAATCCTCTTCGGAACTGTATCCTTTTCTCTTCCTTAGGTAGATGTAATCTTCTTGTGGAAGTTTTTCAATAGGGCAAAAGGTCTCAATATCAAAAGCTGCATTTTCTACCATAACTTTCCCCCAACGCTATTATAAGGAATTTTTAATTTTAGATAAAGTTTTAGGACAGGGAGCGGGAAGCCTCTCATTTTCAAAAGAGAGATGAAAGCAACCACTTGACAAAGTTTATCTACTGGTCTATAATTATTCACAGTCCCGAGGTGAACTACTCCATCTTATAGAAGATGGAGCTTCCTGCTTCAACGACTGATGGCTCGTAGACTGGGATTAGACCCATTCCGCCGTCAGAGCAGTCTCCACAGGCATAAGTTCGGACAGTTCCTGCCCTACCACTCGTTAGGTGAGTGAGCCCATATTTTAGCAAGTTTATGCTTGCATTTATGTCCCTATCATGCTTTGTCCCACAC
>JAXSMZ010000002.1:0-16211 GCA_037924335.1 Aquificaceae bacterium
GCTCCACCACACATGGGCTCTCTAAATTCCCTAAAGTTAGGCACGAATTTAGATAAGAAATTTACCGCTTTTGACTTGCCTCCGGGGTATCTAAGAGGAGACTTAACAGGATTTATCATATAGCCTTCAAAACCTTCTCTAAATCCTCCACCTTCTCCACGTTAAAGACCCTCACATTCTGCACTGTCTGCTGAATTAGCTTAGAAAGAACGTTTTTAGGACCTATTTCCACAAAGGTGTCCACACCTTGCTCTACCATATAAAGCACGCTTTGAAACCACCTTACTGGTGAGAATATCTGTCTGTATAGGTTTTCTCTTATTTCAGGTGCCATTGTGTGAGCCTTTGCGGTGTAGTTTTGGACTATTGGGATGTTTATGTTTTTTATAGGAGTTTGGGCGAGCTTAAGCCTAAAGGCGTCCGCCGCCGGCTTCATCAGAGAGCAGTGGGATGGGACAGAAACTTTCAAAGGAATAACCTTTCCACCCATGGCTTTGACTATTTGCGAAGCCTTTTCCACAGCTCTTCTCTGACCAGAGATAACAGTTTGTTCAGGTGAATTGTAATTTGCTGGCTCGACAACACCCTCATCCCTTGCCTGCATGCATGCCTCTTCCACTTTCTCCGGAGGTAGCTTTAGCACTGCAACCATAGCACCTTCTCCCTCTCGAAAAGACTCCTGCATGTACTTGCCTCTCAAATGGGCAAGCCTTACAGCTTCAAAAAACTCAACACCCTTGGCAACTGTCAAAGCTGTATACTCACCCAAGGAGTGGCCAGAGACAAAAGAAGGTTCCGGAAGACCATGAGCTTTAAGGACTGAGTAAACAGCGTAAGAGACTGTAAGTATGGCAGGTTGGGTGTTTATGGTTCTGTTTAGTTCTTCTTCTGGACCCTTAAAGGTCATATCTGTCAAGTTGTACCTTAAAGCCATCTCTACTTGATGAAAAACGTCCGAAGCCTCATGAAACTCCTTGTAAAAATCGTAACCCATTCCTACATACTGGGAACCCTGTCCTGGAAAAACCAAAGCCAATCCACTCATCTTTCACCTCTTCCTTTCTGGTCTTGCCATCTTCTTGTAAAATTCATAAAGCCTTCTTTTAACTATTCTATGAAACCTTTCTGCACTCACATCAAAAAAGAGTTCTATAACATCATCCACAGTGTCCGCCGTGTATATATGAAACTTTCCCTCTTTTAATGAATTTATAACTTCATCATCAAGAACAAGGTTATCATAATTTCTTGAAGGTATAACAACACCTTGCTTGCCAGTTAGACCCAAAACTTTACAAACTCTGTAGAATCCTTCAACCTTCTCCTTTATACCACCAACTGGCTGTACGTTTCCGTACTGGTCAACAGACCCAGTTATAGCTATATCCTGCCTTACAGGCATATCGGATATAGAAGAGAGTATGGCTATGAGTTCTGCTACAGAAGCGCTGTCTCCTTCCACCTCTTCGTAGGACTGTTCAAAGGTGAGGTTGCAAGAAAGATGAATTGGAAAATCCCTACCGTACATCTTCCCCAAGTATCCTGTAAGTATGAGCACACCCTTTGAGTGAATGGGACCGCTCAGTTCCACTTCCCTTTCTATGTTTATTACGCCTTTCTCCCCAAGATAAACAGAGGCACTTATCCTGCTTGGCTTACCAAAGCTTATATCTCCAAGCTCATAAACGCTTATACCGTTCACCTGTCCCTTCTCCTTCCCTATTACGTTTACTATGATCTTACCCTCCTGGATAGCTTTCCTTATCTTCTCCTCCAAAAGGTTTGACCTGAATACCTTCTCCTCTATTGCCCTCTTTATATCCTCAGCCCCTATGTACTTACTCTTGGATATGGCATCAGCTTCCCTAATGATATCGACTATGTTTCCCATCAAGAGGCTTACTTTCTTCCTACTACCTGAAAGTCTTACTGCATACTTCAAAAGCTCAGAGAGAGCATCGGCTGACAAGTCTTTTATACCTTCTTCAACGAGTATCTTCTTTATTATATGTGGAAAGTCCTTTACAAATCTATCGTTGATATCTATAACGGGGTCGAACTCAGCCTTAACTTTAAAGAGTCTGTTGAATTCTGGGTCGTAAAGAAAAAGTATGTGATACAAAAAGGGATCGCCGACAAGGACAACTTTAAAGTCTGCAGGAACAGGCTCCGGAGATATACCTACATAAGGAAATAAACTATCCTCCATAATGCCACCGGCCATATGGACCTTTTTATGCATGATCACCTTTTTAAAGCTGTTCCATAGGTAAGGATTCTTCAGAAGGTCTATAGCCCTTAGAACTATGTATCCACCCCTTGCCCTGTGAAGACTACCGGCACTTATACTCATATGGTCAGCGTACAGAATTCCCATCTCCATTGTGTAAGATACTCTTCCAAAGAGGTTTTGTATTGATGGAACCTCTTCGTATATCACTGGTGCTCCTTCCATGCTTGAGTTATCCACAATTGTGTTTATCCTAAACATGTTAAAAGCTCTATCCAGACCCTTCATCATAGCAATGTTTCCTTTAGCAGAATGCCATAGCATGAATAGGTCTGTATTTTTTACTATTTCTTCCTTTAACCTTTTTATGAAATCGTACACCTCCTTGTAGGTTTTATATTTTTCCTCAAACCTTGAAAACACTTTATCCACAACGTAGCTTGCAACTTTCTTTCTCAAATCAAGAATCTTATCCATAACTCCGTGCTCTATCTCTCTTAAGGTTCTCATAAACTCCATAAACCTTTCTTCAAACTCTGAAAGGCTCCTTTCATAAGACTCTTGTAATCTCACATTTTCGAGCAATTCCTTCTCCGTTATTATCCTTTTGCCCACAAGAGGAAAAAGCTTTATTCCAGTTGGTGTGAAAACAGCTCCCAGATTATGCCTCTGAGCCTCTTCTGTGAGCTCTTTGATAACTTCCTCCTTCTGAATCTCAGCCATCTTGTTTATCCTTGCAACCTCCTCCTCATACTCTTTACTCTCAAATGCCTTTGGCAGTTCATCCTTCAATGTCTCCAATGCCATATCTACATCCTGGGTAAGCATCTTTCCCTTACCGGGTGGAAGTAACAAACAACGTGGTTTCAGTGGATTGTCAAAGTTGTTCACATAACATACATCTTCCGGAGGCATCTTCCCCTTTGCTACTTCCCTTAACCTTTTAAGCGTGTACACTGTCCTTCCAACGCTCTCTGGTCCAGAAACGAATATATTGTACCCCTCAAAGACAGAGCTAAGAGCTAAATCGAAAGCCCTTTCTACCCTCTCTTGACCTGGAAAAAGCTCTGCGGGCTCAACCTGCTCTGTGGACTTTTCATAAAAAGAATCTATTAAAAGTTCATCTGCCTGAACCTTTTTTAGCATCAGATAACCCTTTTTATCTCTCTTCCTATCTTCTCCTCCACTGACTTCAACTTATTTACTATTCCCTTTGACCTTCCTTCTCTATAATCTATCTTTATAAAAACATCAACTCTTCTGCAATCCTCTTTCAGGGATTCAAAACCCTTCTTTATCACTTCCATGACCTCATCCCAGCTTTCTCCTTCTATTACAGTACCCATAGGTGTTAGAACATAATCAAGCCCTGACCTGTCTACAATGTCAATGACCCTCGCCACATAACTGCTAACACTCTCTTCCTTACCTATGGGTACCATGCTTACAAAAGCTATAACACTCATGCTTAAAATTATAATTCACTCTCTTCCATTCTTATAAGCTTTTACATTCATCACATGCTGCCTATAGTTTGAACTGAACTTATGCCCACCGTTCCCGTCTGCCACAAAGTAAAGATAGTTTACTTTTGAAGGGTTAAGCGCAGCCCACAGAGAATCCAAGGAAGGGTTGCATATAGGAGATGGTGGAAGACCAAAGTAAACATAAGTGTTGTACGGGTCATCAAAGTCAAGATCCTTAGAGAGGAGCTTACCATTCCAAAGACCTTTCCTTTTTAGAGAGTATATTACTGTTGGGTCTATCTGGAGCTTCATGTTTTTTCTGAGCCTATTGTATATGACAGCCGATATCAGTGGTTTCTCTTCTTTTATAGCTGTTTCCTTCTCTATAAGGGAAGCTACTGTTACCCATTCTTCAATGGATATATCAAGCTTTTCCAACATACCCCTCATGTCCATTGTCTTTCTCATAAAATTGTTAAACATAACATCTATTATCCTAAGAGGATGTGTGTTCTTTGAAAAGTAATATGTATCTGGAAAAAGAAAGCCCTCCATACCGTATGTGTTTATACCGTACTTTTTAGAAACCTGAGGGGATAGAGCATACTTTAAAAAGTCCACCGCTTTACATATCTGCTCTTTTTCCAACACACGCGCAACTTCATATATATCTGATCCTTCTGGAATGGTAACCTTATGCAGTCTCTTGAATCCGTAGTGTATCTTCCTGTAAACATCCCAAGGGAAAACAAGTCCGTCAAATTCGTACTCTCCAGCCTCCAACTTTCCTTTTATTATCATGTGTATGGTCAAAAAAGAGATGGGGCTTCTTATAACACCTTCTTTGTATAATAGAAGAGCCATCTGTGTAGTTTTAGTCCCATAGGATAGGTCCACAACTTTTTTTTCCAACCTTTCTGGTGCAAAAGAGTAAACCAAAAAAACAAAAACAACAAGAAAAGGGATTAGAATTTTAAATCTCATAGACTTTCCAAGTACTCTTTAAGTATTATATAAGAAGCAAAACTGTCTTTCAACTCCTTCTTCTTTTTATAAGAAAGACCTTCAAGGAGTCTGTAAGCTTCCTCTGTAGTGAACCTCTCATCCCAAAGAACGATCTCTACATTCTCCCTTAATCTTTCCTTTAACTTTTTTACAAAGCTCTCTACCTCCCTCGCTCTTTCTCCTACCTCTCCCCTCAAAGTGAGAGGAAGACCTACAACTACTATGGATATTGAGTAATCCTCTATAAGCTTTACTATCTCTTCTATAACATTCTCCCTGTTCTTTAAAACCCTAAGGGGAGAAGCTAGCTTTAAAGCAGTATCTCCAAGGGCAAGTCCTATCCTCTTTGCACCGTAATCGATGGAAAGAACCTTCAACCAGTCTTAAAACCTAACAACTTGTAAAGGGGGCAAAAACCTACAGCAGATGTGCCTATGAATATTATTCCTAATATACCAAGTATCCACCATGCACCACCCTTAGTAAAAGCAAGGTAAAGAAATATGATACCCAAAACTACCCTTACAGCCCTGTCCCACGTTGCCATATTTTTCTCCATGTCTGTAACCTCCTTTCAATTATTATAACCTACTTTTCTCCTTGGACCTTGCATCCACCCTCCATCCAACCTTCAGGAAAGTACCAGTTTTTAAGATTAACGTAGCCATGGGACATAAGCTTCTGCCCTAGCCTTGTCTTTTCTATAGGTAGTCCCTTCTCCAGCTGAAGAAGAGTACACCTATCTTCGTAGTACTCAACAAATACCCTCCCAAAATACTCTGATATAAGGGAGTACAGCTCATCTTCAAAAGGGCTTGAGAAAAACTCAGGGTCCACATTAAAGATCTCTACCCATTCCTTCCAATAGGGTTTCCTACCATAAAAAACCTTTAGAAACAAAAACTTTCTTCCGCATAGCTCAAGGGTTAAATTCTCTTCCTCTAAAAACCTACCCTTTTTTCTGTCAGTAAGTATAAGGGTTTTATCCTTTAAAGTTATCCCCTTCTCAAGACGAAGCATAAAGCTTTTAAACCTCTCCCTCATAGGTATACTTATTAAGCCACTCTCTTTTGAAACTTTCAAAGCAGCCTTCTTCTATGGAAATTCTTATACTCTTCATAAGGCTATGATAGAAGTGTAAATTGTGTATGGTACCAAGTATGTAGGCGGATATTTCATCCGATTGATATAGATGTCTCAGATAAGCCTTTGTAAAGTTTCTACATGTGTAGCAACTGCACCCTTCGTCCAAGGATGAAAAGTCCTTCTTATAAACCTCTTTCCTTATGTTGACCCTACCAAAGGAAGTGAACAAAGTTCCAGTTCTTGCCATCCTCGTTGGTGCCACACAGTCAAACATATCTATCCCTCTTTCTACAGATTGAACTATATCCTCTGGCATACCAACCCCCATAAGATACCTAGGTCTTTTCCAAGGGAGATGTTCGCACACAAGCTCAGTTATATCGTACATTAAATCCTTTGGCTCTCCAACAGAAAGACCACCTATGGCGTATCCAAAGAGATCTCTCTCCACTGTTAAGAGTGCAGAATCCCTTCTTAGGTCATCAAAAAAAGCTCCCTGTACAATACCAAAGAGCTTCTGACCTTCTCCTCTCATCCTACTTATGCTTCTGTCAAGCCACCTTACTGTTCTCTCCATAGCAAGTTTGGCTCTGGCATACGTGGTTGGATACTCGACGCATTCATCCAAGGGCATAACAAAATCAGAACCAAAAACTCCCTGAAACTCTATGACTCTTTCGGGTGTAAAAAAGTGAACACTGCCGCTCAGATGATCTCTGAACTCAACCCCATCCTCAAAAACTCTCACCATTGCCTTGTTTTTCTCCGACCTTCTACCAGATAAGGAAAAGACCTGATAACCACCACTATCTGTAAGTATAGGCTTGTCCCAACCTATGAACTTGTGAAGACCCCCAGCCTCCTTTACAACTTCAATCCCTGGTCTTAAGTAAAGGTGATAAGTGTTACCCAGAATAATCTGAGTCCCAACATCCTCAAGTAGTTTATGGATCATAGCCTTTACAGTTCCCTGAGTTCCAACTGGCATAAAGACAGGTGTTTCAATGGACCCATGGGGTGTTTTTATCCTACCTCTCCTTGCCTTACCGCAGTGAGATATGACCTCAAAGGAGAACATTGGATGTATTTTAAATCCTCTTTTGTTAATATAATATCTTACAAATTTCACATACAAATTTAAAAGCATTGGTGTACAAAGGCTATAAAAATTATGATAAAAATCATATAAATGTATAAAATTATTGAAAACAAATAACAGAAGCTATGTATTTTGTTAATATAATCTAGTACTCTACATTCTTTGACTTTCAACATTTAAATACGAATTTCACACCCCAAAAAATTTCTTCGTAATATCAAAGACTTATGACCCAAGAATTCCACATACAATTTCACATTTTTCACAGAGTAAAACCTCTAAAAAGGTACCCTGTACGTAAGTTATTGAAAATACGAGCAAATTTAAGAGAGAATTTCACATATATGAAATGCTTGATACACAAAGGTTTATTTTGAATTTCACATCATGAATCGTAAGTTCTCAATTTTATTGAACATTTTTAAATCAAAAAAGTAACGTACTATTCGTAACTTACGTTAATGGGTGTGAAGATGTGAAGAGAGTTTCATAAGTTACGAAAAATGTTGAACATTTTTGAACACACCTTTCACTACAGAATCAACAACTTTATGCATGGGGTGTGAAATTCTTTTTCAAAAATCACGCAATTTCAATAACTTACGAAACAGGGACCCCTTTTGAAGACCACCCCTATTATTTTATATAATAAATATATAAATAGAAGAAATATAATAATAATAATAAGAATAGAAGACGGAGATAATGAGCAGAGAAAGGATCTTTTCCTACTTTCTTCTTGGATTGACCATTTTCTTTACTTTGCTCGTGATCGTTGTTCTAACTCCCTTTTTGAAGCCCATACTTTGGGCTATAATCTTTTCCCTTGTTTTTTATCCACCGCATATGAAGCTTTCGAGTATAATGCGTAGCACCAGCCTTTCGGCGCTGTTTATAACACTCATAGTTCTCGTACTTGTAGTCATTCCCTTTTTCTTTTTGGGCGTTGTTACTGTTCATCAATCTATGGAAATAACAAGGTCTTTGATCTATTACCTTCAAAGCCACACCCTAGTTGATATACTTCATAATGTTTATTCTTTACCATTTGCTGACAGATTTTTGAGTCAAGATGTTCTTCAAAGAGTCCAGGAGTATGTCCAATCACAGGACTTTAAGAACAACATAGCGTCTTATATGGGGAAGTTAACCCAAAAGCTTGGTGAAGTTTTTACCGCTATGGTTTTTGCTACTGGTTCTATAATATTCAAATCCTTTGTTTTCCTTATAAGCTTTTTCTTTATACTGAGAGATGGCAAAAACTTTATAGGCTTTATTGAGAGGTTCATCCCCATGTACAGGGAAGACCTTCATGAGATCCTTTTAACAGTCTATAGGACTATACTGGCAGTTGTGTACGGTAGTATAGGCGTGGCAATAGCCCAGGGTCTCCTGGCCTTTATAGCTTACACTATAATAGGCATAAAATATTCGCTCTTGTGGAGCTTACTGACCTTTATGGCATCCTTTGTTCCACCCTTTGGAACTGGTTTTGTTTGGTTTCCTATAGCGATTTATACTTTCATAGATAAGGGTTTTTATTATGGTCTTTTTGTCGTTGCATGGGGCTTTTTGGTAATATCCACCATTGATAACATTGTGAGGCCATTGATAATGAAGATGGGCATAAGGATACCTTATATAGTTCTGTTCTTTGCAACTGTAGGTGGACTTTTGACCTTTGGTTTTGTTGGAATCTTTCTTGGTCCAATCATATTCACTATACTATTTTCCCTTGCGGTTATATATGAAAGGAGGATACTCAAACAGCAGTAAAATAATTCAAAGCCCGGCTTCCTATATCCTTCCTGTACTGCATCCCTTTAAACTTTATACTGTTTATAGCTTTGTATGCCCTTTCCCTAGCTTCGATTAAACTCTGTCCCCAGGCGCACACATTTAAAACTCTTCCCCCTTTAGTTATAAGCTCTCCATCCTTTATATCGGTTCCTGCATGAAAAACTATGATATCTTCTTCCTTTAGGTTTTCTAATCCTTCAATCTTGTGGCCAGCCTCTGGACTTTCTGGATATCCCTTGCTTGCTATAACTACACATATAGCGTATCTTTTATCCACTTCAAACCTTACCTGCTTGCCTTCATAGAATTTAAGTATGTTTTCAAAAAAATCTCCCTTTAGTCTCATCAGTATGGGTTGAGCTTCCGGGTCTCCCAGCCTTACGTTAAACTCCAGAACTTTTGGACCATCCTTTGTTAGCATGAGGCCTACGTACAGAAAACCCCTGTAATATATTCCCTCCATCTTTAAAGCTTTTATTAACCTTTCTACAATTTCTTTTTTTACTTTCTCCTCTGTTTGCGTGTCTATAAAAGGCGTTGGTGAGTAAGCTCCCATACCACCAGTGTTTGGACCTCTGTCGTCATCCAAGAGTTTCTTATGGTCCTGAGATGTTGGCAAAGGAACGTAATTCTCACCGTTTAGCATAACTATGTAAGAAGCCTCTTCTCCATAAAGATACTCTTCTATAACAATACTTTTCCCAGATTCTCCAAGCTCTTTTCTTACCATCAATCTATCTATAGCTTCCAAGGCTTCTCTCTCATTAGTGCAAACCATGGCACCCTTCCCACTTGCAAGCCCATCTGCCTTGACAACTACTGGTGCTCCAAAATCTTTTACAAACCTTCTTGCACTATCTGGGTCGTTGAAAACTTCGTAAGCTGCAGTTGGTATGCTGTATTTCTGCATCAGACCCTTTGCAAAAGCTTTACTGCTTTCTAGCATTGAAGCTATCTTTGATGGTCCAAAGATATTAAGACCATTACTTTCAAATTCATCTACTATACCTTCTGCGAGCGGAGCTTCTGGTCCAACTATTGTAAAATCTATTGCCTCTCTCTTTGCAAAATCAGAAATAGCTTTTATATCAGTCGGTTGTATATCAACCTTCTTTGCTATTTGCCATGCTCCAGCATTCCCTCTTGCTATGTAAATATTCTTTACAAGCTTGCTGTCCTTTAGCTTCCAAACTAAAGCGTGCTCTCTTCCACCATTACCTACAACCAAAACCTTCACTCATAAAATTATAACAAAAACATGGCTTTCAGCCTCTCTATAAGCCTCAATACATCTTTTCTTATGGGACCTTCTTTAAAGGTATCCAGTAGGCTGTTGTACATATAACTTCTATCTTCATCGTCTAGCTCTTCAAAGTTAACTTTAAAGAGCAACTCTTTTGCCCGTTGATTTATCTCTTTTGGTACCTCTTTATTCCCAATACTGCACCATATTAGCGTCCATGCCCTAACTAATGCTATTGGATGGTATCCACCCCCACCTAAGTATATGCCATCTCCAAACATATCTCTTACCATGTTAAAAACCTTCAAATAACATGCGTTGGAAAGTTCAAACTTGGAAAGGTAATCTTCACTCAAAGCATCCGTTCCCAACTGCATTATGTACACTTGATGGTTGAAGATATCCTTGACTATATTTAATCCTTCTTCAAGAGCGTAGAGGAATTCGGTATCTTTTATGTTCTTTGGGAGTGGGATGTTCATGTTAAAGCCTTTCCCTTTCCCCTTTCCTATCTCTTCCATGTGTCCGCTTTTAAAAGGAAAAGCGTACTCTGGAGATTGGTGTATGGAAAATACAAATACGCTGTCATCTTCGTAATAGTACTCTTGTATAGCATCACAGTGGTGAGCATCAATGTCTATGTAAAGTATTCTTTTAAAGCCCTTTCTCTTTAGATACTCTATAGCTATTGCTGGGTCGTTTAAAAAACAAAAGCCGTTAGCTCTGTTTGGATATGCATGGTGCATACCACCAGCTGGATTGAAAGCCAGGTACCCCTGCAGAAAAAGCTCAACAGCTTGCAACGAAGAACCAGAAGCGAGTAAAGAACCCTTCCACATGGCAGGAGATATAGGGTTTTCGTATCTTCCTATTCCGTACTTTTCTAGAGAACCATTCTTTACGCACATGCACTCATCAGACTCCTTAAGAGCCTGTATGTATTCCTTTGTATGAAATAAAAGCAGGTCCAGTTCTGTTGCCTCCCTTCCCTCTACAAGCTCATCCTCCTCTATTAGCTCCATAGCCCTGAGAAACTCAACTAACAAGGATACTCTTGGAATCCTGAGGGGATGGTTTGTTGGATACCTAAGCTCTTTATACTTTTTGCTGTGTATGAGCTTAGCCTTAATAAGATCCTGCATAGCTTTTTACAAGCTTGTGTATCTCCCTATAGTTTATATCACCGGATAGAACATAACTCTTGTCCCTGTATTGGAATTTGGCAGAAAGAGTTATACAGAAGTCATCAGTAGCTTGCGATATGTATATATCCGATATGTAAATGTTATTTTCCATAGCTTGCTTAAAGTATGCTCTATCAGACCTATCAGCTCCTTTTTTCCCTGTTTTTATAGGGTACTTTATCTTAGGATTTATTATGTTGTTGGATATCTGCAGACCTTTATCGTTCATTATATAAAAAAGTTCAAAGTATGGGTATTCCTTGAAGAAATCGTACAATGTATATTCCCACAAGTCGCTTTCTTCTTTTGCCACTTTTTCAAGTATCCTTTTGAAATCTCTGACTATATGTTCCTTTATTCTGGATATTATATCCTTCGCTTGATACTCGCATGTTATTATGTACGGTTGAAGGTCGTGGACTATAAAAAAAGACCCATCAACACTCTTTACTCTCTCCTTTAGCTCTGATGTTATTTTAAAAAAGTCTTCAAAACTTTTTATACTATCAAGATTTATCATAAAACCTTTAACATATACAGGTTTTGCATCAGCATAAAGAAGGTAGAACTCCTTATGAAAATCCTCCATTATGCTCCTTATTTTCTCCTTTGAAAGTCTTTCCTTTGTAAGGGCATAAACTTCTCCCTCATCTTTCACAAATGAGACATCTCCATGAATGTTATCCTTTATATCTTCGTAGAGTACTTTATAAAGACCCTCCTCTTTTACAGGTCCAAACTCATCCCTAAAGGCCTTTTTCCCTTTAAGAAAGAACATGTAAACATAGTAAGAATGACCTAAAAGGTTTCTAAGCTTTTGGAAGATAGGAACGCCTATCTCTATATGTGCTGATATGTAGTGAAGCAACACATGATAAAATAGCAATCCAATATAAAAACCCTGTCTGTTTACAACGAGTATCGGGTCTTTGTATGTGTTGAAAAGGTCCAGAAGACCTATAAGGTTATCAGTACGTGTTTTGCAGGATATTAGTTTTATTAAAGAATGTGTTATGTCTCCAACAAGAATATCTTTTCTGTTCAGTGCAAGCTTTATATGTCTCTTTTTTATTATCCCTATTGGTTTTTTTCCTCTGGTCACTACCAATATATCGTGTATGTCATGCTCTTGGAAGAGCTTAAAGGCCTCTTGCATGCTGAGCTCATAGTCTATGGTTGGAATGTACGTAGATATCTGTGAAAGGTCTATCTCTCTGGTCATATCTTTAATTTATAAATTCTTTCTGCAGCTTGCATTAGTCTATCAGTTGGAAGCGTTAGGGATATCCTAAAATATCCTTCTCCATGTTTGCCAAAGCCATTGCCTGGTGTGCATACTATGCCGCATTGGTCCAAGAGCATGGATACAAACTGGGAAGATGTGTATCCCTTTGGTACCTTCACCCAAAGATAGAAAGTGGCGTTGGATTTATAAACTTCCAGCCCGGATCTCTCAAGTGCTTTTATCATAGCTTCCCTTCTCCTTCTATACTCATCCCTTATCTTTTGGAGGCTTTCCTCTGGCATGTTTAAGGCTTCTATACCTGCCTCCTGAATGGCTTGGAATTGACCAGAATCCACGTTAGTTTTTACCTTTCCAAGGCCCGCTATAAGTTCTCTGTTTCCCACAGCCATACCAATACGCCATCCTGTCATGTTAAAGGTTTTTGATAGAGAATGGAACTCTATGGCTACATCTTTGGCTCCATCAACCTCAAGTATAGAACTGGGCCTTTTATTTCCAAAGTAAACTTCTGAGTAGGCAAGGTCTGAGCATACTATTATGTTTTTCTCCCTTGCCCATTCTACAAGCTCTTTATAGAAACTCTCATCTGCCTCAGCTGATGTTGGGTTGTTAGGATAATTAACCCATATTATTTTAGCTCTCTTTAGAACCTCTTCAGGGACACTTCTAAAGTCTGGAAGAAAACCGTTCTCTTCCCTTAGGGGCAAAATGTAGGGTTCTCCTCCAGAAAACATGGTTCCTATCTTGTAAACTGGATAGGCTGGATCTGGACAGAGGACGACATCACCAGGGTTTACAAAGGCTAATGGGAAGTGTGCTATACCTTCTTTTGAGCCTATGAGGGTCAAAACTTCCGACTCTGGGTCGAGTTCCACGTTAAACCTTATTTTGTACCAGCTTGCTACACTCTGCCTGAAGGTTAGCATACCTTCGTAGGATGGATATCTATGGTGTTCTGGTTTCTCCACAGCCTTTTGCATAGCTTGGACTATGGGACTTGGAGTTGGCATGTCTGGGTCTCCGATTCCCAAGTCAATGATATCAACTCCTTGATATATCTTCTCCCTTTTCTTCCTATCTATCTCTGCAAAAAGGTAAGGTGGAAGATTTTTTATCCTATCTGAGTATTCAAAGGCCATCTTTTACCTCCATAACTTATTATATAACAGGCTTGTAGTACCTTGTTTATATAATGAATTTGATTATAATTATATTAATATAATCTTAAGGAGGAAGAAGCATGACTATGAACAGAGCGTTAAGATTGACATCTGGTGTAGCCCTTATGATAGTTTTTCTTTTTGGGATAAAAGGTTCTGATGTTCATTGGTTTTGGAAAGCTTTCATAGTTTTTATGTCTCTAAATCAGATACAGTCTGCTTTTACAAACTGGTGCCCTGTTATGAGTCTATACAGAAGGTTAGGGATAAAAGAATGATAAAATAATAACGGTTTGAATGTAAGTGTAAGGGTACCGCAGGAATATTTTTCAAGCCTGCAGCTGAAGCTAAAGGAGAAGGGCTTTAAGGATAGGTATATTAAGCATACTCTTTGGTCTCTTCAGTTTGAAGATATTTATATAACTCTTTATCCTTCTGGGTCTTTACTTTTACAAGGGAAAGATACTGATAAATTAAATGAATTAAAAGATCTTATCCTTTCTTTTGTAGCAGTGCCATCGCATCCTCAGATAGGATGTGATGAATCTGGGAAGGGCGATGTTTTTGGTCCAATAGTTTTCTGCTGTGCTACCATTGAGCCAAAGGTTTACAGAGAAGTTTTAGGCTTGGCGCCTAAGGACTGTAAGCTCATCAAAGATGATGAGCTGCTCAAAAAAGTAAAGCTTCTTTCTGATATGGTTGATGTTTCGTGTATCCTTTACGAGCCAAAGGAGCTCAACAGCATGCATGCGCGGATAAAAAACATGAACAGAATAATGGATATGGCCTATAAAAGCCTTTTGGAGAAAGTTAAAAAGAAGCACCCTATATGTGATATATACATAGATGCTTACTCAAAGGTAAATCCCTTTGGTGATCAAGTTCATTTTGAGCCAAAGGGCGAAAGAGTTGTGGCTGTTGCTGTGGCAAGCATGTTTGCAAGGGCAAAGTTTATAGAATGGTTAAAAATGTACGATCTTCCAAAGGGTTCAACTAGGGAAGCACTGCTTAAAGCAAAGGAGATACTAAAAAAAGACCCAATGGAGGCAAACGCCATTATAAAAACCTTCTTTTTAGAGTGATCAAAAACCTCCGTAAGGAAAATAGGATGAAGATGACGATCATACACAGAACTATGGCGCTGCTCGGTGGTATATCAAACCATAAAGAAATGGATATACCTAAGATGGTTGCAAGGAGAGATGATGATACAGATAGAGCTAATGTAGACAGGAAAGATGTTGTTACGAGCAAAGATGACATGGGAGGTATGGCTATAAAAGATGCAGAGAGTATGAGCCCTACAGCCTTTATGGCTAGTATGATGTTTGCAGAGGCCAACATCACAAGCATATAGTTTAGAAGCTTGACAGGGACACCCCTAAGGGCAGCTATCTCTTCGTTAAAGCTTATAAGCATCAGGCTTCTATAATAAAGCCCTACAAAAATAGTTGTGACTAAAAAGGTTATGATGACTGCATAGAGTTCTGTGCTTGATACAGTAAGTATGCTACCAAAAAGATAGGAGTAGATGTTGGTTCCCAAATTTTGCGTGATCCCAAGAACCAGAATGGCAAGAGCAACTCCAAAAGAAAAGAAAAGGGATATGACAGTATCTGCAGGAAGACCTTTCTTTTCAATCAGAAATTCAAGAAGCATACCTGCAAGCACTGTATAGATGAGAGTGAATATGGTAGGGTCAACGTTTAAGACAACGGCCAAAGCTATACCACCAAAAGCAGCGTGAGAGAGTCCAGCACCTAGCAAGGATAACCTTCTCATGAGAAGGAAGATACCTACAAGCGATGTGGAGATGCTCACAAAGACAGCGCTCAGAATACCTTTCCAAAGGAATGCATACTCAAAAAGACCCATTTCAGTGTAGCCTGTAAAGCTTAATAAGCATGCTTTCAAGTTCTCTTGGACTAACTATTTTACACTCTTCCATACCAAGGCATAGCACATTTGTGGCGTTCCTTAGAATAAAACCAATATCATGGGAAACAGCCACAACAGTCCTTTTTTTGCTTATTTCTTTTACCAAGCTCTCTATATGTTCTTGGGCGTGTATATCAAGACCTGTAAGGGGTTCATCTAATACGAGCAAGTCTGGGTTTGTTGTTAGGGAAAGGGCCAGAAGAACCTTCTGTTGCTCTCCACCAGACAGCTTGTTGAACTGCTTTTCCAGAAGGTCTTCAATATGAAGGTAAGTTATTATCCATCCTACTTTTTCCTTTGGTGCCACTGCCATAAAAAGCTCCTTTACGGTGCCAGTGAAAGCCTTCTCCACATTAAACCTCTGTGGTACGTATCCGACCCTTTTCCATTCCTTGAAATTCTCCAAGCTCCTTCCGAAAAGCTCTATGTTTCCTTTCAAAGGCTTTAAAAAACCTAACAGAAGCTTTAAAAGCGTTGTTTTACCAGACCCATTTGGGCCAAGTATGCCAAAGAATTCTCCCTCAAGCACAGAGAAGCTAAGTTCTTTTATGAGCGGTTCTCCCTTCCTGTAATAAAAAGTAAGGTTGTTAACCTTTATCACCTCTGACATTCCAGCCCCTCTTTGATCCCTTCAAGATTCTTTCTCATTATTGAAAAGTAGTCGTCCCAAGCAGAAAATGGGAAAAGTGAAGAGTTAAGTAAGATCACCCTTGCACCTGTTTGACTGGCTATGAAGTCTGCTACTTTTCTGTCC
>JAXSMZ010000002.1:16221-69829 GCA_037924335.1 Aquificaceae bacterium
CAAAGACCACCTTTATACCATCCTTTCTCATTATGTTTATTATGTTTACCATGTAGGATGGTTTTGGCTCTTCTTCCGCATGAACTCCCATGATGCCTATGTTCTTAAGTCCATAATCCCTTGCCAAATAACCCCAAGCCCTGTGGGTTGTTATCATCGTTCTTACTCTGCAAGTCTTTAGCATCTGTTCGTACTCTCTATCAAGCTCCATCAGTTTTTTTTCGTAATCTCTGTACCTTTCTTCGAGCTTCTTAGAACTGTCCCATTGGGAAATCTTTGCTTTTATGTTTCTCACTAAGATAAAATACTGCTTGGGAGATAGCCAAATATGGGGGTCTGGAAATTGTCCGTACTTTAAAAGGTTTATACCATCATTTAGCTCTACAACTTTCCCCTTTGGTAAGTTCCTTTCGATCCTTTTTTCCCAAGCTTCCACTCCAAGTGTGAACACAGCTTTAGCTTTCAAGAGTTCCCTTATATCCTTTGGCTTTAACTCGTATTGGTGGACATCTGCCATGCTTTTTATGAGAATCTCCACTTTGTGTCTGTCGCCGATCATATAATTGAGGGGATAGTAAATGGGGTATGTGGTTGCAACGAACAGATACTCTGCAAAAGAAAGACTTACGGTTAATATAAGAAGTGCCAAGGTTCGCATAAGAACATTATATTCTCTATTTCCTTAGCCCCTTGAAGAATTTTTTTAGGAGTTCCTCAGACCTCTCGTTGGGTGTGTAAGCCCATTTTACTCTATGGTTTAACCTTATGTCATCCAACAAGTTGTAAAGGCTCATAACACCACCGTGTTTTTCATCCTGAGCCAGAAATATGACCTTTTCTACCCTTCTTAGGACCATAGAATAGGTACACATTAGGCACGGTTCCAAGCTAACATAAATTCTGCACCCATAGAGATATTTCTCTCCAAGCTTACTGGAAGCTTCTTTTAACGCTAGCATTTCTGCGTGGGCAGTAGGGTCCCTTAGCTCTTCAACGCGGTTGTGAGCCTTGGCTATGACCTTCTTATCCTTTACAACTACACATCCAACTGGAACTTCACCCTTTTCGTAGGCTATCTTAGCTTCTTCTAAACAGAGTGATATGTATGTCTGGTCTTTCAAGCTCAATGCCCTGGAGATATTATGGCTAAAACTATCATATCATCTTCGGACCTCATACCATGGAGTTCCAACGGTTCATAGGGTATAAGGTCGCCCTCTTCAACGTCTATCCACTCCTCGCCCCTTAGGAAGCTACCCTTCCCTTTTGCACAGTAAAGGAAAACCCTTGAAGTGCTTTTGTGTGCGGGAACTTCGTTCCCTTTTGGCATGTAAAAGGTTATAATTCTTGCCTCTTTTGAATCGTGTAAGAGATCGCCTTTTGTTTTGAAGGGATCAAAAGACTCTTTGAGTACGTTCTTCTTCATTGAGCACCTCCATAGCCCCTTATTTTACTCAAAAGAATTAAATATGTAAATGATTACTATCATACGTCTTTACTCACCCATTATCTCTTTCTCTTTTGTTTGGGTAAGTTTATTTATCTCTTCTATGTATCTGTCTGTGAGTTTTTGAAGCCTTTCCAATGCTCTTTTTATATCATCCTCAGATACTCCTTCCAGCTTTTCAATCATCTCCTTTGCATCCCTTCTTATGTTCCTTACAGCTACCCTTGCCTCCTCAGCCATTTTGTGAAGCATTTTCACAAGCTCTTTTCTCCTCTCTTGAGTGAGGGGCGGTAGGGTTATCCTCAGCACGTTTCCCTGCCTTTGAGGTGTTAGTTTGAGATTTTCCATTATAGCCTTTTCTATGCTTGAGACCGCGTTGGCATCCCAGAGCTGGATGGTTAGCTGGTTTACATCGCTTACACTTATACTTCCAAGCTGTTTAAGAGGAACCTTTGAACCGTAATATTCTACCTTTAGCTCTTCAACAAGAGATGTGCTTGCTCTACCTGTCCTTAGCCCTGCAGTTTCGTTCTTAAAGTAGTTTACTGCCTTTTTCATATCCTCTTCCGCACTTTTAAAAATATCCTCTATCATGGCTGTCCTCCTTGTGTGTATGTCTGTATTCTTCTGTTTGCAAGCTCCACATATTCAGGATTTATCTCGTAGCCAATGTAATACCTATCACACATCAGGCTTGCTATAGCTGTTTGACCACTACCCATAAAGGGGTCAAGCACTACATCATGTTTGAAGGTATATAACTGAATTAGCCTATAGGGAAGCTCTATGGGAAAAACCGCAGGGTGTCCCACCTTTTTGGCACTTTCGCTTTTCATATGCCACACACTTCTCGTAAAATTCAAGAACTCCTCTCTACTTATAGTACTTTGTCCCGTGCTTTTTCTTTCAAAAGTCCCCTTTGAGAAAACAAGAATGTATTCGTGCTCATCCCTTATTACTGGATTTTTTGCACTAAGCCAAGTGCCCCACGCAGTTGATGGTGCACCACCACCAGCTTTTACCCATATTATCTCACCTCTCATTAAAAAACCCAACTCAAGCATGTCCTGAATGATAAAGGCATGAAGTGGAATGTAAGGTTTCCTACCAAGATTAGCTACATTTATGCATGCCCTCCCACCAGGAACAAGAACTCTATAAACCTCTTTCCAAACCCTCTTAAGAAATTCTCTGTATTCTTTAAAACTCATATCCATATCGTATTCTTTGCCCACGTTGTATGGAGGCGAAGTTATCATAAGATGAAGGCTACTCTCTGGAATTTCTGACATATCTTCTGAAGATTTGCAAAGGATAGTATTTTTGAGGTTGTCAGGAAATGGGACTTCCTTCTGGTCTCTTTGAGCCTCTACTGGCATAAATTCAGAGTATAGCCTTCTGCGATAAAAATCCGAGGAGTCATGAGCTATCCTTCCATTGCTTCCAAACCTGCTTGTTTTTGTTTTCATACTACCTCACCAAAGAGCCTACCCTTTCACCCATCACAGCCCTTAGCAGATTTCCTGACTTCTTTATGTTAAGAACCAATATGGGTAGCTTGTTTTCCTTGCAGAGGGTCATGGCGGTGTAGTCCATAACCCTAAGACCCATATTTATAGCTTCAAGATAGGCTATTTCTTGGATAAACTCCGCCTTTGGGTTTTTCAGCGGGTCATCGGTGTATATGCCGTCTACCTTTGTAGCCTTTATAAGAAGATCCGCTCCTATCTCTATGGCTCTGAGTGCACCTGCGGTGTCTGTAGAGAAAAAAGGGTTTCCTGTACCAGCCGCAAATATGACCACTCTTCCCTTTTCAAGGTGCCTTATTGCTCTCCTTCTTATGTAAGGTTCAGCCACCTGTCTCATCTCTATAGCAGAGAGAACGCGTGTAGGTATTTCAGAGATCCTCTCAAGAGAAGATTGTAAAGCTAATGCATTTATAACAGTGGCAAGCATTCCCATATAGTCCCCCGTAGCTCTGTCTATTCCTATCTCTAACCCCTCTATTCCCCTGAATATGTTCCCCCCGCCTATAACTATGGCTACTTGCGTACCTATATCGTATATGGCCTTTATCTCCCTTGATATGTAATCTAGGAAAGATGGGCTTATACCATACTCATCACCACCGGCAAAGGCTTCTCCAGATAGCTTTAGGAGTATGCGTCTATACTTGGGTTTGTTTATCTCATCATACACCACCGAGCTCATACCTTACAAACCTTCTTATTTCAACCCCTGTACCGCTCTCCTTTATATACTCCCTTACAGTTTTTTTCTCATCCTTTATGAAGACTTGTTCTAAGAGGACTTTTTCTTGATAGAACCTCTTTAGCCTTCCTTCCACTATCTTCTCTATCAGGTTCTCCGGTTTGCCTTCTTGCCTTGCCTGCTCTGCAAGTATTCTCTTCTCTCTTTCTATAACTTCTTGTGGTATTGAGTTTACGTCTACAAATTCGGCTTTCATCGCAGCTATCTGCATGGCTACATTATGAACAACTTTGATGACTTCATCGCTCAAGCTATCTGCTTTAAAATCAAGGAGAACACCCACCCTACCTATACCATGAACGTAAGCATGCACATATCCATCTGTATCAAACCTTGTAAACCTTCTCAGTTGTATGTTCTCACCTATCTTTGCTATGGCAGACTTTATAAGGTCCTCCACTGTGATTTTGGGGTCTTTGTAGTAAGCTTGAGTTAGAAGGTCCTCACCAGACCCACTCTTGTTTTTATTTTCTGGATAACCCGCTATATGCTTTGCCAGTTTTAGAGCAAGCTCGCTGAAATGCTCGTTTCTTGCAACAAAGTCCGTCTCACAGTTAAGCTCTATTATCACCCCACTCTTTCTATCTTGGGATATGTAAGAGTATATTATGCCTTCCTTTGTCTCTCTCCCTGCCTTCTTTTCAGCCTTTGCAAGACCACGAATTCTAAGTATCTCTTTTGCCTTCTCCATGTCCCCTTTAGCTTCCTCCAGAGCTTTCTTACACTCTAGCATTCCAGCCCCTGTTATCTCTCTCAGGGTTTTGACCATCTGCGCACTTACCATCTTTTTACCTCCATCACTCTACTTCTTCAGCTCCTTTGTCTATGTACTCGTACTTTTCTGACATCTCCATAGCCTTTTCAAAGAGAGCCTTTTCTTCTTCTTCAACTGTGACAATTTTCCTTCTTACACTCTCTACTTCCTCTCCCAGCCTTTCCCTTCTGTGCCTTCCTTCTATAACAGCGTCGGCGATCTTTGATGTGAGAAGTTTTATGGACTTTATTGCATCATCGTTTCCTGGTATTGGAAAGTCTATAAAATCTGGGTCACAGTTAGAGTCTGCTATGGCTACTATTGTTATACCAAGCTTTTTGGCTTCCTGCACAGCTAAATGTTCCCTTAGTGTATCCACAACCCAGAGTATGTCAGGTAAACCCTCCAGGTTAATTATCCCTCCGTAGAGTTTACGGAGTCTTTCCATTTTTCTCTTCATAAACCTTACTTCCTTCTTAGGAAGCACGTCAAAAACTCCCTCCGCTTCCATTCTCTCAAGAGTTTTTAGCTTCTGCATGCTCTTTTTCACTGTCCTGAAATTGGTAAGAAGTCCACCTACCCACCTTTCGTTTATGTAAGGAACGCCTGCCCTCTCTGCCTCTTCCTTTATCACATCCTTTGCCTGCTTTTTGGTACCAAGGAAAAGAACCTCAGCCCCTTCTGCAACCTTATCTGCTATGAAGTTATAAGCTTGTTCAAGATAGACAACAGTCTTATTTAGGTCTATTATGTGTATACCGTTCCTTACGCCGTAAAGGTAGGGCGACATCTTTGGGTTCCATCTACCCTTTGAGTGTCCAAAATGGACCCCAGCTTCAAGCAAGTCTCTCATAGAAATAACTGTCATAATAACCTCCTTGGGTTTTGCCACCCTTTCCCTGAACCCTAACGGGCAACCCAAGAGGGAAAGGTGCGGACTTATATTAGAATTATACTATAAACTCTTCCTTTGTAAACTTATAAACTCTCTTACAGAACTTACACACAACTTCAGCAAGGCCGTTGTCAAAGAGCTCCTCTAGTTCCCAATGGTTAAGGAGGTGTAAGCTTGACCTGGCAATATCCTCTGTACATGGACAGTAGTACTCTACCTCTTTAAGCCCTATAATTCTTGGTTCCATATCCTTCAGTATTTCGTAAGCAACCATCTCGGGTCTATTATCGGATAAAAACTCTGGCTTTATACTCTTTAGCCTTCTCTCTATAAACTCTAATGCTTCCTTTGATGTACCACCCATAGCTTGAACCAGATACCCACCAGCATAACGTATCTTGTTATGACTGTCCAAAAGGACAATCATATCGACAAAGGTTCTTACCTGTTCTGATTGCTCAAAGTAAAACATCATGTTATCTTTCATGTCGTCGCTTACTATGGGGACTATGCTTGTGAATGGTACTCCAAGCCTTAGTTCCTTTATAACCGTAAGAGTACCCTCCAAAGGCTTTCTTATAAAACCTTCTTTGAAACCTCTTACCTTTCCTGTAGCATCAGCCTCCGCAGCTATGATACTGTCTTCCAACGCTAGCTTTAAAAGCACCTTCTGTCTTGTGGCATGTTTTACTGAAGAAGTCAGCAAAAGGGCAGAGACAAATACCTTACTTACAATGTCCGCATCTTCTCTATCCAAGGTATGCAATCTCTCTGCTGTTTGAAGGGTTCGCGTAGCCCTAAGTGTGTAAACTCTTATGGGTTCATGCCTTGGAATAGTTATCACCATATAGTCTTCGTCGTGAAATTGTTTTCTGAGGTCTTCCTGCGTTTCTCTATTTAAGTCCCTATAAAGCATAAATTTAAAATATAATCAATGGAAGATATAAGAGAAGGAAGTGTTGTGCTTGGTACTTATCAGGTCCTTTCCTTTCTTGGTAAGGGAACTTTTGGTAATGTTTATAAGGTTAAGGTGTTAGGAGGAAGATACAAGGGAAGGGTCATGGCTCTAAAGGTGGCAAGGGATGTTGAGGTTTTACCCTATCTTTGGAAAGAGGTTCAAACATTGCTACTTTTCAACCATCCCCATATAGTGTCCATGCAGAGCTACCTTTACAAGAAGGACAGGAACGAACTTTACGTTCTGTATGAGTTTATGGATGCTGGAGACCTAAAAGATTACGTTCTAAGTAAGGGTTGGGTCGGCGAGAGGGAAGCTCTTAAAATCCTTGTTCATATAGCAAGGGGGCTTGAATTCTTACACGGAAGGGGTTATATACACGGTGATATAAAACCAGAGAACGTCTTTGGTAAAAAGATTCTCAAGGATATAGTTTGGAAGCTAGGAGACTTTGGGCTCGTTAGGATAAGGGGGAGTAGCCATGTTTTAGACGTAAAGGGTACGCTTGGATACATAGCTCCCGAGGTCTTCTACGGTGAAATACACAGGAGCAGTGATATATTTTCACTTGGTTGCGTCCTTTACTTTATGCTCATGGGTAGAGACCCCTTTGATGATGTGGACAAGAAAGAGAAGCTAAGAAGGAATAAGATGGTAGAGTACTCTATGCCCGCTGGAATATCTCATGAAACGCAGGAGATCATAAGGATAATGCTTGATACCGATTACAAAAAAAGATTCAGGACAGCAAAGGAGCTGATAGATTACATGGTAGAGGGGAGGTTGGCATGAAAGTTTTCACCTATCACAACGTAGGTGAGGCTCCAAAGGGAGCAAAGCTTAAAACCCTTTATGTCAAGCCATTACAGCTCAGCAGGCAGATCCTTTTGCTCAGGTTCTTTGGCTACAGCTTTGTAAAAAGCGATGAACTTTTAAGTGGAAAGGCAGTATCAAAGAGTCTTTTGCTCACCTTTGACGACGCTTATATGGATTTTTGGGAGAATGCTTTTCCAGTGCTTAAATCCAATAGGGTTCCAGCCCTTTTATTCGTTCCAGTAGGGCTAATAGGAAAGTTCAATCTGTGGGACTATGAAAGAGTCAACGTTAAAAAGCCCATCATGGAGTGGTCGCACATAAGGGAGCTCTTGTCAATGGGAATGGAGGTAGGTTCTCATACTGTGTCTCATCCTTACCTTTCCAGGCTATCCATTGCTGAGGCGAAAGAAGAGATAGAATCTTCTAAGAAAATCCTTGAGGACAAGCTTGGTGTAGAAGTAAAAAGCTTTTGTTACCCATACGGTGATTACAACGAGCGAATAAGAGATATGGTTATGGAGGCAGGTTACAGAATGGCCTTTACAACAAAACCTGGTAAGTACGAAGAAAGTCCAAACCTTTTTGAGATAAGAAGGGTTACCGTGTTTGGGAATGACCTTTTACCCAAGTTTCTGCTTAAGGTACTTCTATGAAGATAGCATGGCTCAATGGGAACCCAAATCCCAAGTTTGGCGGTACTGAGATACACACAGTGCAGATGGTAAAAGAACTCCAAAGGGAAGGTGTGGATGTTATCCTTTTGACAGCCAAAAACTCCTATGTTGACAGACACACACAGGGAGTTAAGAAGTACTATATATCTTTTCCAAACAGTTTAGCCCTTATGAGCACATACAGGTTGATGCGCGTTCTGAAAGAAGAAAAGCCAAATTTTTTAGTGGCCAACAACGGAAAAGAGTATGCAAACGCTTTGATATCTGCCAAGCTTTCTGGTACAAGGGTTGTTTTCTTTAGACATATGGAGAGAATGAAAGAGTGGACGGTAAGAAAGTTCATCTTTCCCTATGTGGACTTTTTCTTTGCCGTCAGCCATCAGGTCAAGAACAATCTGATAGAAGAAGGCGTAGACCCTAAGAGAATAAAGGTTATATACAATACTGTTGATGAGGAGAGGTTCTTTTGGAGGGAAAAGCCTAAGGATTCTGTGAACTTCCTCTTTGTGGGAAAGCTGGACGAAGGGAAGGGGGTCTTTGACCTTTTGGAGGCTTTTCTCATGCTTTTGGAGAAGAAAGATTCTCTGAGATGCTTCTTTGTTGGGGAAGGAAGGATGAAGAAAAAGCTTGAGAAGTTTGTAAGAGAGAGAGATCTGGAGGATAGGGTCCTTTTCACTGGCTACGTGCAGAATGTTGAAAGGTACTATCAATTCTCTCACGTATGCGTTGTACCTTCAAAAGAAACGGAAGCTTTCCCAAGAGTTGCTGTAGAGGCTCTTTCTTGCGGTTGTGCTTTGGTTGTTTCAGATGTAGGAGGGATAAAGGAGGCGGTCGTTGATGGATTCAACGGTTGTGTTTTCAAAGGTGGGGATGTAAAGGACCTATACGAGAAGATGCTCATAGCCTTAGAAAATTGGGAGTCCTTTTCTAAAAACTCCCTCCATCTTTTCAAAGAGAAGTTTTCAAGGGATAAGATCGTAAGGGGTCTTGTCTCAACTCTTGGTATAATACAAGCATGAGCAGACAGGTCAAGATGGCTGAATCTCCAATGGAGGGGCATCCAGACAAGCTGGCGGACCTGATCGCCGATGCTCTGCTCGATGAGTTCATAAGGAAGGATCCTTACAGCAGGGTTTCCCTTGAGGTTATGCTCATTTCAGGTATGACCTTTGTGTGTGGGCATGTTTCCACAGAAAGCTACGTGGACATACCCGCAGTTGTGAGGAATACCATAAAGGAAGTTGGGTACAACAAGCCTGAGTACGGCTTTGATGCTGATGTGTCGGCTGTTATAACTTCTATAGAGGAACAAAGCCCTGAGATAGTTTTAGGTATATCTTCCGAAGGAGCAGGAGATACTGCAACTGTTGTAGGGTATGCATGCACTGAGACAGAGAGCCTTATGCCCCTTCCCATAACTCTCGCTCACAGTATCTCAAAAAAAGTTTCAGAGGTTAGAAAGTCTGGTAGGGCACCTTTCCTAAGACCAGATGGCAAAGTCCTTGTAACGGTTGTCTATGAGGACTCAGAGCCATTGTTTGTCAAAGACTTGGTTGTTTTTGCTCAGCATGACCCCGATATATTCATGGATAATCTAAGGGAGTTCATACACGAGGAGGTTATAAAAAAGGTAGTTCCACAGAGCATGTTAAGAAAGGAAACTAGGGTCTTAATAAACCCATCTGGTAGGTTTGTTTTTGGTGGTCCTGTGGCAGATGTTGGTCAGACTGGTAGGAAGATAGTCTCAGATGCATACGGAGATGTTGCTTACTCTGGAGGAAGTGCCTTCTCCGGTAAAGACCCTACAAAGACAGACAGGTCTGCTTCTTACCTTGCCAGGATGATAGCAAAGCATGTTGTGGCTGGAGGATTTGCAAGCAAATGTATGGTTCAGATGGCTTATGCCTTTGGAGTAAGTGATGTAATAGCCTTCGATATAGATACTTACGGTACGGAGAGTATACAAAAGGAGAGAATAAAAGAAGCTATATTGGAAATATTTCCCACTGGACCCAAAAAGATCATAGACTTCCTAGACCTTAGAAAGTCCATTTACAAAAAAACGGCATGTTACGGTCACTTTGGTAAGGAAGATCTCTCTTGGGAAAAGCTGAGCCAGTTGGAAAAGCTCAAGGAGAAGCTTTTATAAGCTTACAAGAGCCTGTCCAAGTAGACAGCACAGCCAACCGCTTTTATATCTTTCCCAAAAAGACTGTAAAGCTTATCGTACCTACCGCCACCGGCTATTGGATGACCGACGTTTGGATGAAAGAACTCAAAGATAAGACCCGTGTAGTAGTTCTGAAGTCTAATTTCTGAGAGGTCAAAGCTTATCTCTATACCTTTCAGAGCTTTAGAAAGCCTAAGCAGTTCAGAACATTCCTTTTCAAACTCTGGTCTTTTCTCACAAAAACTCTCCACCATACTTTTGTCCCCTTGAAAGTAAAGAAGGTCTCTTATGGATGGGTATGGTTCAAGTTGGGAAAAGTTTTTCTCATAAAGAGCTTTAATTAACCCTTGTCTTTCTTCGTAGTTGTGTTCTTTAACCATTTTGCTTACTATACCCATATGACCAACGCTCACGACAAAATCATCTACCCCACAGGCTTTTAAGTACTCCGATATTGTTTGCACAACCTCCGCATCTGTATCTTCCGTCCCCAGATGTTCTATGCCTGTCTGAAACCTTTCCATATCTCCAGTGGAAGAGAAAACGTTGCCCCAATAGTATACCTTTATGGGAAGCTCTAAATGTTTTATGCTCGACAGGAACCTGGCCAAGCTTATTGTCCAGTCTGCTCTCAAGTTCAGTATATCACCATCTGCACCAGTGCCTATCACTACTGGTTTATAAGAATCGGTATAGACCTCTGGGTCATACATCTCCACAGAGGGGAGCATAACAAACTTATAGTCTCTAAAAACCTCGCAGGACTTTAGGAAAAAGAACCTGAGCCTTTCAGAATCCTGAAAGGAGAAAAACCTCTCTTGCGAGGGTATGCTTCCTCTAACCATACACTTCAGTATAACCCAACTAAGGGGATAGTAAGCTCTTCCACTCTTCTACAAGCTCTCTATCTATGTCCACAAGCACAACCTTCTTTAGACTTAGTGGTATAAAAGCTTTTATCTCTTCTATCATTGCCTTTGCCGCCGTCTTCTTTGGAAGCCTACCTACACCGGTCCCCATACCTGGCATGCCTATGCTTTTAAACCCCATATTATCAGCAAGCTCTAAGGCTGCAAGAACAGCCTTTCTAACCTTTTGTTCTGTTGTTTCCATGGATGGCTCTTCCATCGTTGGAGCGTGTATAACTCCTTTGAATTTGAGCTTTCCGGCTGTAGTGAGCACAGCAGACCCAACAGGTATTGGAGCTTTGAGCATAGCCTCCTTTTCTATATCTTTACCGCCGTACTTCTTTATTACACCTGCCACACCGCCACCCATGTATCCAAGTGAATTGGCAGGGTTAACTATAACATCCACATCAACATCCAAAAGGTTTCCCTCCAGTACTATCATCTCCATGGCACTTAAACGTCCCCGGGCGGAATCGAACCGCCGACCTCGAGATTAGGAATCTCGCGCTCTATCCTTCTGAGCTACGGGGACTCAACTAAAATTATAATTCAAATTCATCGGAGAACATCACGTCTGGAAAATCAACCTTTATTATATCCCTTTCCCTACCTAGGCTGAGCAAAAACCTTACAGCTATTCTCCCATCCTCTCCATAATCTACAGTCTTTTGATTCACATACATTCTGACAAACCTTTCTGTTTTTTCCTCACTCTCCTTTATCTCCCTTGCGTAATCTCTTGCATAGACCAATGCCTTCTCCATATGGGATAAAGCGTACTCCACGCTCTCCCTCATAAGTTTCTCTATTCTCTTTATTACATCTCTTCCTAAGTCCTTTCTTACTATGTTGCATCCAAGGGGGAGAGGAAGGTTAAATTCATCTTTCCACCAATCTCCAAGGTCCAGAACTTTTTCAAGACCTCTCTCTTTGTAGCTTATCTGCCCTTCGTGTATAATAAGGCCCACGTCTACTCTTCCAGATTCTACCTCATCCATTACCTTATCAAAGGGTACTACTACCTCTTCAAAGTCTGGTTCATATAGTTTAAGAACTAAGTAAGCGGTAGTGAGCCTTCCTGGAACTGCTATCCTTTTACCCCTTATGCTTTCTAGTCTGTCCTTTGCTACAAGAATGGGACCGTAACCATCGCCTACGCTTCCACCGCTTGGAAGAACAAGGTACTTATCAGAAACGTAAGGATAAGCATGGAAGGATATGGCTGAAACCTCATAAGTACCCTTTAGAGCTTCCTCGTTCAAAGTTTCTATATCCTTCAGCACATGCTCTATCTGAAAACCGTCCGCTTTTATCTCTCCAGCCACCAAAGGATAGAACATAAAAGCATCGTCAGAATCTGGGCTATGAGCTATCCTTATCCTCATTCTCTCTTCTCCTTGAACAACTCTGGAAGTTTAAGAAGGTAAAGGTATATCCTCTTCCACCTTACCCATTCTATAGCTGGAAGGTTCGCACCGTAAATCTTATCAGGTTCTAAATCATTGGCGACTCCAGATTTTGCCGAGACTTTAACGTTGTTTCCTATGTTCACGTGGTCTGCCACACCTACCTGGCCAGCAAGCATCACATTCCTTCCCGTCTTGACGCTTCCAGATAAACCGCATTGAGATACGATTATATTTCTCTCCCCCACCTTGCAGTTGTGCCCAACCATTACCAAGTTGTCTATCTTTGTCCCCCTTCCTATAACGGTCTCATCTAACATTGCCCTATCTATGGTTGTGTTGGCTCCTATCTCTACATCATCCTCTACTATAACGTTTCCAATGTGGTTGAGCTTAAGCACGACCTCTTTTCCTATGTAGTACCCAAAACCGTCCGCGCCTATCACAGCCCCACTGTGTATTCTGACCCTTTTACCTATTACACTCTTTGGATATATGTGAACTCCGCTGAATATAACGCTCTCATCACCTACGACCGTACGGTCTCCAATAAAGGAAAAGGGATAAACTTTTACCCCATTACCAAGCTTTACCCCTCTGCCTATGTAAGAAAAGGGACCTATGTAAACACCTTGGCCTACTTCCACATCCTCGTCAATGTATGCTTTTTCGGATATACCCACAGGATGGTCTTCTGGGTAAAAGAGGTTTAAGCACACGGCGAGAGCGTGCCTGACATCGTCAACAACTAAAAAGTTTGGATGTTCTACCTCTCTATCAACTACCAGCACAACATCTTTTACATCTTTTAACCTTTCCGCATCCATGCTTGTACAGAAGACAAGAGTCCCTGGTTTGGGTTTTTCTACAGATGATACACCAGAGACTTCAGAGCTTTCATCCCCAAAGAGTTTACCCTTTAAAACCCTAGCCACATTTCCAAGTCTCATTTACTCTTGTCTAAGCTGCTTATCACATCGCTCGTTATATCCATGTCTTGTTGTTTGTAGATCAAGGCGCTGCAGTCAAAGATGCCAGTGTAGCTCTTTGCTTTTGCTATATCTTCAGCTATGCCTCTTACCTTAACAAGAATGTCCTCCTCTAATTTGCTCTTCAGTTCAGATACTTCTTTCTGAGCCTTCTGCTGGAGTTCCATCCCCTCAGCTTCAACCTTTTGATACTCTTTTATCTTTTCCTCCTTTGCTTTCTGGCTTATGCCCTTGCTCTCTATCTGTTTTTTCAGCTCTTCGAGTCTTTTCTGTTTTTCATCAAGTTTCTTTTGATACTCTTGAACCTTACTCCTGAGCTGCTCTTGAGCCTGGGCAACGGATTTAGATTCGGACAGTATCCTGCCTGGGTCGATGCATGCAAACTTCTGTTCGGAAAAGGAAAGACTGCCTATGAAGAGTACCATAAATGCGATTTTTTTCATAATCTCCTCCTGTTTACATTATAATCCATTTTCATACGGCTTCTCTGTAAACATACTTGGGCTTTATTTTTCTTACTACCACATCTCTGTCAATTATAACCTCCTTAACATTTCTGGCTGAAGGTATTTCAAACATAACATCTGTCATAATCTCTTCCATTATAGCTCTTAGCCCTCTGGCACCAGTTTTTCTGTTTATGCTCTCTTTCACTATCTCTCTTAGAGCCTCCTCTGTAAACTCCAATTTCACGTTATCCATTTCAAAAAGCTTCTTATACTGCTTTGTCAGAGAGTTCCTAGGTTCTGTCAGTATCATCATAAGCTCATCCTCCGTGAGCTCATCGAGTACAGCCACAACGGGCAACCTTCCTATAAACTCAGGTATTAACCCATAATGTATAAGGTCGTCTGGCTCTATCAGATGTAAGATGTTCTTCTTACTTTCCCTACCAGATACGGATGACTCAAACCCTATTTTAGATTTACCAAGCCTAGCTCTTATGATATCCTCCAACCCAACGAAGGCTCCACCGCATATGAAGAGTATATCTGTTGTGTCTATCTGTATGAACTCTTGGTGAGGATGCTTTCTTCCCCCCTGTGGTGGAACATTTGCCACTGTTCCCTCTATGATCTTTAAAAGGGCCTGTTGCACTCCTTCTCCCGATACATCCCTGGTTATAGATGGATTTATACCAGACTTTTTGGCTATCTTATCTATCTCGTCTATGTAAACTATTCCCATCTGGGCGAGCTTCACATCGTACCCACAGTTCTGTAAAAGGCGTGTGAGAACATTTTCCACATCCTCACCCACATAACCAGCTTCAGTAAGGCTTGTAGCATCCGATATGGCAAAGGGCACTTGGAGTATTTTGGCAAGGGTCTTTGCCAGAAGAGTTTTCCCAGAGCCAGTGGGTCCTATTAAGAGTATGTTGCTCTTTTCTATCTCCACGTCGTCAAAGTTGAAACCCATGCTTTTGGCTTTTACCCTCTTATAGTGGTTGTAAACGGCCACCGATAGTATCTTCTTTGCTCTCTCTTGGCCTATAACGTACTCGTCCAAGAAGAGTTTTATCTCTTCAGGTTTGGGTATGGTAGAAAGGCTATGTTGGCTGTACTGTTTTTTCTGCTCTTTTATTACGGTGTTGCATGTCTCCACACACCTGTCACAGATGAAAGTATCATTTGGTCCTGCTATAAGAATAAGCACATCATCCTGTGACTTTCCACAAAAGGAGCAACGGTTCTTTTTATCAACTGTTCTACTCATAGTGAATAAAGTATAATTGATAAACGTAAAAGGTCAAGGAACAATTGCGTAAACTCCTCTTAGGTTTCTACCTTCCTCGTCCCAATCCAATCCATACCCTATCAGGAACATGTCTGGAACTTCAAAACCTACATAATCTGCCCAAATTTCTACCTTTCTCCTCTCCTTCTTGTCAAGGAGCACACAAGTCCTTAGTACATCCGGCTCCTTTATTTTTAGGATATCAACTATCTCTTTTAGTGTATAACCTGTGTCAAGGATGTCATCAACCAAAAGTACTTTTTTCCCTTCTATGTTGATGCTTATATCCTTAAGAACTCTGACATGTCCATAGCTTTCCATGCTTTCCCCATAGCTCGAAACCCACATAAAATCTATCTTCACAGGAAGGTCAAAGCATCTCACAAGGTCTGCCAGGAATATGAAAGAACCCTTAAGGAGACCTATGACGATAAAAGGTTCTCCAAAGTCTTTCTCTATGGACTTGGCCAGTTCATTAACCTTCTTTTTTATCTCTTCTTCGCTCAAGATGAGCTTTGTCTCTTTCCCTTTTACTGTGTAATGCATAAGAATATTTTACGAAACATTTGCAAGAAGGCTCTCCTTTTCAAAGGAGAGATGAATAGCATTATAATATAAGAGGCAAAGTGGCTATACAACTGGCTTGTTGCTGATGTAAGTAGGACTGACCTTTCAACAAAGGATATTAAAGAAGTTGAAATAAAGGTAAGAGAACGGTTTGAGAAAAGAGAACTCAAAGTGCTTGGTTCACAGATTAAACAAAGCTAATGGAAACAAGGTAGGCAAGCTAAAGTTCAAAAGCAGAGTAAACTCTATTCCTCTCAAGCAATATTGGATAACGGGTAAAGATACAAGGCATAGGCTCTTTCAGAGTTTTGGGATTGAGACAGATAACGGAAGATATGGAGATAGCCAATGGGTTTTTTACTAAGGAAAGCAGATGGATATTATATGCATGTAGTATGTTACAAACAGAAAGAGAAAACAGCATAGATAGACAAGCTTAACAAGAAGGATGGTTTGGTAGGGCATAGGTGGAATAACCGAAAGGATAAAAAAATATCCTTTCAACGCCTATGCTTGTTGTTGACCGCTAGCACTGGCAAGGTAGAAGAGGAGTGGCTAACTCTAACAGAGAAGGAACTCAAGCTGATAGAGAGGCTTTTTGAAAATGTCAAAAACTATGTAAACCTGTCTGGCATAGGCAGTAATCTATGCCCTGAGAAAGGGAAGCTCCTCTATTCCAATAGAGGAGAGGAAGTCACTACTTGGTTTATTGCGAGCTAACTGTTGTATAATATAATAAAACTATCCTGAAGGAGGTAATAAAAAATGGACTTAGAACAAAAGGTTAAAAGTATAATAGCTGATCAGCTGGGTGTTGAGGTTGATAAACTTGAGCCAGAGGCCAAGTTTGTGGAAGACTTGGGAGCTGATTCTCTTGATGTTGTAGAACTCATCATGGCATTTGAAGAGGAATTTGGTATAGAAATACCGGATGAGGATGCCGAAAAGATAAGGACAGTTGGGGACGTTCTTAACTATCTAAAGGAGAAAGTAAAAGACTGATGCGCAGGGTAGTGGTTACTGGATTGGGCGTAGTCTCGCCCATAGGTACTGGAACTCAGAAGTTTTGGAAAAACCTGATAGAAGGAGTAAGCGGTGTTGATATTATAAAGAGGTTTGACCCAATAGAAGTTGGCCTTACAGTTCATATAGCTGCTGAGGTAAAAGACCTTGAGCCAGAAAAACACTTTGATAAGAAGGATATCCAAAGGGTTTCAGATTTTATCAAGTATGCTGTTGTTGCTGCCGAGGAAGCTGTCAAGGATGGTGGTCTTTTAGAGAGTAAGTTTGACCCATTCAGAGTTGGTGTTATCATAGGCACTGGTATAGGCGGTCTCAGAGATATAGAGGAGCAACAGAAGGTTCTCATGGAGAAGGGTCCAAAAAGGGTTTCTCCTTTCTTTATACCCTACGGTATATCCAACATGGCTTCTGGTTTGATCTCCATAAGATTTGGCTTTAAGGGGCCAAACTACTGCGTTGTCTCTGCCTGCGCAACTGGAAATCATTCTATTGGTGATGCCATGAGGCTGATCCAGAGAGGTGATATAGATGTAGCTTTGGCTGGAGGCTGTGAGAGTGCAATAACCCCCCTAGGCATAGCAGGCTTTGCTTCCATGAAAGCTCTGTCGACAAGGAACGATGAACCAAAGAAGGCTTCAAGGCCCTTTGATGCAGAAAGAGATGGCTTTGTTATGGGTGAGGGTGCTGGTATACTTCTGCTTGAGGAATACGAGCATGCCAAAGCAAGGGGTGCAAAGGTCTACGCCGAGCTAATAGGCTATGCTGCAACGGACGATGCCTATCATATAACCGCTCCATGTACAGATGGAGAGGGTGCATACATGTGCATGAAGCTTGCTCTTGAGGATGGTGGGATAAGACCTGAGGATGTGGATTATATAAACGCTCACGGAACGTCCACGCCACTAAACGATAAATCCGAAACCTTGGCTATAAAGAATCTTTTTGGTGAGCATGCTTATAAGTTGAAGATAAGTTCAAACAAATCTATGATAGGGCATCTTCTTGGTGCTGCTGGTGCTGTTGAAGCCGTTGCTACTGTGAAGACAATACAAGAGGGTGTAATACCACCAACTATAAACCTTGAGAAGTTTGACCCAGACTGTGACCTTGATTACACACCCAATAAATGTGTCAAGAAGGACATAAGAGTTGCCCTTTCTAACTCCTTTGGCTTTGGTGGGACTAATGCTTGCCTCCTATTCAGAAAGTTATGATGAGCTTGAGAAGAAGATAGGTTATACTTTCAGGGATAAGAGTTTACTCAAGCAGGCTCTAACGCATAAATCTTATGCCATGGAAAAGAGGGTGAAAAGTTATGAGACTCTTGAGTTTCTCGGTGATTCTCTCATAAACCTCTTTGTGGTTGACCTTCTCGTATCAGAGTTTCCTGATGCAAAGGAAGGGGAGCTGGCACCTATGAAAGCCTTTTTTGTAAGCGAAGAATTTTTGTACCAGCTTGCCTATGAACTTGGCCTTGAAAACTACTTACTTGTTGGTGGAAAAAGGGGAAAGCTCAAATCAAACGTATCCATTCTGGGAGATTCTTTTGAGTCCCTTTGGGCAGCCATTTACATAGATACTGGTAGAGACTTAAACCTTACAAGGTCTCTCTTCTATAGTTTGTACAAGGATAGGATATGCAAAATGGCAGTACAGACAGAGTATAAAAAGGACTACAAGACCCTCCTTCAGGAGATAACTCAAAAGAGATGGAGAGAGAGACCTACTTACAGAGTTGTTGAAGTCAGTGGTCCGGAGCATGGTAAAAAGTTTAAAGTCGAGTGTTCGGTGAGAGATATAAGGACCTATGCGGAAGGAAGCAACAAGAAAGAGGCAGAACAGCTATCAGCAAAGAAAGCTCTTGAACTCCTTCAGGAGCTTTGAAAGCTAAGGTTATTCATCTTCTTATTGAAGGCTATAGAGTGGTCTATAACCTCTCTGTAAATTCTAAAGGGTGTGAGTATTGTCTTTAGCTTCTCACTTTCACTCTCAAAAAGGAGGAGTTCATCTATGGCAGACAATATGAGCTCGAGTTTTGTGTTTATGGAACTCAGGGCATCAAGCCTTTCAATTTCCTTCTCTATCTCTTCCGGCAGTGAGGCCAGAAATGTTATATCAAAGTTGAATATTTCATAGAGGTCGTATATGTGGTCCATAACCTCAGACATCTTTAAAAGTAAAACTTCTTCAATGAGAAGTAGAGCCTTATCATAGAGTTCCCTCTCTCTTCCTTCTAAGCATTCATCGGCTAATATCTTACTCTCTTCTACATCTGCCTTTATCTCGCGTAAGAGTCCCTCAAGGAGACTGAGGTTTAACCTTATAAGCCTATCCTGAACCAGAACCATAGCCAGAATCTCTGACTTTTTCATACAACTCCTCCACAAAAAGTATGTCCGTATGCCTTAACCTCTCTCTAAACTCTTCTATTAAAATATATCCCTGAGAGGACAGTATGTCTTTGACTCTTCTGTTTATTCTCTCACCGTGCATATCAAGGTCAAAAAGCAGGATAACCTCCTTAAAGCCTTCCAAAAGGTCTGGAAGGTCAGTGAGCCTTTTCCCGGCTATAACGTAGACATTTTTTATACCTAACCTCTTGAGAGCTTCTAAATCTCTTTTCCCTTCTACGAGAACAGCCTTTTCCTCTGAGGCTCTTTTAAGGTCCCTTATCAATTCGTGCAGGTTCATATAGATTTATATTCTATGAGGGATATGCTTCTTGAGAGCGTTTTTGTGAGTGTTGACATAGAAACTACAGGTTTTGATGAAAAGTTATCGGATATTATTGAACTCGGATGCGTGAGGGTCGAAGGTGGTATGATAACAGAACGTTTCTCTACTCTTATAAACCCTGGCTATTTTCTACCAGAAAAAATAACTAAGTTAACTGGTATAACCAACGCCATGGTCGTTGGAAAGCCAGACATATACGAAGTTCTTCCCCAATTTCTGAAGTTTGTTGGTGATAGCATAATAGTAGGCCACAATATAGAGAAGGACATTGCCTTTATAGAAAAACATCACAGAATACTTTACAACAGAAAGTTTAAACATCCACATATATGTACTCTGAACTTGGCAAAGAATATACTGCCGGAGCTCAAGAGATATTCTTTAAAAGACCTGGCAGACCACTTCAACATACATTACAGAAGGTTACACAGGGCCTTAGATGATGCAGAGACAACTGCGTACGTTTTTATTGAACTTCTGAACTTGCTGTGGAATCGTCTTGGAATAGGAGACTATCTTGGTGTAAAAAGGCTGTCTAAAGCTTAAATAGACCACGTATTCTGTCCAGCATAGATTGCTGGTAGTTTATACCCTCTTCTCCCATTTCTCTTGCCATTTTTTCTAAGAGTATTTTCATGCCATGGCTCAAGTTTTTGGGAACTTCTATTCTAAACGTTATGACCATATCACCGCTTTTACCATAAGAGGGAAAACCTAGGCCTTGAAGCCTTTTTGTAGAGCCGCACTCACACCCAGGCTGTATAAAAACTTCATGCTCAGTGCCGTCCAAGGCTTTTACCCTTGTTACACCACCTAAGACAGCTAAAGGGAAGGAGATAAGCTTCTCCAAGTAAAGGTCAGAGCTAACTTTCCTAAAAATTGGATGAGGTTTGAGCTCAACCCTTATGTACATGTCTCCTGGGGGTCCCCCTCTCTCTCCCATGTGTCCCTTCTGAGGGACTTTGAGCACATCTCCCTCGTCAGTACCAGGGGGGACGCTTACCCTGATGGTGGTTTGTTTTGCCACTCTTCCCCTCCCACTGCAAGAGAGACATTGATTTTTTAATATGTATCCCCTACCTTTGCATACGGAGCAGGGCCTTGGAAAGTTAAAAATACCACTTACCTTCCTCCCCGTACCTTCGCATGCCTGACATAAAACTTTTTCTGGCTTGCCAACAAACCCCCTTCCCTCACAGGTAGGACAGTCTGTCCACCTTTCATAAATTATCTCCTTTTCGCATCCAAAGGCAGCTTCCTCAAGGGTGAACGCCACCTTTAACCTTACATCTCCGCCCCTTTTGGGCCTTGGGGATGATCTCATGCCTTGCCATATGCTTGTCAATAAATCCTGAACATACTCCATAAAGTCTCTGTAGCTTCTCTCATCGCCACTTTGAAGTATTCTGTCATACTCACTCCTTCTTTCATCATCCGAAAGGACATGGTAGGCTTCGTTTATATCCTTAAACCTCTCTGGTGCACCTTCATCGGGGTTTATATCTGGGTGATACTCCTTTGCCAACCTTCTGTAAGCCCTTTTTATTTCTTCCTTTGTGGCATTCTTACTAACTCCTAAGATCTGATAATAATCTTTGATACGTGCTTCCATATGTATAATAATACGCCGAGTGTGGGGGATATAATAATGTAATAAAAAAGGAGGTTGCCTATGATTGAATTAAAGCCCGTAGAGCATGATCTTGATATTCTAGTTTCAAGGGTCTTCTTGAGAGCCATTGACCTTTTGGGTGGATTTTCTAAACTCACAGAATTTAGAACTCTCACTTGGCTTCCTTCCCTTGTGAGAGCTGCTTACGTCGTTGTACTAAGAGAGGAGTACTTCAAGAGCGAGCAGGATATAGCTCAAAAGGTAGGGCTCACTGAACAAACTGTGAGAAACATACTAAGGTCAGACCCGGTAGCTACATTGGAGAAGCTAAAGAGGTTAGAAGAGCTCATAGAGGAAGAGAAAAAAGAGCTCAGGGTTCATACAGCAGGTGGACTTGCCAAGATAGCTTACAAACTCATAAAAGAGGGGCATGAAGAACCAAAGATGTTTTTAGAATACTGCGAGAGGATAGCCTACGCCTTAGATGTACCCTGGGCGTATATCATGCTAAGAAAGATAAAGGGTGTAGATTTTCCTATAAGAAACCCGGAGGAAATAAAGGAGAAGCTCTCTGGCGTTTATATAAAAGGGAGGACGGCTGATGAAGTCATTAGTGAGCTTGAGTACCCTATAAATAACCCACCTGAGTTGCTACGCAAAGTAAAGGAAAACTTAAAGATGCATGGGCTTGATTGAGGAGGATAGTTGAAGTATGTAGGATACCTTTTCCTTTTTTTACTTTTTGTTTACTTTGTCTTTCTCAAACCCTATATGCTTACGAGGGGGATAGAGATAGATTTAGAAGGCATTGGGATCAGTTTGAAGGATAGGGAGCTAAGGTTAGAGCATTCCCTTCTTTATATACCAAACCTAAAAGGTGGGTCGCTTTTTATAAACTTAAGGAATGTGAAGCTCAAACCAGAAGAACTGTATGTGGAAAGCGTTCATGTTCTGGAAATTAGCAGATCAATCTCCGAAGAGCCATTTGACTACGATTTCACACAGCTTGCAAAGCTTGCAGAGAAGATAAATGTGAAGGTGGATAGTGTGTACGTTTCTTTAAACAGTATACCACACAAGGAAAGTACAACAGTCTTTGTGGGAAGAGCTAAGCTTTCAAAGGGTAAACTTGCGTCCATGGACTGGTCTCGTGCATTCTACATGCACATGTATACACATCATCAGGTATACGTATTTCTGAAAAGGGCTCATGTATCTGAAGGAAGATTTTTCGTTGACGATGTTTTAGTATCTGGGGATGATTACTTCTTTGAAGGGGAAGGAGTATGGAAAGGAAAGGAAGGAAGCTTTCAAGCGGAGGGTTTTATAAAAGGACACAGCGACAACACGGTCAGCATAGAAGATATAAACGTTAAGGGTAGGGGTAAATTGAACTACACATCCCTGAACATAAGTTTTGAAGCTTACACATCTGAGGTTTTGGTCAAGGGAAGAAAAGATTTTTACAATGTTAGGGCTGAAGGTAGTTTCCAAGTGGTCTTTGGAAAGAAAAAGATCATGAAAGCAAAGATCAGCAGCGGACAAACCTACGCTTTAGTAGATTATCTCATGAGCCCAGAGGAAAAGCTCCATGTAAAATTCGTGGACTTTCCTGTAGATAGAGGGATTTTGGGGATAGAGAATCCAGTATACTCCCTTCTCTCTGGAAGTCTGACCGTATGGTTAAAAGAAAGGAGGGTCTCTCTTACTGGTTTTTCCAACAACCTTCTCCTTTTGGATAGGAGCTTCAAGAAGGTTAGCTTAGATGTCTTCCTTGATTATTCAAAGGGTATTCTGGGAAAATTTTACCTTTTTTTAGCAGACCCAGCCTATGTCTCCGTATCCGGTCGATTTTTGGATAAGAACTTAGAGGGAAATATCTCCCTTTACATGTTTCCTTACTCAAACAGGGATGTTTCTTTCTATGTTGACTACATGGGAGGAATCTCTTATAAAGACGGAGGATTTTCCACTTCTGGGAGGGGAAAGCTTACAAAGATTTTTTATAGGAATGTACCCATAGAAGACCTATCCTTTAGTTTAAACCTGAAAGATAGTTTTTACGATGTTTCTTTCAACGGAGTTGGCTTTAAGGGGGAGGGGAAAGGATCCTATAAAGATAGGAGCTTTAGTGGAAATTTGAACTTTGATGGCTTTTCTTCAGTTTTCAACGGCTATGAATTCTATGGCTTGAATGGCAGTTTAAGGCTTGACTTGTACGCTGATAGGATCAAAGCTTTGGGTAGTTTAGATGGAAACCTTTCAAAGGATGGAATTAGCCTATCTTTCCGATCCAAGTTTGACCTTTATAAGGAGAGGGAGCTTAGCGGTATATTTTCGCTGGACATTAGCAACGTAAGAAGGGGAGACCTTACAGTGTCTCATGCAAAGATAAGGGGGACAGTAGAGAAGGGTCTTTTGAAAGCCTACTACTCAATACATGACCATGCAAAGGGAGAGTTTAAATATCATCTAACAGAAGGTTACTACTCCATAGATGGGGATTACAGGATGGATGAAAAGCAGTACGCTTTGGACCATTCATACACGGCGCATGGGAAGGGGAAGGACCTCTCAGCCCATGTTGAAGGTAAAGGAAGGTATGAAACGTACACAATTCCTATAGACGCAAGCTTGGATATGTCCTCTGGAAAAATCAGGGGAGAGGTAAAGGGCTTTTCTACTAAGGTAGGTTTTCTAAACGTATCGGTTGGTGGTATCCTTCTTGAAGGTTCTGACAGATATGGGAGTATAGAGTTTAAAGGTGCTACTGTAAAAGCAAACTCAAGCGACCTCCTACAGGTAGAAGCTTCACAGGGCACTTACAGCGTAGAAAAGTGGCAGGTCAGCTTTCCTAACATACTCTTTTCAGGAAGCATAAAAGCCTCATCGGAGATACTCTATCAAAAGGACAGAGGGATCTTTATAAGCTCAGCTGGCAGTGTAAATTTGGGGGAGCTTATGACTCTTTTCAAGAGCAGGGTTCTCACCTATGGAACGGGTCAATTGAACTACACTTTTGAGAAGAGAGAAAAGCTTGTCAGGCTTAGAGTTTTTTCGTCAAAGGATATTGAGCTTCGCTCACGCTTTTTGTCCCTTCCCTTAAAGGGAAAGGTGTTTGCTCTCTACGATGGAAACATATGGGAAGGCTCTGCAAACTTCAAGGAAAATAACACATATCTCAATGTTCAGGTCACAGGTGATAAAAAACTTATGGGTCTGACCTTCAAAGCTGAGAATCTTCCAATACTTTATAGGTCGGAGAATCTAAGGATGAGTGGTTTTTTAAACACCTCAGGAAGCCTAACCACAGATTACAGAAGGTTAAGCGTAAAGTCAAGGGTGGACATGAGAGGAGTAAATTTAAACATAAAAAGCACGAAAGGAAAGCCTCTTGAAAAGCCAGAATATTACAAGCTTATAAACATGGACATAAAGCTATATGCAACTCAGCCAGTGAGAGTGAACATGCCAGAGGGCTACGTATATACTTACGTAGAAGGAAACCTCTTTGGCACGCTTTACGAACCAGATTACAATATAAAACTAAATCTGAGCGGTGGAACATTGGAATACTTTAACAAGGATTTCTATGTGAGGAGTGGAAGCTTAATGCTTACCCCAAAACAGACTTTGCTAGATGTTAGCCTCATGTCACCTTCTCCCGATTACAACATACTGATAGATATAAAGGGGGATACTTCAAACCCAAAAGCTCTTGTCAGATCAGAACCACCCAGAGAGACAAGGGAAGTGATCACGTCTTTAGTGCTAGGTGGTGGTGAGGGTGAGGGTATATTTTCTCTGTCTTCCGTTTTGATAGCTCAGTTTCCAGAGTTTAGCAGGCTTATACAAGGAGTGGAAAAGGCTGTAGGCACTGAGGTTAAATTGAGCATATCGTCAGTTACGAGTTCTACAGGTGAGGTGGGAGTAAAAACAAAGGTTTCTAAGGACCTTACAAAAAGGCTGAACATTGAGTATCAGCAGAGTACAGTAAAAGACCCAAAGGAGACTTATGGTGGCGCTGATGTGAAACTTTCTCCAAATACATCTGTGGGTGCAAGGGTATACTCTGATAAGTCCAAGGAGTTCAAGCTAAGGTTCAGAAAGAAGTTTGATTTTTAACATGCTCCGTCTGAGATCTTGCCCGTTACAATAATTTTTAAGGAGAAATGCTTTTTCTAAAATACTTGCTTCTCTGCATGTATATTAGACAAAGCAGATTTCTGGTCTTTGCAAGAAGACGCTTTAGACAACTCCTTTGCCCTCGCTTGGGCTTTTAAGCCTTCACCTTCTTTATGAAGGTAAAGATCCTTTGGAGTAAAGTTATGAGAGAACCTATAAGTATGATAGTTATAGCAACTTCAACTATGCCTAAGAGGATACCTGCAAGCAAGACTATCCATCTTTCTGTCCTTTCAAAAAGGCCCACTTTTAGGTCATAGCCCAAGCTCTCGGCCTTTGCTCTTGTATAACTCACACCATAGGAGAAGATAAGAGCAAGTAAAGAGAGGAAGGAAATGGTTTTATCTTCTAAGCTTAAGCTTATGGCTATGAATGGTGCAGAATCTGAGAATCTATCAACGACAGAATCCAAGAAGGAGCCTATATCATTCTTTAGGTTGGTTTTCCTTGCAAGAGTACCATCGATGGCATCGCCAAGCCCACCTATAAGTAGAAGGAAAAAGCTTATAAGATATTCCTGAAGATACAAAAATACAGAACCAAGGACTACAAGGAGAAGTCCAGCGATTGTTATAGCGTTGGGGCTGATTCTCAACTTTGTGAGAAGTTGTACCAATGGTTCTATGGCTTTTTCGAAGTGGGGCTTTATATCTCTCGTTAAGTAGCTCATTCTCTCCTCACACGGCGAGGGAGGGATTCGAACCCCCGGTGGGGACTGCCCCACAGCGATTTTCGAGACCGCCCCGTTCGTCCACTCCGGCACCTCGCCTTTGGTATTATTATATACAATGCTTGAACTCAACAGTCTTCTTAAAGGTGAGGAAAGTGTGTGTGTTGTAGGTTTGGGGTATGTGGGGCTACCACTTGCCCTTGCCTTTGCAAAGCACTTTAAAGTCATTGGCTTTGATAAAAACTCTCAAAGGATAAAGGAATTAAAATTGGGTGTGGATAGGTCTCGCCAAGTTCCAAAGGAAGAGATACTTACATCAAGTATAGAGTTTACGGACAACGAGAAGGATATAAATAAGGCTAGGTTTATCATCATAGCCGTTCCCACGCCGGTAGACAAGCTCAAAAACCCAGACCTATCCTTTTTGAAGTCTGCGTCCTCTCTTGTAGGGAAAAATCTTAAAAAGGGTTCTGTGGTGGTTTATGAATCCACTGTCTACCCTGGTGCTACGGAGGAGGTTTGTGTGCCCATTCTGGAGAAAGAAAGCGGTTTGATTTGGAAGAGGGATTTCTTTGTAGGTTACTCACCTGAGAGAGTAAACCCAGGGGACAGAGAGCATACTATAGAAAACGTAGTAAAGGTTGTGTCTGGAGATACTGAACATACCATTGAGCTTGTTGCATCAGTTTACGCAAGAGTTATAAAGGCGGGAGTGTACAGGGCTAAGGATATAAAGACTGCCGAAGCAGCAAAGGTTATAGAAAACATACAGAGGGATATAAACATAGCCCTTATGAACGAGCTTGCCATGATCTTTGGTAGAATGGGGTTGGACACAAAGCAGGTTTTGGAAGCTGCAAGCACCAAGTGGAACTTCCTCAGGTTTGAGCCTGGGCTTGTCGGTGGACACTGTATACCAGTAGACCCATACTACCTTGCCCATAAGTCCTTGGAAGTCGGCCATGTACCCCATCTTATCCTTGCTGGAAGGAGTATAAACGAGGAGGTCCCTTCTTACATAGCGAAGCAGACTGTCAAGCTCCTTATAAAAGCTGGGAAGAGAGTAAAGGAAGCAAAGCTTGCCATACTTGGAATCACATTCAAGGAGAATGTGCCGGATGTAAGAAACAGCAAAGCTTACGAGCTATATAAGGAACTAAAAGACTTTGATATAGATGTTTATGTGTACGACCCAGTGGCCGATACAGAGGAAGTCTTCTCCGAGTACGCCATAGAACTTATCAAGGACTTAAAAGCTTATGCTCCTTACGATGGTATCCTTTTAGCGGTAAAACACAGACTTTTTATGGAAGGTTTTCAGCTTGAATTTTACAAGTCCATAACAACAAAACCTTACATACTCCTTGACATAAAAGGTGTTTATGACATAAAGGAGGCTAAAGAAAAGGGCTTTTTGTACTGGAGGTTATAAGATACGCTTGAGTGTGGTGGAAGCTATATCTAAAAGCACATGAAAGACCTCAGATGCTATAAGCCCGAGTAAAAAGAAGAAGGCAGATTCTTTATTTGCTATTGAAAGCACTGTATCAAAAGAGATGAAGATGTTGGAAAGCTCAGGGTATGTATATCTAAGAATACCTATCAGGATAAAGTATATAAAGACTATCAACAGGTTGAGATAAAAGAGTCTTATGAATGTACCAAATACAGGGATATGGGAGAAACCTCTATGCCTGGAACCCTTTTGGTAAGGCATCCATATAAACCTTATATACTTCCATCTTCTTGATGGTTTAGAGTGTTTTATGTCTATGTCTGGAGATAAGAAAAAAGTTCCCAGTAAGTATCCAAGCGTAAAAGGAAAGTAAAACTCCTTTGGTACCAAGTATAAAGCTGCTGGTAGTAAGATTAGATTTATAGCCTCATGAGTTTTTCCAAGCGCCATCAGCTATCCTCAACATCCACAAGATTAAAGACTCTTCTCTTTGCATCCACTGTGTAAGCTATCCTTCTCTCCGTATACCCCAAGTTGATAAGTTTTTTATTTATGTTGGGATTGTAACTTACAAAGTGCACACCCTGGTTTGACCTCAGAACAAGCTTCTCTGTGTTTCCTTCCGCTCTTTCCACCCTTAAAGGGTGCGACATAAAAACTGGTGTTGGAAAGCCTTCCCCATAAGGTTCTAACTTTATCAAGCTCCTCAAAACGTCCTCCTTTACTTCCTTTGGTTCTAGCAGTATATCTATGTATAGCTTTGGCTCTTCCTTTCTCATCTCTGAAAAAACCTCATCTACGTACTTTTCAAACCTGCCTATATCTTCTACCCTTATGGTAAGGCCTGCTGCGCTTGCATGTCCACCCCACTTGACAAACATATGGGAGAGCTTCTTTATGCCCTCGTATATACTTAATCCCTCAACACCCCTTACAGAGGCCGTAGCAAACTCTTTACCCATGGAGAAGACGGCAGAAGGCTTTGACAGTATATTGGAGAGCCTACCAGCAACTATACCAGCAACCCCTCCTACCCATTCTTCCATTTTTACAACCAAGAAGTTTTTGCTCTGCTGTCCCTTTACACTGTTCATGGCTTTTTTAAAGGCTATGTCGGAGAGGTACTTCCTATAGCTATTGACTTCCTCTATCCTCTTTGCCCACATTCTTGCTGTCCTCTCATCCTTTGAAAGAAGTAAGTTCATAGCCATGATGGTTTTGGAGACCCTTCCAGGTGCGTTCAACCGAGGTGCTATGGAAAAACTTATATCCCTAGACGTTATATCCCCCTTTATACCTATGTTTTCCACAAGAGCCTTTATACCGTACGAATTTTCAGTGTTATGTTTGATCATATGATTTATCACCCTTATTCCGTTTGATACGATGATCCTGTTAAGGTAGTTCAGAGGCATCACATCGGCAAGAGTGCCCATGGCGGTAAGGTAAAGATAGTTTCTCACATCAAAGTCTATGTTTAACTCTCTTCTGAGTTTGGCAACGAGGTAAAAACTCAAAGTGGCCGAAGACACCTCCTTTAGTTCATCTGGGACATTGCCTATCTTAGGGTTTATGATCAGAGCCTTTGGTATCTCATCGTGTGGGTTGTGATGGTCTATTATGATGGTTTCTATCTTTGAGTTTTTTAGCTCTTGGGTTGCGGTGGTTCCGTTGTCAACAGTTATGAGAAGGTTTGCGTAGTTGGAGAATTCCTCAACGAGCTCCCTACTAAGCCCATAGCCTCCTTGCCTGCTTGGGAATACGGCATAAACCTTTGCACCAGCCCTCTTTAGAAAATCATAGAGCATCACACTGCCAGTTATACCATCCACATCGTAATCTCCATATATGATTATCCTTTCACCTTTTTTAATACTCCTCGTTATTCTCTCCGCCCCTTCTTCTATGTTGGGAATGGTGTAATAGGGAAGCAGGTTTTTAAGCTTGTTGTCAAAGATGTTTTCATCGAGGTTTCTGTTGGATAGTATCTGGGCTATAAGATGCCCATATTTTTCCTCAAGGTCTTTATCGGGCTTTACCTTCTCACTCAATAAGACCCATTCCTTTCCAGATATACCTTTCATTTCCTTTCAAGGTTTAAAAACTCTTCACACCACTTGGAGATACTTCCAGCACCCATAAAGAGTATCACATCGTTTTCATCAATGCTTTCTTCTAATGCCTCAAATAGCCTCTCTTTATCTCCAGCGTAGATGCACTCAGAAGCCTTTGCAAGGTCTTGAGAGGATACGCCGTATACGTTTTTCTCCCCAGCTGAGTATATCTCTGTTATGAAACATGGGCTTGCTTGTCTTAAGACCTCACAGAACTTGTCGAAAAGATAGAACGTCCTAGAGTATCTGTGTGGTTGAAAAACTAAAAGAATACGTCTATCTGGATACAGTTCTTTGATGGTGTTCATAACAGCAAGCATCTCCGTTGGATGATGACCATAGTCATCGTAAACGGGGCACCCTCTGAAGTAACCCTTAAGCTCAAGCCTTCTTTCTGCGTTTTTGAAGGTCTCAAGGGAGCGCTTTACAGTTTCAAAAGAAATATCCATGTTGATAGCAACTCCTATGCTGGCTAAGGCATTATAAACGTTATGTTTTCCAGAAATTGATAGATGTATATTCCCAAGCCTTTGCCCTCTATAGGAGATGTCAAACCTGTAAGCTCCCCCTATCAGCTGTAAATTATGGGCTATGATGTCTGCATCCTCTTCTATTCCAAAGGTTATTACCTTCTTTTTCACATTTTCCATCACTTCTTTTGAGTTTCTATCGTCAACATTCATAACGCAGAAACCGTAGAAAGGCACGCTATTGGCAAACTTTAAAAAGGCTTCCTTTATATCCTCAATATCTCTGTAGTAGTCCATATGCTCTTTGTCTATGTTGGTTACAACGGCAACCGTTGGAAAAAGCCTTAGAAAAGACCCATCGCTTTCATCTGCCTCAGATATAATAAGCTCGCTGCTTCCAAGCCTTGCATTGCTTCCAAACTTATGTAACACACCACCTATTAAAACGGTTGGGTCATACCCAGCTTCGTGGACTATGTGGGCTATCATGGATGTTGTTGTAGTTTTACCATGAGACCCACAAACAGCTATGCCTTCTTTTAACCTGAAGAGCTCTGCAAGCATTTCACCCCTTGAAATAACAGGTATACCCATTTTTTTAGCCTGCAAAAGCTCTGGATTGTCCTCTGCCACAGCCGAGGAGTAAACTACTACATGGACATCCCCAACGTTTTCAGCCCCGTGACCTATGCTTATCCTTGCTCCTCTCCTTCTTAAAAGTTCAATGTTCTTGTTCTCTTTTATATCCGAACCAGAAACATGATAACCCATATCTATAAGCACCTGTGCAATACCGCTCATACCCATTCCGCCTATACCAACAAAGTGGAACTTCCTTATCTTCTCCCTGAACATTTGGCTAAAATTTTAACATGCATGGATTTATCTCAGTTGCCTTCAAAACATTGGGCATAACAGAAGAAAAGTGTACAGTTTGTGGTGGCTCAAATCTACCAGAGGATCAGGGCTACGTGTGTGAAGAATGTCTGAGCCTAATAAAGCCCACCCATCCTATGGAATACAGACCATTACCTTATGTATCCTCATACAGGGTGTACGGAAGGTACGAGGACGTTTTGAGGGAAGTTATACTGTGTATAAAGTTTAAAAATAACGTACCGTTGGCTAGATGGCTTGGAAGGGCCATATCCATGCATCTTTGGGATTACATAACAGACCTGAACCCAGACCTCATAACCTACCCAGCTATAAACATAAGAAGGTTTTGGACAAGAGGATTCAACCATGTGGAAGAAATGCTAAAGGGTGCTGGAGTGCCTTACGTGAACCTCTTTAAGAGGGTAGGCTTTGATGGACCATCTGCCAGCATGAAGAAGGAAGAGATGTATAAGAAGGTACACAGTCACAGATTAAGAGGGGAACTCATAGACTTTTTAGAGGGTAAAAGAATTCTAGTCGTAGATGATATTTTAACTACTGGTGCAACCATGTCAAGACTTGGAGAGCTTCTATTTTCTGTTGGTGCTGAGGAAGTTCATGCCTTCTTTGTAGCAGAGGAATAACTTATAGCTTATGGATAAAAGGCCCAACATAAGCCTTATATTAGAGAGCTTTCAGCAATTGGAAAGAGCGTACATGGACCTCAAGAAGAACCTCTCCATACCAAAGGAAGAGTTTGTGAGTAACAGGCTACTTCTTGACAGAGTGCGCATAGACTTTAACTTGGCCTTTGAGAGCAGCATGAGGCCATGCAGACACCTTTCTATGGTCTATCAGCTCAAGGCTACATCTAAAGACTGTCTTATAAAGCTTGGAGAGTTCATAGGCATGGAACAAACAGAAGCATTGAAGGAGCTTACTGAATTTTACTTCAGATACAGGGACCTAAAGGACGAAGTATCTCCAGAAGAACTCTACTATTTTCTAAATGATAATCTTGTGGTTTTTAGACAATACGCTCAGACGGTCATTGAGTACATTAAAAGAACTACAAACAACAGATTGCTTATAGACTTTGACTTTCTGAACAAGAAGGCAAAGCATATAAAGGATTCTGTTAAAAAGATAAACTTTGTACTATCCCAAGGCTTTGATGAGTTTAAAGAAAAGCCTATGTATCACGATAGGGTAAAGTACTTCTATCAAGTGGCCTACGATTCACTCTTTGATATATGTAAGCATTTGGCACCCAAGTTTGGAATAAAAAAGTTTGGGGATGATTGCCTCTCTAAGCTGGTGGAGATTGAAGTGATGCCTAAGGAGTACTACACAGACATCATCAAAATGACAAATCTGAAGAACAAGCTTATAAGCACGTGGGAAGTATCTCCAGAAGAGCTATACAGCGTGCTGGTGGAAGTAAACGAAAAGTTTGAAACCATCCTTAAAGAGGTATCCAAGAGTCTCAAAGGGCTGATAGAGAAGAAAGGTTAGTGTTAAAATGCTCATATGCCAAAGCTTGAGCTGTGGAAGGAAAACATAGAAAAGAGGTTAAAGGAACTGCTCAGACCCTTTGAGCCAAAGGTGCTATACGATGCCATGTCCTACTATGTTTTTCAGGATGGCAAAAGGATAAGGCCTCTGCTTTTGTGTGCTGTAAGCGATGCACTTGGAGGTAACCAAGAGGATGCCATAACCGTGGGGTGTGCAGTAGAGTTCATACACAACTATTCTTTGGTGCACGATGACCTTCCAGCCATAGATAACGATACGTTAAGGAGGGGGAAGCCTACCTGCCATATCCTTTACGGTGAAGACATGGCTATACTTGCTGGGGACGGACTACTGAGCCTTACCTTTGAGGTACTCTCCAACAGAGAACTTTTTCATACTTTGGATGAGAAGGACCTTCTAAGGGTCATAAACATTCTGGCTGGAAAATCTGGTTATAGCGGTATGGTCGGTGGTCAGGTTATGGACATAAAGAGAATCGGAAGTAGTTGGGAAATAAGCTCCAAAAAGACAGCCTCCATATTTTCTGCTTGCTTCTCCTGCGGTGGATTGGTATCCAAAAAGTACCATATGGTTGAAAGTTTGGAAAACGTTGGCAGAGATGTGGGTATACTGTTTCAGATAGTTGATGATTATAAGGATAAAGATGGATTTTATCTCGTTTATGGAGAAGATACTGTAGAGTTGATTGAGAAAAATTATAGGGAGTGTTTGGATAAGTTAAATGAGCTTGGTATTCTTACAGAGGTTATGTACAAACTCATTAAGAGCATAGTGTCCCCTGTGAGTTGTGTTTGATCTGTAGTTTTGCTGTGTCCAGAAGCATCTGGTAGGCATTCTCCCCATCGGAGTAGTACTTTATCCTCTCTCCAACTGTTTCAAAACCCAATGACCTGTAAAGCCTTATGGCTCTTATGTTAGATTTCCTAACATCCAATGAGATGCTCTTCACTCTTTCTTTAAACTTCTCTATGATGTATGACAGGAGACGCTTTCCGTAACCTAAGCCCCAGTGGTCTCTTTTTATGGCAAAGGTGATTATGTTGGCCGTGTCGTGTATGACCCAGAGGATACAGTATCCTATGATTTGACCATTAAGCTCCAACACAAACTTGTGAGAGTAATCTAGAGCAAATTCTCTCTCGAAGGCTTGTCTGCTCCACGCATCTGTGCTGAAGCCTTCCCTGTTTATTTCTAAAACGGCATCTATGTCTCTTGGTTCCATAGTCCTTATGGTGATGTTACCTTGGGTACTCACACTTACCCTGAACTATGAGACTCCAGATAAGGAAAGCAACAGGTTCTGGCACGATCACAGTCTTCCTGTTGGCGCTTTGGCTCAGTATTTCATGAAGCTCGGTTCTTAGGACAGCATTCCCAGTCAGTTCAAAGAGTACGTCTATGGCATCTTCAAGGGACCTTAGCATGTCCCTGGCATCCCTAAAGTAGGCTATTCCCTTTCCCTTTGCAATGTTTACGCTTTCCAAGTCTTCTCTAGGTTCTGCTACAGCAACTACCTTTACGCCCTCAGTGTTAACGCTGAGTAAAGCTTCAAGAAACTGGCTACCAACCCTTCCAAGCCCGGCTATAGCTACGTTTATACGCCTCAATTCTAAACCTCCTGGTATAATTATTATACATAAGGAGGGTATGATGAGAAGGGTTTTTATCTTCTTGATGTTTCTTGGCTTTTCTTATGCGGACTGTCCAGCAAGCATAAGCATGGAGGAAGCCATAAGAGTTGGAAAATCTTACGTGGGTGAAGTTTTATCCTCCAGCAGAGGGAAGAACAGAAAGACAGGAGAATGCTATTACAGGATAAGGGGGAAAGCTGGAACGGCCATCATAGACGCTAATGATGGTAAACTGGTAAGGTTTTACAGAAGTAGATGAGTTAGCATGCCTGGCATCCACCGAGTACCATAGACTTTATCCTAAGCGTAGGTTGAGCATCCGCAACGGGCACTCCCTGATTGTCTTTTCCGCATGTGCCTATGCTCCATCCCAGGTCTCTTCCAACCGCATCTACATCCTGTAAAGCTTTGGGGCCATTTCCCAAAAGCACCGCAGACCTTATGGGATAGGTTATCTCCCCGTTTTCTATCATGTATCCCTCCATAACCTCAAACACAAAGTCCCCTGTCACAGTGTTTACTTCACCACCGCCCATCTTTACTACATAAACGCCCCTTTTTGTGTCTTTTATTATGTCCTCTAAGTCTGAATCACCAGGTGCAACGTATGTGTTTGTCATCCTTACAATGGGTATGTGGGCATAACTCTGCCTTCTGCCGTTTCCAGTAGACCTTTTATCTTCCCTCATAGCGGTGAGCCTGTCGTACATGTAGCCAACAAGATGACCTTTTTCTATCAGAACCTTTTTCTGAGCCATTACACCTTCATCATCAACGGTGTAAGAGCCGTTGTATCCTTCTATCGTGGCGTCATCTATGACAGTTACTAGATCGCTTGCTACCTTCTGCCCTATTTTCCCTTTGTAAACGGATAGTCCCTTCTGCACCAAGTCAGCCTCAAGTCCATGCCCCACTGCTTCGTGTATCATAGTTCCACCAGCTTGAGAAGACAAAACTACCGTGAATGTGCCAGCTGGTGCAGGTTTTGCAGAAAGCATAAGAAGAGACCTTTCTGCTGCCCTTTTGGCTATCAGCTCTGGTGGATTCTCCTCCAGTACCTCAAAGCCTTTTGACCCACCGGCCGATTCGTAACCCCTTTGAAGTAAAATCCCATCTCCTGCCACAACTTCAGTGAAGAATACCACCTTTTTTTGGACATCTTCAGCCATTTCTCCAAGGTTGTTTAGGATAAGGATATCCCTAGTCTTATCGCTTAAAACCACAGTGACTTGCTTTATTCTATCCCCATAGCTTCTTGCCGTATCGTTAGCCCTTTTTAAAAACTCAATCCTGTAAGTTATGTCTTTATCGTCTATGTCTACCTTTACATCCGTCCATCCCTTTATGTACCTTTTCCCAAAGGCAACAAAACCATCACCGTTGCTCCTTGCCAAATTACCGGTGAGGTTCATGAGGTTTTCAAAGGTTATATCCGTCGTGTAGCCATAGTAAGTTTTTCCATCCTTTATAAGCCTTATGCCCACACCCTCGTCCACGCCCCATTGAACCTTGCTTATCTTGTTATCTTCCAAGCTTATCCTGCATACTCTTGACCTCTCGTAGAATATCTCCCCATACTCCCCCCCTCCAGACATTAAGTTGGATAGCACATTACCAGACCTTTCTCTCAGCATATCTTTCACATCTTCTACGTTCAGCACTTTGTCTGACATGCTTGGTATTATAACATGGTAAAATGCTATTCATGCTATCTCTGAAGTTCGACAAAAATGGGCTTTTGCCAGTTGTGGTGCAGGACTATAGGACGGGTGAGGTTAGAATGTTCGCTTGGGCTAATAAGGAAGCTATTGAAAAGACTCTTCAGACAGGGTACGCTCATTACTACTCAAGGTCAAGGGGTGGTTTGTGGAAAAAAGGAGAAACTTCTGGAAACCTCCAGAGAGTAATTGAAATAAGGCTAGACTGCGACGAGGATGCTGTTCTTTATGTGGTAGAACAGGTTGGAGAAGCTTGCCACACTGGGGAAAGGAACTGTTTCTTTAGAGACATTGAGGGTGAAAGGATAAAGAGGGTTCTTCCCTTTGAAACTCTCCAAAGGCTTCAAGAGGTCATAAGGCAGAGGATAGAAGAAAAAAGGGAAAACTCTTACACTTACAGGCTCTACCAAGAGGGAGAAGACAGGATACTCCAGAAGTTTGGTGAAGAAGCGATAGAGAGCCTTATAGCCTTGAAGAATTCAAAGTTTGAGGAGATAAGGGCTGAGCTTGCAGACATGCTTTACCATATGGTTCTCATGCTTACAGTGAGGGGAATGGATGTTTCTGAGGTATTTGAAGAGCTTGGAAGGAGGTTTAAAAGATGAGTGTTCTTATGGGTGTGGGAACTGCAGGACTAAAAGGTTCTGGTAAGCCAGACCTTTTGGTGGTTTTGCTACCGCAGTCTTGCACAGCTTCCTTTGTCTTTACCAACAACCACTTTAAGTCTGGTAGCATCATCTATTCGCAGAGTGTTTTTGAAAGCAAAGGTGTTATCAGGGCTCTTGTGATAAACAGCGGGAATGCAAACTGTGGTGTTGGGAAAGAAGGCATCTTGCATGCTGAGCTTATGGCCAAGCAAGTGGCTAAAGACCTTGACGTTGACCAGGATGAGGTTCTTGTCTTTTCCACTGGTCTAATAGGTAAACCAATGCCCATAGAGGGAGTTCTCAAGGCTATAGATAAAGCATGCTCAATCCTTGAACCGCTTGACCTAAAAAGAGCCAGTGAAGTTATATCTACAACTGATAGGTTTCCCAAGTACGATTTTATAAAAAAGGGGCAGCTTGAAATTTACGGATTTGCCAAAGGAGCTGGTATGATACATCCAGATATGGCTACCATGTTGGCTTTTACCTTCACCAATGCAAGGGTGGACAGTTTTACCCTTTCCCAGATACAGAAGGAGGTCGTAGAGAGAACTTTTAACTCCATAAGCGTTGATGGGTGTACTAGCACCAACGATAGCTTTGGCATAATCAGCCTTGGAATTGTTAAGGATGAGGTTGAAAACGTAAGGCAAGCAATGCACGAAATTTCCTTAAGCCTTGCAAAGAAGATAGTGGAAGATGGAGAGGGTGCCACTAGGCTCATAAAAGTTACTGTCAAACGTGCATCTTTGGAGCTCAAGGCAAAAGTTATAGCCCAAAAGATAGCCACATCTAACCTTGTAAAGGCGGCCGTTTTTGGGAAGGACCCAAACTGGGGAAGAGTCTTAGCTGCAGCCGGTTCTACAGCCTTTCCAATAGACCAGTTCAGTCTAAAGCTCTACATAGGCGATCATCTTGTATACGATGGAAGGCCTCATCTAAAAGCTCTTGAAAAGGCAAAGGAGTACATGGATGATAACAAGGAGATAGATATAGTCTTGGACCTTGCTGAAGGAAAGGAAAGCTGGACCTACTACAGCTCTGACCTTTCTTATGATTATATCAAGATAAACTCTGAGTACAGCACTTAGCGCTTTTCGTGAAAAACAACCACTACCCTCCACATGATGGGAGGAATGAAAAGATAGATTACTATGCTTATGAGTATTATAACCTTCCAAAGGATGTCTAAGTAATCCATGCTTATCATACCAAGGCCAGACATAAACTGAAGTATCCCAAATCCATAGGACAGCCTTACAAGAGATGGGAGGCTGTTAAGCCTCCCCAATGCGTAAAGAATGGCATAAAAACCAGCAAAGAGGACCATAAGAAAGCCGTAAAGCATGAGTCTGTAGAGAATATCAGCTAGCAACCTTAGCCTCCTTTATCTTTTCCACTCTCCTTCCAGCTGTCAAAAGGTCAATAAGAAGAACAACGTAGGAAAGGATAAAGAGGATTCCAAAGAGTAGTCTCCATACAAAAGCCCTTTCCATCCATGGATGCATCTGAGCTTGGATGAAAGCTTCCCATGTACTTCCGAGGGTTGCTCTTTCTATCATAGTCTGGGCAAAGCCAGCTACAGTGAGAGCTGCGACCATTCCAAATATGCTTATTATCATACCAACATAGGCAAGCTTCCATGTAGGACCGTTTAGTATGTACCCCTCTTTAACCCTCGTTTTTCCTAAGGCAAAGTAGAAAAGGGCAAGGTTTGCTGCTACGTACGCTCCAAAGAAGGCAAGGTGTCCATGGGCTGCTGCCAGCTGTGTTCCATGGCTAAAGAGGTTTATCTGAGGCAATGTGTGCATAAAGCCCCAAACACCAGCACCAAAGAGGTTTCCAAAGGCTTGAGCAAAGAGCCAGAAGAGTGCTGGTCTGTTTACCGTTTGAAGCCTGTGAACACCAGCATCGTAAACAGCATGGATTATCATAGCTACCAAAGGTAGTGGCTCAAGGGATGAAAAGAACCCACCTATACCAAGCCAATATTCAGGTGTTCCTATCCAATAGTAGTGATGCCCGAGTCCTAAGATACCAGTTCCAAAGACAAGCATAACCTCAATGTATAGCCACGCCTCTATTATCTTCCTTGGTGTTCCAAGAAGGTGCATGAGAAGCCATCCCATAAGGACACCTACTAGCACTTCCCAAGTTGCCTCAACCCAAAGGTGCACAACCCACCACCACCAAAACTGGTCAACAGATATGTTAGAGGTGAAGAACATCCCTGCAAGATAAAGACCAAAGAGAGCGGAAAGGTCAACCATTAAGACGCCAAGTATACCCGTGATTTTTCTGCTTGCTATGGTTGTCGCTACAACGTTGTAAGCCACTATAAGAGCAACAGCCACTATACCTATATCTGCCCATCTTGGTGCCTCTATGTATTCCCTACCCTCTGTTATGAACCAAAGGGTGAAAAAGTCCCCCTTTCCTGTCTGCTTGAGAAGGAATACAAGAACCACTATAGCCACAGCACCAACAAAGGCAAAGTAGGCAAGCTTACCAAGCTTTATACCTACAACCTCTCTTTCCGTCTCGAGGGGTAAAAACCAGTAAATACCAGCTATAAAGCCCATCAGAAGCCAAACAACCATAGCGTTTATGTGAAGCATCCTGTTGGTCATGAAGTTTAAAGTCCCATAGAGAAAGTCTGGGTTTATGAACTGATAGGCTGATATTAGACCAAAGAGCAATTGCGCACCAAAGAGAGCAATAGCAGTCCAAAAGTACCAAAGGGCTAACTTTTGAGACTCATAAAGCCTTTCCATGATTATACCTCCTTACTGAACTTTAATCTCTGGAAAGTTTGCAGGGAAGCCGTTTGTATCTATCGAAGACATATATTTGAGATAAGCGACCACAGCTATCGCTTCTTCTTCATCAAGTCCTAACTTGGGCATCCTCCTTGTCCATGTGGGGTACTTGTCCGGATGCATCAAAAAGGTCTTTATGGCCTCCTCCCTTGACTTTGCTCCAGTTACAGGCATCATCTGCCTTTCCCACTTGGGGTCAAGCCAAGCTTTAGTAAGGTCTGGTGCGTAGTAGGCACCGTTCCCAAGAAGAGTATGACAGTCCATACAGTTCCTGCTTTGAATAACAAGCTTACCCTTTGTTATAAGCTTTTCTGCTTCCTTCTCATCCCAAAGCTTTCCAAAAAATCCCACCTCCTTCCCAAAAACTGGCTCTTGGGCTCTCCTGTCCGGATTGTAAACATAGCCTATCTCGCGGTTGATAACAGTTGGCGATGGAACCCTTTTGCTACCCATGCTTATCTTTCTAGAGGTGTCTAGGGTGAGAAGGACAAGGGATACTGTCATAACCACACTAGTGACAGTAGCGGCTACCTTCCAAAAGCCTGGCTCTATCCAATGCCGGCCCCTTGCAAGGATAAGGCTGATAACTATGGAGATGAAGAGGGTTGCTACAACCACCTCCAGCCATCCTACCTTCATGTTCCACCTCCTTACTAAACATTTACTTACATTAATGTAGTACTTTCTTATAAAATTGTCAAGATTTCATTAAAAGCCTAACACGCTGGTGTCAGGTATATGGGTTCTAGGAGAAATGGGTCATCTCCACTGTATCCAGAGGAGATCTTTTTATAAGATTCCAAGCCTCCATAGAGGGAGAAAGGGAAGCACTCAAGGACTATCCCACTCTCTATGCCTTGACCTTTCAAGCTTATGGTTCTTTCTAAGTCAAGCTCTTGTAAGCTGACTACCTTTAAATCGGAGATCCCTCTTTCATCTAAGGTCCTTGCAAAGAGTCTGTTACTTACCTTTAGACAGGCTGCGCATGGGAGAGGTGCTCGTGTGTATCTGAGTATAAGCTCCAAGTTTTCGTATCCCACTATAGGTTTTTTAAAAAGATAAGCCCAGGTCTTCATAAAGGTTATACCTATCCTAAGGGATGTTAGGTATCCAACTCCCAGAGAGACAGAGTATGCATCGTACTCTTGTGGCTCTATGCCCATATCTTGAAAGGTCTTTGGTAGGTTTTCAAGCGTTTTTTTGTTGTTGTCCAAGTAAAAAAGAAGAGTGGGCTTTCCGTTTTCTATGGCAGAGAAATTTAGAAAAGAAAAGGAGGTGTCAAGGGAAAGTATTTTCACAGAACATTATTATAATTAAATACTCCAACAAGGAGGTCAAATATGCAAAAAGAATTCTACCACAATATCCTATCTAATGGGATAGACACTCCTTACCGCTTCTTGTATCCCCATTAGCTCGTCGCTTACCACTACAAGTATGTCCTCTACTCCTCTTGCCTTGAGGTCATTTAGAACATTTACCCAAAAGCTGGCACTTTCCTGTTTTGCAAGCCAAAAGCCAAGTATCTCCTTGTAGCCATCTGTGTCTATGCCAGCTACCACATACAGGGCTTTCTTTACCACCTTGTCTGCTTCCTTGACTGTAGGGAACATATATATTTAGACAAAGCAGATGTCTTTGAGTAGCTCACTGAACTCCTTGCGGTATTGTTCTACTTTTTCCTTACTTGGCTGTCTCATGTTAACACCTCCTTACTTTATTTTTACACAATGGATGAAACACTCCCCAAGTAGGTCATATGTGATAAGGCATACAAGGATTATCTGATGGAGGACATTTTAAGGGAAGAGGGCATACTGCTTACACCCTTAAGGATAGCAGGTATGAGGGTGATCGGTATGATACCTTACTCTGTTAGTCTGCGTGGGCTTCTTATAAAAATCTATACTGCTGTGGTTTCCTACAATCTATATAGAATGTGGAAAATGAACCTAATATAACTTGCAACTTGCGTTATTATAATAAATGGAATGATAAAGATAATAGAGCCAAGGTTTTCGGAAGAAGAAAAGCTTGCGATAATGGAGATCTTAGAGAATCACCATATAACAAGGGGTGAGTGGACGCATCGTTTTGAAGAAGAGTTTGCCAAGTATTTAGGTGTTAAGCACCTATTTACCGTATGCTCTGGAACTGTAGCTCTGTTTATAGCTCTAAAAGCCATAGGTGTTGAAGGGGAAAGGGTTATAGTGCCAGCCATGAGCTTTATGGCCACCATAGATGCTGTGCTTTTAGCTGGAGGTGTCCCTGTAGTTGTCGATGTTGATGATTTTTATACTATGGATGTTTCGCAGCTTGAGGCTGCAGCAAAGAAGCTCAATCCAAAGGTTGTCATTCCTGTACACCTGTATGGACAGACTGCAGACATGGAGAATATAATGTACCTTGCCGATAAGCATGGCTTTTACGTTCTTGAGGATGCTGCACAGGCTCACGGGGCTGAGTTCAAGGGAAAAAAGGCTGGAGCGTTGGGACACATATCGGCTTTTAGCTTTTACGCTTCCAAAAATGTTCCAATGGGAGAGGGTGGAGCCATTGCTACTGATGATGACAGGCTAGCAAAAGAGGTCAAAAGGTGGATAGACTTTGGGGACCATCCAGCTTTTAATGTAAGGATAACAGAGTTTCAGTCTGCCGTAGGTTGCATACAGCTCAAACATCTGGACTTTAGAAACAAAAGGAGAAGAGATATAGCCAAAAAATACTCTGAGAACCTTAACTCTTGCCTTATCCCCCCAGCAGAAAGGAATGATGCCTACCATGTTTATCATCTTTATACCATGAGACATAAAGAGAGGGATAGAATAGTGGAACATCTTAAAAAGAGTGGGATAGATGCCAGGGTGTACTACACTTACCTTTTGAACGAAATAAGGGATGTTCAGCATTTACCCTTGCATAGAGCCCAATCCTTTAAAAAAGAAGTTTTCTCTATACCCGTACATCCCCACCTTACGGATGAAGATGTAAACTACATAATGGATGGTGTACTTTCAGCTGTGTATGCAGAAAAGCCCTAAAGAGTATTAGATTATAAGAGTGCGGGACTTAGATACCAGATGGCTTGAGATCTTCTGCTGTGTTTATGAAAAGGGAAGCATATCTAAGAGCTCCGACTGTTTACACTTATCTCAATCCACTATAAGCTTTCATATAAACCAGCTTGAAAGGTCCATAGGCCTGAAGCTTTTTTACAAAAAAGGAAGAGCCTTGATACCTACGAGTAATGCTCATATGCTTTATCCTTATGCTAAAAAGATACTTGAGGTAAAGCTCCTCGCTTTGGAAGAAATAAAATTGATAACAGGCTCCTATAGGGGGCACATAAGGGTTGGTGCAAGCTCCATACCTGGTACATACATACTTCCCCCTTTGATTGCGAGCTATCTTGTTAAAAACCCAAACAGTAGTATAGAACTTATAGTTGAAGACTCTATGAAGGTTGTAAGAATGGTGGAAGATGGATGTATTGATGTAGGAGTTGTAGGCTTTAGGTGTAGCAATCCAGATTTTGAAACCGTTGAGATATGGAAGGATGTCGTACATTTTATAGGTAGCAGGAACATAGATAGAAACTTATCCATAGAAGACTTAACAAAGTACCCCTTTATACTTAGGGAAGATTCATCTGGAACAAGACAGTTTGTTGAGAATGTGCTTAAAAAGTACGGTGTAGACTTTAAAGACCTTAACGTTGTGGCCATTGTTAATAGCAACGATGCAATACTGTCCTTGCTAAAAGAGATGGATGGGGTATCCTTCATGTCCTACTATGCGTTAAAGAGCAGAAGAGATGTGAAGATTTTGAGCCTGAGAGATGTAGAACCCATTAGTAGGAGCTTTTATCTTTTGTATGATAGGCACAGACCTCAAAGCTCAGCTACAAAACTTTTTCTGGATATGGTACTAAGCCAAAGAGTTGTCCAAGTGTGATCAAACTTCAGCCCCTTCTAAAGCATTGGCGCAGTTGCATTCTCTTGTATCTGGCAGCACCTCTATAAAATGAAGCAGTATCTCTTTGACCTCTTCCTCTTTCTTCTTCATAAGTCTTATGACCTCCTCGCTGGTTAGTCTATGCCCTACCACCCCAGCCGCTGGGTTTGTAACTACGCACAAGGATGCATAACACATGGTAAGCTCTTTTGCAAGAAGGACCTCAGGATAACCTGTCATACCAACGGTATCACCACCTAGTTTTTCTATAGCTCTTATCTCCGCTGGAGTTTCAAACCTTGGTCCCTCTGTGCATGCGTATGTGCCAGCAGGATGGTAGGATAGTTTTCTCTCTTCTAAGACCTCTGTGATTACCCTCCTCATATGTGGGCAGTAAGGCTCTGACACATCCACATGTACTACCTTGCCTTCTCTGAGAAGTCTAGCCACCTTATCATCTCCCTTTACTTTTTGAGACCTTATACCCTCGTAGTATGTACAATCCCTCCTCTTTGTAAAGTCAAGAAAGTCGTCAATTATAACGTAGTCTCCGGGAGAAAATCGGGGGTTTATGCTTCCAACTGCAGATATGGCAAGGACTCTATTGACTCCAACCTCCCTAAGAGCCCATAGGTTTGCCCTGTAAGGTACAAGGTGGGGAGGGTAAATATGCCCTTCCCCATGCCTCGAAAGAAAAAGTACTTTCTTTCCCCTCACTTCAGTTACAATAAGTGCAGAGGATGGATCCCCATAAGGCGTTGACAGTCTTATTTCCTCTACAACCTTCAACCCTTCCAGTCTGTAAATACCACTTCCACCAATTATTCCTACCATGCTTTTATATGATAATATTCTTTAAATGCGTACGGTGGATGTAAGTTCAAAGCCTGTAACCTTGAGAACGGCAAAAGCTTATGGAAGGATAAGGTTAAAGTCCGATACTGTCAAAGCCATAGTAGATGGAAGGGTTCCAAAGGGAGATGTTCTGCAAGCCTGTAAGCTCTCTGGCATCTTTGGAGCTAAAAAGACTGGCGAACTCTTGCCCTTTTGCCATCCCATAAGCTTTGACCATGTGGAGGTAGAAGTAAAGCTTGGAGAGGATACTTTGGAGGTCTTTTCTTTTGTAAAGGGTGTAGGAAAGACAGGCTACGAGATGGAGGCCCTCACATCCGTTTGCGCTTCGCTCCTCACCGTATACGATATGTGCAAAGGCATGGACGATATCATGGTGATAGAGGAGATAAGGCTCGTGGAAAAGTCTGGGGGTAAATCCCAGTGGGCAAAAGACCTCAAAGGTAAGAAGGTCCTTGTCTACTCCGATGAGGATACATACTCTTTGATTGTAGAGTATTTGAGACCCCTTGAACCCTCAAAGCTGGAGATGGGAAGGGACTTTAGGGATAAATTTGACCTTATAATAGCTGCAGAAGCTTTAGACCTTGAAGAGGATTTTGTTGGTCTGGAAACAGTTGTAAACCAGAAGCTTTTTGAACTTTTTCCAAGCAGTTTAAAAAGGGGTGTTAGGGTAGGAAGGGATAGAAGAGGGTGTATGGCAATAGTGCTTGAGCCTTCAAAAGAGATGATAAGGGCCTTTTTTGAAAACTTTTCCTACCTTTTGGGTGCATGGGTGGATGGATCAAAGTAAGCTTTATAATTGGCTTATTCTTAAGGCTACGAAAGGTCTTGGGGAAAAGAGCATAAAAAAACTCTACTTAACCTTTGGAACTTCGGAGAGAATACTCCAAGAAGGGTACGAAGGCATAAAGATGGTCATAGGAGAGGAGAAGGCAAAGAGATTAAAGGGCAGTTCTTTCTCCTTTGACCCAGAAAAGGTAGTGCATTTTGTCCAAAAGGAAGGCATAAAATGGATGACCCTTGAGGACGAAGGATATCCTGCTCTTTTGAAAAGTATAGATGACCCACCGCCTGTGTTTTTTTACAGAGGCACTTTGAGGAATTTTAACCTTTTTGGGGTAGTTGGAACAAGGAAACCAGACCAGTACAGCATGAGTTTTACAAGGGAGGTTGTCAGTGATATCGTTGACCTCTCTTTTGGTGTTGTTTCTGGTGGGGCAAGAGGCATAGATTATCTATCGCACAAGTTTTGCATAGAGGCTGGTGGGTACAGCGTTTGCGTGCTTGGCATGGGCATCCTCAAAGCTCCAGCTTTTTTGAAGGACCTGATACTGAAAAATGGACTCTTGGTCTCTGAGTTTCTCCCTTGGGAGACCCCAGATGCCTTTACCTTCCCAAGGAGAAACAGGATAATAAGCGGTATGTCTCAAGCTCTCTTTATAGTGGAGGCTGGTACAAGCAGCGGAGCTCTAATAACTGCTGAGTATGCTCACAGACAAAAAAGGCCAGTTTATGCGCACATAGGGATAGGTAAGTCAGAAAGGTGGAGCGGATGCGCTTATCTTATCAACCAAGGTAAAGCTAAGTTCTTCAGGAGCGTTAAAGAAGTCTTTTCAAGCTCCAAGTCTTCTGCAGAAGGCTCAGATGAGCTTTTGTCTCTCCTTCTGAGCCCAAAGACCTTTGAGGAGCTTTTAGCCTTGTCTGGCCTGAGTTCACAGGACCTTTCTCAAAAGCTTACCCTTTATGAGCTTGAAGGAAAGGTGCAAAGGGTAGGCTTATATTATAGGCTGGCCTAAAAGAGCATCCTTAGTTTGTACCCACGCATGAATTCCTCTCCGTTCATCCTCTTCCCCTTTGGGCTTATAAGTTCAAGGACCTCAACAGAATCCTCTCCGCATGCTACCAAAAGCCTTTTTTTATCCAGGATTTCTCCAGGTTCTCCAGACTCATGAAAAACTCTAACCTTTAGCACTTTTATTCTGTCTCCCCACTCTGTATAAGCGTAGCAGTCTGGGTAAAGCCCTCTAACTCTGTCCTTTACGCTCTGAGCCTGTGCCTTCCAACAGACCCTTAGCTCCTCTTTTCTTACGGGTGGTGCGTAAGTTGCTCTTGTGTGGTCCTGCTCCTTGGGGTCTATCTTTCTAGCGAACCACTCTTCCAAGGTTTTTGTCAAAAGCTTTGCCCCCCTTATGGAGAGCTTTTCCGTAAGGCTAAAAAGGTTATCTTCCTCGTCTATAGAGAGGCTCTCCTGACTTAGGACTTTGCCAGTATCAATCCCTTCATCCATCAGCATTATGGTGTTTCCCGTTATCCTCTCTCCAGACATGAGAGCTCTCTGTATGGGTGCAGCTCCCCTGTATTTTGGAAGCAAAGAAGCATGCAAGTTTATACATCCATACTCTGGAACATCCAGAATTTTCTTTGAGAGTATCTTACCATAGGCAACTACAACTATGCACTGAGGACTGAGCTTACAAAGGAGCTCCTCAATATCCTCCTTCCTTTCTGGTTGATGGACAACGATGCCCAGCTCCTGGGCAAGTATTTTTGTAGGCGGTGGACTGAGCTTTTTGCCCCTTCCGGCTGGTCTGTCTGGCTGAGCTACAAGGCCTATAAGTCCAAACCTTTCATGAAGACTTTTCAAGCTTGGGAGTGCAAAAGAGGGAGTGCCCATAAAGAGTATTCTCATTCTCTTACATACTCCAGCCCTAAGTCATTACCAAACCTTAAGACCTTTCTTAAGGTTAACTTGCTCGCCTGTGATACTCTTTCTATTCCAAGCGGTCCTATACCTATCCCATCTCCCAGAATGATGGGAGCTACAAAAACAAAGAGCCTTTCATAAAGATCTTCCTTTATGAAGCTCGTAGCTGTTAAACCCCCACCCTCCACTAACACGTGCATAATTTCCCTAAGGTAGAGCTCTTTTAAAACCTCGCTTATCTTTAAGTACCCCTCCTCTGATTTAAGTAAAATCACTTCAACCCCTTCATCCTCAAGATTCTTTATCTTACCCCTCTCATCCTTTGCAGTTATAACCAGCGTCTTGGCAGACTTGTCCTTGACAAGATTGCTAATTAGGGGGATCCTTAGGCTTGGGTCAAGCACTACCCTAATAGGTTGTCTTTCCCATGGGAAGGATCTAACAGTGAGAAGGGGGTCATCCCTAAGCACTGTGTTTATACCAACAAGCACCGCATTGGCCTCAGACCTGAGCTTATGAGCAAAGGCTCGGCTTTCTTCGTTTGTTATCCATTTGCTGTTTCCTACCTTGGTTGCAATGCGTCCATCAATGCTCTGGGCAAGCTTTAGCGTTATGTAAGGCCTTTTTTTTGTTATGTAAGTGAAAAAGTCTTCGTTTAGCTCCTTGGCTTCATCTTCCAGCACTCCTGTCTTTACCTCTATACCGGCATCCTTTAGTTTTTTTACTCCCATACCACTGACCAAAGGGTTTGGGTCCAATGTTGCTATTACCACCCTCTTTACCTTTGCTCTTATTAGAGCATCCGTGCATGGAGGCGTTCTCCCATGATGGGTACAAGGCTCTAATGTGACATAAACCGTTGAACCTTTTGCTCCTTCCTTGGCTTTCTCTAAAGCTACGACCTCAGCGTGTGGCATCCCAGCCTTTTCATGATAACCATCAGCTATAACTTTCCCATCCTTCACTATCAGACATCCCACAGTTGGGTTGGGATTGGTGAGTCCCTTTCTCCTCTTTGCAAGCTCAAGGGCTTTTTGCATAAAAAATGTATCTTCCATGCTTTGAGAGTTATTATTTTACTATAGGAGGAACCCATGAGAGCTTCGGAGGATAAGTTGTACGAAGGAATTTTAGAAGGAAGGCGCATAGATAGGCACGAAGCCATGGAGCTCTTTGAAGAAGACCTTACAGTTCTTGGCTTTTTGGCAAACTCTGTAAGAAAAAGATTTCATCCCGATGGCATTGTCACCTTTGTCATAGATAGGAACGTAAATTATAGCAACGTATGCGTTGCTGGATGCAAATTCTGTGCTTTTCAAAGAAAGGTAGGCTCAGAGGATGGGTATGTGCTAAGCAAGGAAGAAATTCTAAGAAAGGTTCAGGAACTCGTTCAATGGGGTGGTACAACCCTCCTCATGCAAGGTGGACTGAACCCAGACCTTCCCCTCTCTTACTATGAAGACCTTCTTATTTCCATAAAGGAGAGATTTCCACAGGTTCAAGTACACTCCTTTTCTGCACCGGAGATAGTCTACCTTGCAAAGATAGAAAGGATGAGCGTGGAGGAAGTTCTAAAAAGGCTAAAGGATGCTGGACTTGATTCCTTACCGGGAGGTGGTGCCGAGATACTCTCCCATGAAGTAAGGAGGTTTCTAAGCCCGGGGAAGTGCTCTGTGGAAGAGTGGGAGATGGTTCACAGGAAGGCTCATGAGCTTGGCATGACGTCAACGGCAACTATGATGTTTGGACATGTAGAAAAGCCAGAGCACATAGTGAAGCATCTCGATAGAGTAAGAAAGCTTCAGGATGAAACTGGTGGATTCACTGCCTTTATCCCATGGACCTTCAAAAAGGGAAACACACAGCTGGACATGTTGGAAGAAGCCCCTTCCGTCTTTTATCTCAAGGTGCTTGCCATATGCAGGATATATCTTGATAACTTCAGAAACATACAAAGCTCACACGTTACCCAAACTATGCAGGTTGGAACCTTGGGTCTACACTTTGGAGCCAACGATTTGGGAAGCGTTATGATAGAAGAGAACGTGATCTCCTCAACATCCTATAAGGTAAGCATTCCAAAGGTGGAGGATATGGTGGAAGCCATAAGGTCTGCTGGTTTTTTGCCAGCTCAAAGGGATACATACTACAATATAGTAAAAGTGTTTTGACCATGTTCTGCAGGGTAAAGAGTGGGGGAGTATTAGGTATAGATGGGTTTGAAGTGGATGTGGAGGTTGACATATCAAACGGACTGCCACAGTTTAACATAGTTGGCCTCCCAGATAAAGCCATAAACGAGGCAAAGGATAGGGTAAGGTCAGCTCTAAAAAACTTAGGCTTCCAGATGCCCTTAAAGAGAATAACAGTTAACCTATCTCCATCCCACATGAAAAAACAGGGTACTCTTTACGACCTTCCCATAGCCATAGGTATACTTCAGCTCTCCGGTGTTTTGAGCGTAGGTGAAGAGAGTGTTTTCCTCGGTGAACTATCCCTTGATGGAAAGGTAAACAGAGTGAGCGGTGTTCTTCCCATAGTTCTCTCCCTTTCAAAGCTTGGCTACAGAAAGTTTGTAGTTCCAAAGGCAAATGCCTTTGAGGCTGCAGTAGTAAAGGATGTGTGCGTTCATGGAGTTGAGAACATAGATGACCTGGTTAAGTTTTTAAGGGGGGAAAGACCTTTGGAACCCATAAACGTGAGCGTGGAAGACCTATTTAGAAACATAGAGGATTTCAACTTAGACCTTTCTGATGTTTATGGACAAACCCTTGCCAAAAGAGCAGTAGAGATAGCCTGTGCAGGTTTTCATAACCTTCTATTTGTTGGTCCACCAGGTTCTGGAAAGAGTATGCTGGCAAAGAGGATGATAACTCTTATGCCCAACTTGACCTTTGAGGAGGCTGTTGAAGTAACCAGAATATACAGCGTTGCAGGACTCCTCACAGAACCCCTTATAACAAAAAGACCCTTTAGGTCACCCCACCATACAGCGTCCGATATATCACTTATAGGTGGTGGGAGCATACCGATGCCAGGTGAGATAAGCCTTGCACACAAAGGAGTTCTCTTTCTTGATGAGATGGTAGAGTTCAAAAGAAAAACATTAGAAGTTTTGAGGCAACCTATGGAGAATGGCTACATAAACATAACAAGAGCCGGGGGGAGGGTTATCTTCCCGGCAGAGTTTTTGCTCGTAGGAGCTATGAACCCATGCCCGTGTGGAAACTATGGAAACCCATACAAAGAGTGTACGTGTAGCCTTGCCCAGATAAGGAGCTACCAATCTAAGCTTTCCGGTCCCATTCTTGACAGAATGGACCTGAAAGTTTGGGTAGAGCCAGTGGAAAAGGAAGAGCTCTTGGAGAGGAGCAAGGGGGAAACCTCTGCACAGGTAAAGGAGCGAATAGAGAAAGCTGTAACAGTTCAAAGAGAGAGGTTCAAAGGAAGGGGAGCCTTCTTCAACGGTAGGATGGGGGAAAGGGAGGTGGAAGAGTTCTGCATCTTGGATGGTAGGGCGAAGGAACTTTTAAAGAAGGCTATGGAAAGACTAAGACTAACGGGTAGGTCTTACATGAAGCTCCTTAAAGTCTCAAGGACCATAGCGGACTTAGAGGGTGAAGACCTAATAATGCATCATCACATATCTGAAGCTTTGCAGTTTAGAATAGATGAAAGGCTGTTGCTCTGACATGTACAGCGTGAGGATGAGGGCAGAACTGAAAGGTGAGCACGTCTCTGGTTCAGAAAGGCTTGTACAGAAGGAGCATTTAGAGAAAGTTCTGCGAGATCTTCTAAAGAGGCCAGAAAGGTACGACAGGATGGTTATAACTGTTGAGGAGATAAAAGAGTTTGAGACCATTGAAAAAGCTCTCTCCATTTACAGCTATGATTTTCAAAGCGTAGAAAGATCTCATGAGTTTGCTGCTGAAAAGCTAAAAAGCTTAGGGATAAAGCACCATGTGATAAGCAGGGCTTTGGAACTTCTAAGGTTTGGACCAAATCCAAAGGGTGGAAACATGAGGGGAGCTGTGGTCATGGACTTAGAGAGTGGAGAAAGGCTCGAGCCAGACCAAGAAAGGGGTATAAGGACTGTGGGCTTTGACTGGAAAGATAGAGCTTTTGTAAAAAAGATTTTAAAAGAAAGGGGTATAAAAAGGTTTTACCTTGAGAGGCTCATAGATGCTTTAGCTCTGGCCACAAAGAATATTTACTGCGGAGTTATAGCAGAGCTATGCTGGAGCGATGACCCAGACTATACAACGGGATACATAGCAAGCAAGGAGCTTGGATACGTAAGGATAAAGCCCATGAAGGAAGAAGGTATAGCCTTGGGAGGAAGGGTCTACTTCGTGAAAAGGGAGAACTTTCAAGCGATCATAGAATGCTTAGAAAAGAAAGTTGTACTTATAGAGAATGTCTAAAGCATAATTCAAGCTTATTGGACTATAAGCAAATTGAATAGCCCAAGCCTATTTGATGTTTAAAATAAATATTAACTTTGAAAGGGAGGTAGCAATATGAGGAAGGTTTTGATCCTATCTGCTGTTTTTTCTGCGGTAGGTGTAAGCTTTGCCACAAATGGAGACAATCTTATAGGGGTTTCTCCAGCTTCCAGGGGTATGGGCGGCATAGGTGTGGGTATGCCAGTTGGTCCTACAGACACCATCTTTAGAAACCCAGCATGGATGAGCTACTACAAGGGCTTTAACCTGAGCTTCGGCGGTATAGTCTTCATGCCTCATGTGAAGGCAAAAACTAACGTAACACCTATTGGTCCTATGAATCCACCAGCCTCAGAGACTAGCAAAGCGGACCTTTTCGTTGTTCCAGAAGTAGGTATAGTCAACCAGATAAACGAAAAGCTTACCTTTGGTATAGGTGCCTTTGGCGTCTCCGGTATGGGTGTAGATTACAGGAACAAGGACCAAAGGCTTGCCAACATGCACACAACATTACAGTTTATGAGAGTTATCCCATCACTCTCTTACAAGGTCAGCGATGCTGTTTCTATAGGGGGTGGTATAGACCTAGCCTACGGTTCTCTTGATATGGGAGCAAACATGTGTACGCCAACAATGCCCCCCAACTGCTGGAACGCAGGTGGTGGTCAATCTCAGACCTATGGCATAGGTGCTCAGGTTGGTCTGGCTTACAACATGGGCGATTTTGTCTTTGCAGGTCTTACATACCAAAGCCCAGTCAGTATGACTTACAAGAAGGTCTTTGATACCAACGGAGATGGGCATTTTGAAGACCTAAAGCTTACCCAGCCTCAGGAGTTTGCCTTCGGTTTGGGTGTGAAGCCCATGGAGAACCTAAAGGTGGGGATGGATGTAAGATGGATAAACTGGAAGAATGCAAAGGGCTACAAAGAGTTCCAGTGGAAAGACCAATGGGTTATAGCCGTGGGTGGTGAGTACAGACCCATCCCCAAGCTTGCTCTGAGGGCAGGGTATAACTATGGCAAGTCTCCCATAAGGGGTGGTTCAAAGAATCTTATGAATGCAAACCGCATTCCAAACTTTTCTGCTCCCTTCAGCGATTTTCAAGTGGCATGGTTCAACCTCATAGGTTTTCCAGCAATCGCTGAACAGCACATAACATTAGGTCTTGGCTACGAGTTTACTCCACACTTTAGCTTAGACTTTGCTTACAAGCATGCCTTTGAAAAGACTGTAAAGGCTACAGATAATATGGGTTTTGGCTTCTTAGCAGAAGGAAAGAATGCACAGGATGCCATCTCTTTAGGTCTAAACTGGAAGTTCTAACATCTTCTGGGGGCTTTGCCCCCTCTTGATGAGTTTCCTCATAGAGAGCTGAAAAGCTCCTTTGCTAAAATACTCCCAAATTCTTAAGGAGGTTAAGCATGAAGTTCAAGCATGTCTTCATTTGTGTCAATCAAAGACCACCAGGCCATCCCATGGGTTCCTGTGCAGAAAAGGGGAGCAGGGAAGTTTACCAAGCTTTTATGGAAAAGCTTCAGACAGACCCTGAACTCTTTATGAGTGTTGTTGTAACTCCCACTGGCTGTTTGGGACCATGCGCTCTTGGTCCTACATTGGTAGTTTATCCCGACTCCGTATGGTATGGAAACGTTAAAGTGAGCGATGTGGAAGATATAGTTAACAACCATCTCAAAAAGGATGAGCCTGTGGAAAGGCTCATAGTTTCAAAGGGGAAACCACCCGGTATGTTTTAAACATCCTGGGGTCTATACAGCCCCAGGAACTCCTTCTTCCTCAAACTCTATCTCAAGCCTCTCTGCCGGTATTATAGTTGTTATTGCATGCTTATAGACGAGCGTTTGTTGTCTTCCGTCTTCCATGAGTATGGTGTAAAGGTCAAAAGACCTTACCCTACCTTGTAACCTCACACCGTTTACAAGGTAAACTGTGACCTTAACCCTTCTCTTCCTAGCAGTATTTAAAAAGCTCTCCTGCAACTTATATGGCATCTTGTAACCTCCTATCTGCCTGGTCCTTTGTTATTTCATAGAGCTTATCAGCTAAAGATATATAATAACTTGAATTTTCCAAGTTTTCAACAAGATACGGAGGGAAGACCCTCTCCCCGAAGTAAGCACCAAGGTAAGACCCAACAAGATACCCTATAGAATCTGTATCTCCACCGTAATCTCCATAGGAGTTCACGGCACTCCATAGAGCCTCTATAGGATCCTCAGTGTTGGAAAGGAATATGAAGATGGACAGGGGTAAGGATTCCAAAAGGTAGGTGGAGTTTCCAAGGGTGTTTATACCCTGCTCCACAGAAGCACCATCCTTCAAAAGCTGAGCCACTTTATCCATGTAGCTTTTGTGTCTTTCGTACTTCATGATGGACCTGAGAGATTCAAGGAGCTTGAGCTTTTCTTCCAGCTTTTCAATTCTGTAAGAGCCGCTGACAAGATAGGAAACAAGAGCAGAAAGCACTGCAGAACCATCGTAGACCTCAGGGCTTTTGTGCGTTAGCATGGAAACTGCCCTTCCACTCTCTGAGGA
>JAXSMZ010000002.1:69839-70330 GCA_037924335.1 Aquificaceae bacterium
ATAGGAATATTATAGCTTTTGTTTGCGAGTTCATGCGTGAAACTTTTCAAGTAATAAATTACCATTATTGGGTATAAATGTTAATATTTTCAGATACTAGTCGCCAAGACCTCAGGGCTTTTGTGCGTTAGCATGGAAACTGCCCTTCCACTCTCTGAGGATAGTATGGGGTTATAAAAAAGGAAAAGTCCAACGGCTGTACATCTCAGTATACCTTCAATGGAAGAAGAGTATAGTTCCTCATCCCATAGAAAAATATTCCACAGGACGAGGTTTAGCAGGCAAGGGGACTATAAGCTCCCTTGTGAACCGTAAAAGAACATTCCTCGCACCTACTATGTCCGCATCTCCTTCATATCCACACCGTAGGCACTTGAAATGCTCTCCCTTGCGGTTCATCTTGTCCTGATATCCACATTCAGGACAAGTCCTGCTTGTGTAAGGAACTATGTAGAGCTGGACACCAGCGGTCTCACATAGCTCCTTTATCC
>JAXSMZ010000002.1:70337-155254 GCA_037924335.1 Aquificaceae bacterium
AAGTGTCAAGGGGTCTTTATGTTTCTAAACTTCTATATGCGTCTATAAACTTCTATATATTCAGTGATTAGTTTCTAATACCGCTTCTCTCTTGTCGACAGCCAAAAGTAGGGATGGGTCTGGATACCTGTGGCTTTTCTTGTTCCTCCTCCATACAAATAATCTTTTGTAATAGTCTTCTGTGTCTATTGACTTTCTCTCTACTATGCTTTCAACAAGCAAGATTGTTATTCTCGTCTCGTCGGATACCTCTTGGGACGAACATCCATAGGCAGGGCTTAGAGGATGAGGCTCTACAAAACTCTCTACTCTGCCTTTATAGAACTCGTAGACTTCTTCCTTATTTATTTCCTCCACGCATTTACCTATAGCATCGCCTATAGCTTCTCCCAACATGGTGCCCCTGAACTTACTATAATGCTTTCGTAGAAGTAACTTACCACATCTTTCCAATCCTTTTTCCCCTCCTCAACAGCGTCTAAGGACAGTTCCATAAGTTTAGTAAAGTTATAATCCATGAGCTTTTCAAAGTTATCGCTTAGGTACTTAGTCACATGGAAGGCTATCTCCGTAGGCTTTAAGATACCACCTTCAGCCGTGACATAACCCCTCCTCAACAGCGTGCTTACTATACTGCTGTAAGTGGATGGCCGACCAATGCCAAGCTTTTCCAATGTTTTGACGATCGTCCCTTCTGTGTACCTTGGTGGAGGTTCCAATGACCTCTCTTCCACGTAAACCCTTTTGGGCTTTAGAATCTCACCTTTTTCCAGCTCAGGAAGATGCCTTTCTTCGACCTGTGGCCTTTCTATTTTTGAGAAACCATCGAAAAGAACCTTCATCCCATCGCACTCAAAAGGAGCATCAAAACCTACGGTAGATAGGATAACAATCTCCCTTTTAACTTCCATGGGAGATGAGAGGCTTGCCAAGGTTCTTCTTTTGATGATATCAAAAAGCATGAGCTCCATCTCCTCTGTTGGGGTTTTGTAAAGAGAAGTTGGTCTTATGCATTCGTGAGCTCCCTGAGATAGAGACCTCTCTTTAAACTTTCTGAGCGTTCCTATGTACTTCTCACCGTAAAACCTTCCAATAAACTCCATAAACTCTTTTGCTTTCTTCTCGTTCATCCTGTAGCTGTCTGTCCTTGGATAGGTTATGTAACCCTTCTCAAAGAGTTTTTGGGCTATCTTTTGAACCTTTTCTACGCTTACATGGAGCTCTTTGGAAGCTACAGCTTGAAGGCTTGCTGTGTTAAAAGGTCTTGGTGGTGGTGATTTGAGGACTTTTGTTATTTTTTCTTTCACTTCAAAAAGGGAACCTTCAAACTTTTCCATGTGTACCTTTGCATCCCCGGGTTTTTCAAACCTTGTCTTGAAGGTAGCTTCAAACTCTATTCCATCCTTCTCAAACGTAGCCTTCAAATAGTAATACTTCTTTCTCTTAAAGTTTTTTACCTCCATCTCCCTTTCCACTATGAGCTTCAAAGCTGGGGATTGTACTCGTCCAACGGATAGATTGTTTTTACCAAACTCTCTCCATAGATAGGGTGATAGCCTATAGCCAATGAGCCTATCTAAAACCCTCCTTGCAAACTGAGAGTAAACAAGGTTTATGTCTATATCCCCAGCATTCTTTATGGCATCCTCTATCGTTTCTTTTGTAATCTCGTAAAATCTTATCCTCTTTACACTCTGTGCTTTGAGCTCTTCCTTCAAAAAGTAAGATATGGCTTCTCCCTCCCTGTCTGGGTCTGTCCCAAGGTAGACTACCCTGGCTCTTTTGGCAAGCTTTTTTATCTTATCCACCATCTTTTTCTTGCCAGCTATCCATACGTATCTTGGAGTCAAGGTTTTAAGGTCAACTCCCATGCTATCTTTTGGTAGGTCCTTTATGTGTCCAAGAGAGGCTACAACCTTCCAACCACTACCAAGATATTTAGCTATGGTTTTTGCCTTTGTTGGTGACTCAACTATGAGAAGGTTCATAATATATTAAAGATATATGAGGGATAAGGATTTAGAAAGGCTTGAGTTTTTTAAACTTTTGGAAAGAGTTGGGGAGTTTGCACATTCTAAGGCAACGGAGAGGTTCATAAGAAGCATAAGACCCATCGTGGACTGTGAGGGTTTGAAAAGAGAGATGGGTCTTGTAAGTGACTTCTTTGCTATAGAGGAAGAGCTTAGCCTTTACGCTTTTGATGATGTGGAGGAGATAATAAAGAAGTCCAGCATAAAGGATTACGTTTTAAGCGTAGAGGAGATAATATCTCTTCTAAAAGTAATGAAACTCATAAGAGACATAAGGAAGGTGTTAGGGGGACACGTAAACACATACTCTAACCTGCATCAACTCATCAGGGGACTTCCACTTTTTTCAAACCTTGAGAGCATCATAGAATCTGCTATAGATACGAGAGGTTTCGTAAAGGACTCGGCCAGTGAGGACCTTAGGGAGATAAGACACAGGATAAGGAACACTGAGAGAGAGGTCATGAGAAGGCTTGAAGGTTTACTTTCCAGGCCTGATTCTCCTGCCATCTTCTCGGATAAGTTTGTAGCCTTTAAGAATAACAGGTATGTCCTTCCTGTGAAAGCTACAGAGGCTAAAAAGATAATAGGTGTGGTTCATGGTACTTCATCATCTGGTTTTACAATTTACATAGAACCCCACAACGTGGTGGAGTTAAACAATCAGTTGGTAGCTCTCAGGGGTGAGGAAGAGGATGAGATAAAAAGAATCCTGAGACGGATAACGGCTTACATAGGTGAGCAATCCAGTAAGCTTCATGAAGCCTTTCTTACCCTGCTGAAAGTAGATTATCTCAAAGCCCTTGCAAAGTTTTCCAAACTCATAGACGGTAGGATCATAAGGATCGGTAATAATGTGGAGTTAAAAGGGGTTAAGCATCCAATCCTGATGCTTATAAAGGAGGATGTGACCCCTATAGACCTTATCATCTCAGGAAAAAGAGGGCTTTTACTGACTGGCCCCAACACTGGTGGGAAAACACTGGCTCTAAAGACCCTTGGGCTTGTATGCCTTATGTTTCAATGTGCAATGCCAGTTCCGACGGATGAGGAGAGCTCCCTTCCTGTGTTTGAAAACATCTTCACAGATATAGGAGACGAGCAGAGTATGGAGCAAAACCTTTCCACTTTTTCTGCTCACGTATCCAACATAGGAGAGTTTTTATCACAGCTGAACCAAAGAACTTTGGTGCTGATAGATGAACTTGGAGCTGGTACAGACCCAGTCGAGGGGTCTGCCCTTGGAATAGGGCTTTTGGAGTACTTTAAAAAGAGCAATGCCTATGTCTTTGCAATCACACACCACACACCCATAAAGCTCTATGCTCTTGGGTCTGATTATTACACTCCAGCCAGCGTATCCTTTGATAAGGAAACACTAAGACCACTCTACGTTATCCATTACAACGTTATAGGAGAGAGTATGGCCTTTGAGGTAGCAAAAAGACACGGTCTGCCCCAAGACTTGCTTGAGATTTCTCAAAAGTATCTTCCAGCTGGGACCTTAGAGTACATTACAGCTAAAGAGAATTTAGAAAGTTGCATAAGGGACTATCAAGAAAAGCTCAGAGACGTGGAAAACATGAAATTGGAGCTCCAACAGAAGAAGGCAGAGCAGGACAAGGCTCTTTATGAGCTTGAAAAACAAAAAGAAGATGTTTGGAACAAAGTTATGGAGGATGCCCTCAATTACTTAGAAAAGCTCAAAAGGGAAGGTGAGGAGCTTCTAAAAAGTGCAAAAGAAAGGCAGAGGCTTAGGGATTTTGTCCAAGAGAAAAGGAAGGAAGTCATAACTACGATGAAAAAAGAAGAGATAAGAGTTGGTGACTGGGTAGAGTTCATGGGTTCAAAGGGAAGAGTGATAGAAATAAAAAAAGAAAAAGCATGCGTGGTTTTTGGTGGTGCTAAAGCATGGACACCCCTGTCTGAGTTAAAAAGGTCTGAGCCTCCTCCAAAAGGGGCTGAGGAGAACATTGCAGTAAGCTTCGAGGTCAGGCGTGGGACCATGTCGGAGATAAACCTAATAGGATTGCCTGTGGATGAAGCCCTCCGCAAGCTTGAGCTTTTCTTGGAGGAGGCAAGCAAACTATCCATCAAAAGCGTCAAAGTGGTACACGGTCATGGCTTCATAAAAAAAGCCGTGGAGGAGTTCCTTTCCAATTCAGACCTTGTTGTTTTCCACAGGGAAGGTTATCCAAAGGAAGGAGGTAGCGGAACCTCCATCCTTTACTTGAGAAAAGATTAGCAGGGAGAACCGGGTGAACCGCTACAGTCTTTGCAAAGGTGTATGGGATGAACACCAAATATGGTATTTAGCATGCTCTCTTCGAAGAAGGGAGCTACGTCTCCACGCTTTACCTTCCATAGAAAGTACTTTTCAAAAGCTGTCTTAAACCAATGCATCCATACAGCTTTTTTGTACTTTACCACCGACCTTGGTGGAAGCACTGGGGATGCAAAAAATCCCATTGCATCACCTCCCATGTCTGCTATGCATATGGCAGAGAGCTCTGGTGCGTATCTATCCGTTGAGTTTCTTATGTCATTTACTATGTTATGAGCAACGGCAAGTGCCATCTGTTCTATCATCATCCCTGTCTTTGGAGCTCCAGTAGGTATGGGTGTTTGTTCAACTGGTGGTATGGCTGTTACAACTCCAACGCCGTATATGTTTTTGTAAGTTGGGTTTTGGAAGCATCTGTTGACCAGGACCATCTTGTTGGCTGGGTTTGCCACCTTATCACCGGCAGAAGCAACCACATCTGGACCCATAAACCTGGGCATGATCATGGAAAGCTTGCATGGTACTTCGTAAGTTTTTCCTTCTAAGTCTTCGTATATCACCTTATCCTGTTCTACCTTTGTTATCTTTACGTTAGTTATGTACTTTATACTCCTCTCTGCCATGATGTCTTCCATGAGCCTCCTTGATGGTCCTACACCACCAAGTCCCATGTGTCCTACGTAAGGTTCTGATGTTATATAGGTTATGGGTACTTTATGTCTTAGTCCCCTCTTCTTGAGTTCGTGATGTAGCATAAAGGCAAACTCGTAGGCTGGACCAAAACAGCTAACGCCAGGTATTGCACCAACAACCACTGGTTCAGGGTTCTTGTAAAACTCCTCAAGCCTTCTGTTTAGTTCCATGGCATGTTCTGCTGTACAAACTGACGTGGAGTTCTGCTCCTGTCCCTCTGCACCAAAGACCAGTTTGGGTCCCGTAGCAATTACCAGATAATCGTAAGATATCTCTTTGCCACCTTTGGTTTTTAGCTTGTTTGCATCTGGGTCTATGCTTTCACCGTCTTCGTTTACAAAGTCTATGCCATGTTTTGAAAGCAGTTGTGCTAACGGAAGCGTTATGCTGTCAAAGGTTCTCCAACCTAAAGCAAGGTGAGGATAGGCAGGTGTAAAACCAAAGTAGGGCCTTCCTGACACTACAGTTATCTTTACGCTTTTATCCAACTTCCTGAGGTCATAGGCAGTGGCTATTCCGCCCATTCCACCGCCTAATATGACTACATGCTTACTCATAACTTCACCTCCTTAGAGTTTTGATCAAACCAGCTTATAATTATATAATAATTTCTGTCAAATGTAAAAAATATTTAAAACTCTTTTTATCATTTTTATGCTTTGGTAGTATAATTAATTTTATGAACTCAGTCAGGAGGTAAGTAAAATGGAATCCTCAAGGAGAGACATGCTCAGCCTGGCCATTGGTGGCCTTGGAGCTGTGGGGGTGTTAGGAGTTCTTTATCCTATAGTAAAGACCCTTGCTCCCAGTGCAGCTTCCTTGGCAGGTGCCAAAGTAGAAGTGGATATTTCACAGATCCCAGAAGGGAACGTAAGGGTTGTGTCATGGAAGGGGAAGCCAGTGTTTGTTGTACATCTCCCTGCAGACTTTCAGTGGAATGGAACAACAAAAGAGGATACAAACAAGAAGCTGTTACAAGGGCATAATGCTTATGCTCTTATAGCTGTATGCACGCACTTGGGCTGTGTACCCCTCTGGAAGCCTCAGGGTGAAGCAGAGTATAATTACCCAGTCTTTCACTGCCCCTGTCATGGTGGCTTTTATTCTCCATGGGGTGACAACATAGCCGGACCTCCACCCAGACCTCTTCATATACCGCCTCAGAACATAAACGGCAACAAGCTAGTCATTGGAGAATCTGGGTTCATAAAAGAACAAACCTAAGGAGGTGTTAGCATGCTTGGAAGGATAGGAAGATGGATAAATGAAAGGGCTCATTTTGACGAACTCTGGAAGTCTCAGATGGTTGACTATAAAGTTCCTAAGAATTTAACCTTTCCCTATGCCTTTGGAGTCATGGCCATTTTGGCCTTTGTCATTCAGATAATATCTGGTATATTCCTCACCATGTACTATCAACCCAACGTACATGCAGCCTTTGACAGCGCCAATTACACCATATTGAAAGAAACACCTTTCATGTGGCTTTTCAGAAACGTACACGCAGCCGGTGCCAACTTCTTCTTGGCCATTGTCTACCTTCATATGTTTACTGGTATATACTACAACGCTTACAAAAAGCCAAGAGAACTCACATGGATAGTAGGTTGGTTCATATTCTTTGTTCTTCTTGCAACTGCCCTTTCTGGCTACCTTCTTCCTTGGGGACAGCTCTCCTACTGGGGTATGGTAGTTACAACGGAGATACCGACGGCAATTCCTGGAGTCTTGGGAGAGACCATATCCATATGGATGAAGGGTGGGTACGAGCTTGGGCAGATAACCCTTGGAAGGTTCTTCGGTCTTCATATATGGCTTTTACCTCTTATCCTCCTTGGTCTTGTTGCTTTTCACCTTTATCTTGTTAGGGCTGCTGGCATATCAAACCCAGAGGGTGTGGAGATAGATAAGAAGAAGGAAGGGGTTCCATTCCATCCTTACATGACATTGAAAGAGGGTGCTTACGTTATGGGCTATTTAGCTGTATTCTTCTTCTTTGTTTTCTTCTACATGCATCACTTTCTACCAGCGGATAACTTTGAGCCTGCTGACCCATTCAAAACACCAGCACATATAGCCCCCGAGTGGTACCTTCTTGCCTTCTACACCATATTCAGGTCCATACCAGAAAAGTTTCTTGGTTTTATAGCCTTTAGCCTGACTCTCTTTTTGCTACTTTTACTTCCTTTCCTTGATTTTTCCCCACAGAAGAGTGCAAGGAAAAGGCCCATCTTCTTTGTTATGTTTATCGTGCTGATAATTTCTTCTATGGCTCTTACCATACTTGGGACCATGCCACCGACGCCCGTAAACGCCAAGCTTGGACTTTTGTTTACAGCGTTGCTCTTTGCATTCTTTTTGTCTTTACCCATCATCTCAGTTATAGAAAACAGCCGCATCAAAGGTAAAAGGGAGGTAAAAACATGATAAAGACAGTGTTCTTTACTGCTTTAGCCCTTATCTTCTTTTATATAATATGGATAAACAACATCTTTGCTCCCCATGAAAAGTACGAAATGCCAGTCCAGTATGCTAAAATAGCGGAGGACGTAAAGTACGCAAAGGAGGGTAAAGAACTTTTTGAACAGAACTGTACGGCATGCCATTCTGTCAGGTACGATGGGGTATATCCATCGACCATGCAAACAAACCCCAATCTAAAAGCCCTTCAGGAAAAATACGGTAAAGTGCTCCCAAGGGAAGTTTACGAATCTACTTTCAATACAGAACTGAGCCAGCTAAAAGAGTCCTTTGGAAAAATTCCCCCTGATCTATCAACCATCTACTTATCAAGGGGAAAAGAGTACCTCTTCAACTTTATACTGGAACCACAAAAGGTGCTGCCTGGGACAACTATGCCCCCAGTGATGACTGGAAGGCCAGAAGAAACGGCCAAGATAATAGCTTATCTTGGCTCTGTCTCAGAACCTTCTCCCTCTGAAAAAACAAAAAGAAACATCATGGGTATAGCAGTTATAGCTTACTTGGTGATTATGGGTTTGCTCCTTTGGGTTTGGAGAGGCAGTTTGCTTAAGAGGATGGGCTTGCACTGACACACATATACCTTATAGGACATCCCCCACATAGGGGGATGCTTCTACAATAAACCTTTGCATGTTCGTCCATCAAGGCATGGAACTCTTTGTAAACTTCAATATCCTCTGGTAAATTCTCTTCAAAAACGGTTTTTAGACCCTCATAAGAAAGACTCAGATTGTAAAACCTTTGGAAGAACCGCTGTGTATATCTATCTATCACAAAGGTAAGCCTGTCCCCTGCATAGAGGAGTATAACGTCGGCAGTCTCATTCCCTATACCCTTCAATCTCAAGAGTTCATCCCTTTTCACAGTCTTCAGGGACTCTATTGGATTGAAAAATTTGGCAAGGAGCTTTAACCTTTCTGCTTTCTGGTTGTAAAATCCAGCAGGTCTTATAAGTTCTTTTAATCTCTCCTCATTTTCTCTGCGAACGTAATCTAAGGATAGCTCTCCATACACTTTCAGGTTATATAGTGCCTTTTCTACGTTTTTCCAGCTTGTGTTCTGTGTGAGCAAAGCACCTATTATTATCTCCTCCCTTGGGTCTGTGCCTCTTTTTAGGTGATACTCTCTGTCTATTGGCCACCATCCTTGGTAGCCATAGAATTTCAAGAGCATGTCATAGACTCTTATCAAGCTTCCTTTTAAGCTTCTTGAAGACTCTCTCTGGACTTTTGCCATAATCCTTACCCAATTTTATGGCTTCATCAAGGCTTATGTATCCTTCCCTTCTGAATAGCTGGATAAGCTGTGTTACGTTCTTCTTTCTTTTACAGCTCAAATTCCCCCTTTCAAAGTCTATGATGTAGACTTCTCCCCTTTTGTCTATTATCACGTTCCTGTCAAGTCTTTGAAATTCCTCCTTTGATATGCACATCTCATCAAGGAGAAAGGCAAGCTCCAGTACTCTTTTATAAATCCTTTTCTTCTTTTCAAAGGTCAAGGGAAATCTCTCGAATGGCAATCCTTCTATAAACTCGTAGGCTATAAAGTCCTCTCCTTCTAAGATGAGCTGTGGAAAACCCTTTATGCCCTTTAGCTTTCTTAGTATCTCCCCTTCCTTTTTTATGGCGTACTCAAGATGCTTACCCCTTGCCACCTTCACTGCAACTTTTTTGCCGTCAAAGAGAGCCTTATAAACATAACCTCTCCACCCCTTACCTACAAGCTCAATATGTGTAAGCCTCTCTCTAAACTCTTCAAACCTCACCTATAACTTTGTATCCCCACTCTTCTATAGCTTCTTTGAGAGCTTCCTCAGGTATGTCTTTTTGCATAAGGATCCTCACTTCCCCGCTTTCTAAATCAACCTTTACTTCAGACACACCATCCATAGACATGAGGGCTTTTATAACAGTGTTTACACAGTGCTGGCATGTCATACCGCTCACTCTTAACCTTTTCTCGCCCATAGGTATTTAATTATAGCTTTTAGGTCTTCCCTTGTGTTCATGTTTATGAAAGAGCAGAGCTCTGGGTCAAGGGAAAGTACCTCATCTTCCTTTATACAGTTGTATCTTACCCTTTCAATAAACTCTATCACCCTCCTTTTCCCTTCAGAAAGATAAATTTCCAGCTCTGGAAGAACTCTCTTTGAGTAAATACCCAACAGAGGATAAAGTTTACCTCTTATCAAAAAAACTGTTATAGGCTCTTGAAATCTTCTGAAGATGTAATCCACAACCTGAGGCTCTAAAAGGGGAGTGTCGACAGCAACCACAAGAACCTTATCGCTCTTTGCATTCTTTAATGCAGTATGAATACCTATCAAAGCTCCTTGGTCCTGAAGTGTATCATGTATAAACTCCACACCTTTTAAAAACTCAAACTTTTTCTCCTCCTTCCCTACAACAACCAAACGGTCGCAAACTCCTTTAAGTCTGTCCGTTAGGTGTTCTATGCAGCTTTTCCCCTCTATCAGAAAAGTAGCTTTGTCCTTCCCGAACCTTCTGCTCTGACCACCCGCTAAAACAAAACATTCCCTCATTCTCTTATGATAACCTTAGCACCGTTGCTGAGCGTTATTGTTCTCTCCTTTATAATAACGTTTGAAGCTTTTCTTTTATACCCTTGCGTAGTATCTTCTAAAATCTGAGCTTTTACTACGCTTATGTCCATCTGGTCTGCATTTATACCATACTTGTAAGGACCTTTTGCCAACAGAAGCACACCAAAGAAAGCTGGAACATAATTCCTTGTCTCCATGGGTAGCATATCCTTTGTAACCCAAAAGTCTACGCCTCCAGTTTTTGTCAGTACACAGTTTTCACCACAGTTATAAGCAGCTAAGGCAAGCTCCCAATTTCCAAACATAGAGTAAAGGTCTTTCAGATATTTAGCCGCTGCCTCTGTAGACTTGATAACGTCGAACCTCTCATCCACGCTTGAATCCACCCTTAGCCCATATTTCCTCGCAGTTGACGGTATAAACTGCCAAAGTCCAGCTGCCCCAGACCGTGATACAGCAGAAGGATTGAATGCACTCTCAATGACTGGAAGGAACGAAAGCTCGGGTGGCAAACCGTACCTCTCTATTATAGGCCTTATCAAGGGCATATAGTAGCTGGCTCTCTGAAGGGTTTTTTCAAAGTAAGGCTTGTTTTGAAGATAGTATAACATGTACTTTCTTATTTCCTCACGGTCGGGAACAGGTATACCAAAATTTCTTGCCTCGTATCTAACAAACTCCTCCTCTTCTTCTGAGAAAGTAAAGCTACCCTTCTGAATCAGCTGTATGTTATCTTTACTCCTCGGCATTATAGCCTGTTTGACCGTTGCTGTGCAAGAAAAAGTAAACAGGAGTACAACAGTTGTCCCTAATCCCCTTTTTTTCATCTCTCCTCCTTAGGATTATTATAAGGCAAGATACACCAAATGTGAAATTCAAACACCCCAGACTGCTAAACTGATGTTAAGAACCCATAATACAATAGTTTATAAACAAAAGGTATCTGTAGGAATATGTAAACCATCACTCTATCTTTAATCCTTCATCATGGCTATACTGTCTCATCCATTGTGTAAAAAAAATACAAACGCTCCAATAACCCTAACTCCAGAAATGGCTCATACGAAAAAACCATCAACACACCATCAGGACAGGTCAAAGTCTCTATACCAAGAGATAGACTATCTGAATTTGAACCAACGCTTGTCCCAAAAGGTGAAAAAGTCTTGCTTACTATACTCCAAGGGTCTATCCACAAGAGATATTCAAGATATCCTTGAAGACATCTATAGATACTTGGCTTTTGGCTTGCAAAACAGGAAAGTGCCAGCTTTTGGGTAAATGTTCTGAATGACCTCAAGGCAAGAGGAGTAGAGGACATATGAGCGACCATCAGAAGTGTTTGGTGCATAAGGTAAGGAACAGTCTCAAATTACAAGTATCCGTATGAGATAAAGAGGATGCTTGCGACGACTAACTTTGTGTAAACAGCAAGATAAGGAAGGTGATATATGGCAAGAGGATATTTCCTACAGATGAAGCTTTACTGAAAGTGTGTTATGGGATAGCGATGGACTTAGAGGAGAAGGGTAGGTTATGAGGTATGGTAGAATTTACACAAATTTTGAAACAGTCCCGCTTAACTTGAAAAGGACACAGAAGATAAAGAGGTATAGGAGAATAAGGCGAAGGAACAACAGCAGGTGGTGGAAGGTGTGATAAGTCAGATAAAGCTTTTTAATGTTGGCAGTGGATGAGGGACTTTAACTTGTGTGCTTGTGTACGTAATAGCTATTACAGGAGGTGGGCTTGATAATGCCTAATTTCTCACCCGGCGTATTTTACCTTATATAATTCTGTAAGCTATGTTGATGTTGTCTGTATTACTGTACATACTGGCAAGCCTAATGGTTGGTATGATGGCAAGCAGATGGGTTAAAAATTCCGGAGATTTTCTTCTCGCAGGTCGTAGGTTGCCCCTTTACTTATCAGCTTCTGCCCTTTTTGCCACATGGTTTGGCTCTGAGACTGTGCTGGGTGCATCATCAAAGATGGCTAAGGATGGGCTCTATGGCGTTATAGAGGACCCATTTGGTGCTTCCCTCTGCCTCTTTTTAATAGGGATCTTCTTTGCAAAACCTCTATATAGGATGAACCTTCTGACCTTTGGTGACTTCTACAGGGTAGTTTATGGAAGGAGGGTTGAGGTGCTAGCAAGTCTTATTCTTGCTCTGTCTTACTTAGGATGGATAGCAGCTCAGATGGTTGCCATGGGGATAGTCTTAAGCATTACTCTGTCAGTACCAAAATATGTAGGTATGGTAATAGGCTTTAGCGTTGTGCTTCTTTACACATTCTGGGGTGGCATGTGGGCTGTTTCTCTCACAGACTTCTTGCAAACCCTAATGATCCTTTTTGGTCTTACATTCACTCTCTACGAAGTATCCCAAGGTTTTTCTCAACTGATGCCTACCCTTTCATCACAACCAAAAGAGTTCTACAGGTTCTTCCCTGAGGTGGACCTTCACGATGTCGCTCTTTATATATCTGCCTGGATCACGATAGGGCTTGGGTCTATACCGCAGCAGGATGTTTTTCAACGTATTATGTCTGCGAGGTCAGAGAGGGTGGCAGTCCTATCTTCGCTTACTGCTGGCTTTATGTATCTCACTGTGGCAATGATACCCATTGCGTTGGCCATCTTTGCCAAGAATTACTATCCTAAGGAAGAGGATGCCCAGATGCTTCTTCCTAAGCTTGTTACAGAGCATACAAGCTTTTTTACTCAAGTTCTCTTCTTTGGGGCGCTTCTTTCGGCCATAATGAGCACTGCAAGCGGTGCCATACTTGCACCATCTGCTGTACTAAGTGAAAACTTAGTAAGACCTATATTCAAAAACATATCCGACAGAAGGTTTCTTTGGATAACACGTGGGTGCGTCTTGGTTGTATCCTTTTCTTCTTTAGTTCTCGCCTTTCTGGGGGAGTCTATTTATGAGCTGGTGGGAAGTTCATCAGCCCTTAGCCTTGTGTCCCTTTTTGTTCCTCTAACCGCCGGTCTCTATTTTAAGGGTTCAAACCCTACAAGCGCCATAGTTTCCATGGTCTGTGGCCTTTTTGTTTGGCTTTATCTTGAGTATGCTCTAAACTCTGAGTACTCCCTCTTGTTGGGTTTATTGGCTAGCCTTTTGGCTTACCTTTTATCCTCAGCTTTTACTAAACTACGGTATAAGTTCTAAGCTACTCCCATCCCCCACCTTCTATTCCTTCCTCAAGGGTTTTTGGTATTTGAACTTTTATACCAAAGAGAAGCTTCATCTGTAAAGCATTGTAAACGGCCTGCGCCCTTGCCGTGTTATTAAAAAAAATGTAAGTGTCCTTATTACCGAGCTTTTTTATTTTTTCCCTCAACCTTTTCAGCTCATCTAAAGAGTAAAGATAGTCATATAGCCTCTCTGGGTCTCTTCCATGAAGCCTCACGTAGTTAACATTACCGTATGGTTTCCAAGGTCCTACCAGAAATCTGCTTTCTTTCGGTGCGTCCGTGTTAACAAGGGAGAAACCCAGTTCCTCCAAAAATTCATAAAAACTAACTTTTTTAAAGCTTTTGCTCCTTACCTCAATAACCTTCTCAGCACCCCTAAAATCTTCGGAAAGCTTTTTTATGTAATCGAGGTTCTCCTGATTGTAATGAAAGCTTTCTGGAAACTGAAAAAGCAAAGCTATAAGCCTATCCTCCTCGAGAATAGGTCCTACGCTGTCTAAGAATCTTTTTGCATTTTCCTCAGTATAGTTTCTGTAGTGTGTAAAGGACCTATGCGCTTTTACTGAGAACTTGAGGTTTCTCGCCTTTGATGATAAGCTCTTTATAACAGACTTCTTTGGAAAGGAGTAAAAGGAAAAATTAAGCTCAACAACGTCAAAGTACTTTGAATAGTAGGTTATAAACTCACCCCTTTCTAAGTTTCCAGGGTAAAAAACCCCTTTCCAATCTAAGTAGGAAAAGCCACTGCAACCTACGTAAACCCTCAAGGTATAAACTTAGACTTGAAGTCCTTAAGAGCTTCCTCCAGTTTTTTCTTGAGCTCGTCGTCAAGAGCTTTCTTTTCCTTTATCTCCTTGAGAATATTTAGCCTTTCCCTTTCCATATAAGCATAGAGCTCTTTCTCAAATTTTCTCACAGCATGAACGGGGATATCATCCAAGTAGCCATTTGTACCTGCATATATGGCAACTATCTGCTTCTCCACCGGTATGGGGCTGTAAGGCTCTTGCTTTAGCAGTTCTACAAGCCTCAGTCCTCTGTTTATAGTTTGCTGTGTAGCTTTATCCAACTCAGAAGCGAATTGAACAAAGGCCTCAAGCTCTCTGAACTGTGCCAAGTCAAGCCTCAGTGTACCCGCAACTTGCTTCATTGCCTTTATCTGAGCAGCTCCACCGACACGGGAAACGGATAGACCTACGTTTATGGCTGGCCTTACACCTTTGTTGAAGAGGTCTGGCTCTAAGTATATCTGCCCATCTGTTATGGATATAACGTTGGTTGGTATATAAGCTGCAACGTCACCAGCCTTTGTTTCCACTATGGGAAGGGCCGTAAGAGATCCTGCACCTAAATCATCGCTTAGCTTGGCAGCTCTCTCTAGGAGCCTTGAATGAAGGTAGAAAACGTCACCTGGGTAAGCCTCCCTTCCTGGCGGCCTTCTCATGAGAAGGGAGAGCTGTCTGTAAGCTTCGGCATGCTTTGAAAGATCATCGTATATGACAAGGGCATGTCTTCCGCTGTCCCTAAAGTACTCTCCTATGGTGCATCCTACAAAGGGTGCCAGATACTGCAAAGAAGCTGGGTCCGTTGCAGAAGCCACAACAACGCATGTGTAATCCATAGCACCGTATCTTTCGAGTATCTCTATTATCCTTGCGGTTGTTGAACGCTTTTGCCCTATAGCGACGTATATACAGTAAACATCCGTATCCTTTTGGTTTAGTATGGTATCTATGCATATGGTGGTCCTTCCCGTGGAACGGTCGCCTATTATTAGCTCCCTCTGCCCTCTGCCTATGGGGATCATGGCATCTATGGCTTTTATTCCAGTCTGCAGGGGTTCATGTACAGATTTCCTCTTTACAACTCCAGGTGCTATCTTCTCTATGGGAGACCTATACTCGTACTTTATGGGACCCTTTCCATCTAGGGGATTTCCAAGCGGGTCTACAACTCTGCCTATCAACCCTTCACCAACTGGTGTATCAAGGATCCTTCCAGTTCTCCTTACTATAGAACCCTCTTTTATACCGCTCTCACTACCAAGAACTATAAGACCCACATTGTCTTCTTCAAGGTTAAAGGCAAGTCCCATAACACCGCCTTCAAACTCAACCAACTCGTTTGCCATCACATTATCAAGTCCATAAGCCCTTGCAACACCGTCACCGACGTAATAAACAACGCCTATCTCTTCCATCTTTGCTGTAGTTTCAAAACCTTTTATCTGCTCTTTGAGCAGCTCAAGAGCCTCTTGATAGGTAAGCATTGCCATAATATACCTCCTTGTATAACTTTATACTAATTATACCATGTTAATTCGTATAAATTTGCAGGATTTTTTCCTGATAAAAGGAGAAGAGGTAGAGTTTGGTCCAAGTCTTAACGCATTGACAGGTGAATCGGGTACTGGTAAGTCTCTTACAGTTTCTTCCATGCTTTTCCTTATGGGGAGACAAGGAGATTATCCGGATGGTACATGCGTTGAGGCTACCTTTTTGGATGGAAGTGAAGAGGTTGTGGTCAGAAGGGAGGTCATTAATGGAAAGAGTAAGTATTACGTAAATGGTAAGGGTAGCGTTCAAAAGGTTGTGAAGGACATAGTATCCCGTATGGTACTTCTGCAGGGACAAAACGACAGACTTAAGGTCCTAAGAAAGGACTTTCAAAGGGATGTTTACGACAAGTTCAGCGGGGTATTAGAAAAAAGAAAAGAATACGAGAGACTATACTCTGAGCTTGAAAGCTTGAGGGAAGAGTTGAAAAACCTACATCAGTTGGAGAGGGAAAGGAGCATAAGGTTGAGATTGCTTCAAGAGGAGCTAAGGGATATAGAAAGCGTTGGACTAAGCTGGGAGGATTATGAAGAGATAAAGGATAAGCTGGATAGGCTTTCGCACGCGGAGAAGATAAATTCCATCATCTGCAGAGCCATAAGCCACATGGAAGATGATGAGGGGGTCCTTTGGAGGATGGGAGAGATAAAGAAGGCAGTGCAACAGCTTTATCAATACGACAGGTCTGTGGAAGACATCCTAAAGAACATAGAAGGCATCAAAGAGGAAATGGTATACATAAAAAACGTATTAGAATCAAGGCTTCTTGATGTAGACATTGAAGAGTTAAACAGGCTTAACGAAAGGGTCTACTTGGTACAAAGGTTGGAAAGACGTTACAACGTGAAGTACAGAGAGATTCTGAAGCATGCCGAGGAGCTAAAGGCACAGATAAACATGCTCATGGAGGGTCAGACAAACAGAGAACTTTTAGAGAGGGAGATCCATGCTTTGGAAGAAAGATCAAAGAGCTTAGAAGAAGTACTAACAAAAAACAGACTGGCTTCAAGGGAATCTTTTGAGGGAAAGGTCATGGAGATACTAAAGGAGGTAGGTTTAGAAAGATCTTCCTTTAAGGTGGATATCTTTGAGGAAGCCGGAAGGTATGGAAGGGAAGGTATAAACTTCCTCTTTTCATCTTACGGTGGGGAAGAAAAGCCCTTGGAGCATATAGCCTCCGGTGGTGAGATATCAAGACTTGCCTTGGCCCTGTTCTTCCTTTTCCCATCATCTGAGACTTACGTGCTTGATGAGATAGACACTGGAATAAGCGGAGAGACATCCATAAAGCTTGCAAAGCTTCTGAAGAAACTCTCCAAGAATATGCAAGTTATAGTAGTTACGCATTCACCAGCCATAGCCAGTGCAGCGGACAGACATATAACAACGAGTAAGGAGTTTATTGGAAACATAGCCTTTGTAAGAATTAGGGAGTTGGATGGCGAAGAGAGGCTAAAGGAAATAGCAAGGCTTATGGGGGTAGTTTCTGAAAAGACCTTAGAAGGTGCAAGAGAGCTTATAAAAGAGGTATGCAATGTTTGAAGATATACTGGAAGCTAAGCATAAAGTAGAAAAGTATGTAAAGAAAAGAATGGAAGAGTTTTCAAGCCTAAAAGAGAAAGGAATAACTCACTACGACTTTAGGCCCTTTCTCCAGGTAGACTTTTACGCAGATACTTTTTCTGAGCTTTGCTTTTGTCTGCTAACGGCAAACTCCTCTGCAAGCATGGGGATAAAGATCCAAAAGGAGATAGGCATAGATGGATTTAAGAGTTTGAGCAGCGATGAGCTTGGACGTATTCTTTCAAAACATGGCCACAGGTTTGCACTTCAAAGAGCAGAGAGAATAGTAAAAGCTCGGGACCTCTTTGATGATATCCTTGACCTTATAAAGAAAGCGAAGAGTGGAAAAGAGGTCAGAGAACTTCTCAGCGATAGCTGTTCCAAATACAAAGTGGAAGGCTTTGGTCTAAAGGAGGCTTCTCACTTTTTGAGGAACATAGGTTTTCAAGACGTTGCCATAATTGACAGACATGTCTTCAGATACATAAAAGAGAAGGACATGCTATCAGACCAGAAGACTGTTACCAGGAGAATTTACCTTAGGGCTGAAGAGGAGCTTGAGAAGGTTTGCAGTAGCTTAGGAATGGTGCAAGCTGAGCTTGACCTTTACATATTCTACATAAAAACGGGCAAAGTGTTAAAATAGTTTACCATGGCAGTGAGGATAGACATAAACAGTGTGCAAAGGGATATGTTCATTGAGTACAACGGACAACCATACAGGGTTATGGATTACGAACATGTCAAGCCAGGAAAAGGGCAAGCCTTCGTGAGGGTCAAAGCCAAAAACATGACAACGGGTAACGTGATAGAGATAACTTACAAATCTTCTGATACCATTGAACTCGCAGACTTTGAACAGGTTTTTGCCGAATACTCTTACAACGATGGAAGCAACTATTACTTTATAAGCCAACAGACCTACGAGATGATACCAGTTCCAGCGGACAACGTAAAGGATGAAGGGAAGTTTTTGAAAGAGGGTATGACGGTGGTTGTGTTCCTTTACAGAGGACAACCGATAGGCATTGAACTTCCAAAGCATGTAGAGTTAAGAGTTGTAGAGACTGAGCCAGCCTTTAAAGGTGATACAGCTGCCGGTGGTTCTAAGCCAGCAAAGTTGGAAACTGGTGCGGTTATCCAGGTTCCTTTCTTTGTATCGGAGGGAGACATAATAAAGGTGGATACAAGAAAAGGTGTATACGTGGAGAGAGTAAAGTAATGGATAAGGAGTTTATAAAAGAGATCATAGCTCTTTTAAAAGGGTCTGACATAAAAAGCTTGAGCATAGAAACGGAAGGGTTAAAGCTTCTAATAGAAACGCATCAAAAAGAGTACGTACAAAGAGCAGAAACCCTCAGAGAAGTCAAACACATAGAAATAATGCCTACATCTGAGCCTGTTAGTGAAGAGGAGAAGCTGCATGTTATAAAGAGCCCTTTGGTTGGCACTTTTTACAGGTCTCCATCGCCTGGTGCACCACCCTTCGTTGAAGTAGGGGACCTGGTTTCCCCTGGCCAAGTGCTTTGCATCATAGAAGCCTTAAAAGTTATGAACGAGATAGAAAGCGATGTGAGGGGTAAGGTCATAAAGGTCCTTGTGGAAAACGGGCAGACGGTAGAGTATGGACAACCCCTCTTTTTGATAGATACAAAGTTATGAACATGGAAGAAAAGAAAGTCTCTTTTAGACTCTCCCAGCTTGAGAACACTTACAAAGCCCAGACATCCTCTGGAGAAATACTCGTGGGTGAAAAAGCTTTCCGCCCCATGGAACTGGTCCTCGTTGCTCTCGGTGGTTGTTCCGGCGTTGATGTATCAAACATACTCAAGAAAAAGAGGCAAAAGGTGAAGGATATAAGGATAGAGATTGTTGGAAAAAGAAGGAAAGAATTCCCAAGGGTTTATGAGAGCATAAAGCTCAAATATATCGTGATAGGAGAGGGTATGAGCAGGAAGGCTGTTGAGGATGCCATAAGATTGTCCATTGAAAAGTACTGTAGTATCTATGCCATGCTAAAGGAGGCTGTCAACATAGACGTGGAGATGGATGTATGGGAAGAGAAAGACTATCAGCCAAGCTAAATCATCTCAGAGAGGAGAAGGAGAAAGCTTTAGTTTCTTACCTTCTTGCTGGATATCCGGAAAAGGAAACATCCCTATTGGCCTTTAGAAAGGTCTTGGAAGGTGGAACGGATATTTTGGAGATAGGTTTCCCCTTCTCAGACCCAGTGGCAGATGGCCCAACCTTACAGGAGGCTCACGACGTAGCACTGAGGAAGGGTACAAAGTCAAGGGATGTGTTTGAGATAAGCTCTAAGCTTAGGGAGGAGTTCAAGGATGTTCCCTTCCTGCTCATGACTTACTACAATCCCATGTTCAAAATTGGATTGGAAAGGTTTTGTAAGCTCTCCAAATATAGCGGCATAGATGGGTTCATCGTCCCTGACCTTCCAGCAGAAGAGTCAAAGGAGCTTAAAGTTTACACAGAGAAGAATGACCTTGCTCTTGTGATGCTTGCTTCTCCCACAAGCAATGAAAGGAGGTTGAATCTCATATGCAGAACTACCGATTGCATGACCTACTTCATATCCATAACGGGGACAACTGGAACAAGGGACAGCTTGCCCATAGAAAGCCTGAGGAAGAATGTGGAGAGATACAGAAAGAGCTGTGAAAAACCAGTGGTTGTTGGATTTGGCATCTCAAAGGGAGAGCAGGCGAGCCAAATAGCGGAGTTTTCTGACGGCGTTGTTGTTGGCAGTGCTTTAGTCAGACTCTTAAAGGAAGGTAGTTTAGAGAAGCTTCTGGAAAAAGTTGTTGAGTTAAAATCATCGTTAAAGTTCTGTAAAAACTCAGATAAATAAATACATTGAATTGAACAGCTTTAGTGGATATTCTAAAAGTATGAGGCTCTCCATAAAAGTGGAAGGTATGACATGCGTAAACTGTGCAAGGGGTATAGAGATAAACCTTAGAAGGCTAAAAGGTATAAAAGACGTACAAGTCTCCTTTGAACTTGGATACGTTTACGTAGAATTTGACGAAAATATACTAAAGAAGGAGCAAATAAAGGAAGTCATAGAATCCCTTGGTTATAAAGTCTCTAAAAGTGAGTACGGAGAAAGATTGGACCTTTTTTTCCTTTTTACCTACATGATCCTCAGCATTCCACTCATACCTTTGATGTTCATTCATGAACCATGGAGTGTTTATGTTCAGTTTATCTTGGCATCCTTAGTTCAGATTTTTGGAGGATACGGATTTTATAGGTCAGCGTACTGGTCCTTGCTCTCTGGCGTTGGAAACATGGACCTACTTGTGGCCATTGGTAGCACATCAGCATATCTTTATAGCCTTTTTGGTATGTTAGGACTTCTGCATGTACACCCATTTTTTGAAACCCCAGCCTTGCTCATAACCTTTGTAAAGATAGGTAAGTATTTGGAAAGCAAGGCAAAAGAAAAAGCCACAGAGTCACTGAGGGAGCTTTTTGGTTTGCAGACTAGAAAAGTAAGTGTTATGGAAAAGGGTAAGGAGGTTGAAAAGCCTGTTCAGGATGTTTTTGTTGGAGACATCATAGTTCTCAAGACTGGAGAGGTTGTCCCGTTAGATGTTGTTGTTTCTGAAGGAAGGCTTGAGGTGGACGAGTCTCTTATAACTGGTGAGAGCATTCCAGTTTTGAAAGATAGAGGGGAGAAGGTGCTTTCTGGAAGCTTTGTGATAAGTGGATACGCAAAGGCAAAGGTGGAAAAGAGGATTGGGAGTAGCTACGTATCTTTTCTTATGAGGCTTGTGGAGGATGCTTTAAAGAAAAAGCCAAAAGTGCAGAGGTTGGCCGATAAGGTTTCTCATTACTTTGTACAGTTTGTAGTGGTTTTATCCATCGTTGTTTTTACCCTCTGGTATCTCAAGAGTGGGGACATTCAAAAGAGCTTTAGCTTTGGACTCTCCGTCCTTGTTGTATCGTGCCCTTGCGCTTTTGGTATAGCTGTACCCCTTTCCGTAACAGTAGGCCTTCTTAGAGCTTACAGAAAAGGTCTTCTGGTGAAAAATCCTGAGGTTTTCGAAAGACTGAGCGAGCTGAACCTTATAATCTTAGACAAGACAGGAACTCTGACGGAGGGAAAATATAAAGTTACAAAGGCTCAACTCGACAAAGAAGAACACATAAACTTAGCATACTCTCTATCAAAAGTCTCTAACCACCCCTACGCCAAAGCTATAAAAGAGTACTGCAAAGGGTTTGGAGCCAATGAAATGTCCCTGCACACATGCAAGGAGGTTCCGGGGAGAGGCATTTACTGCGATGAGTACTTCTTAGGTAATCCAAAGGAGATAGGGGTGGACTCTTCAAACTCAACGGTAGTCCTTGCAAAGGATGGAAAACTTCTAGCCTCCTTTCATATTCAAGATAGGGGTATATCGGAGGGAACATATCAAGCTGTGAACTACTTGAAAAAAAGAAACATAAAGGTAGTGATGGTAACTGGAGATAACGAAGATAGAGCTAAAGAAGTTGCAAATCTGCTGGGTATAGAGAGTTTTTATGCAAAAGTTAGCCCAGAAGGGAAGCTTGAACTGCTCGAGCTTTATCAAAAAGAGGGTTATAAGGTTGGTATGGTCGGGGATGGAATAAACGACGCACCGAGCATGGCTAAAGCTTACGTCTCTTTTGCGGTTGGGTCTGGTGCAGATATAACTAAAAAGGTATGCGATATTGTCCTTCTCTCTGGCATAGAAGGGCTGAAGGATGCCTTTGAGCTTGGTGATAAAACATACAGGCGCATAAGACAGAACATCTTCTGGGCTTTGATCTATAACGTGCTTAGTATACCCATAGCTGGAGGTTTGCTATCTCTTTATGGCATAGCGTTAAAGCCTGAGATAGCCGGTCTTATGATGGCACTTTCATCTCTCAGTGTGGTACTAAATTCTGTCAGAAGATAAAAATTCATGTTATAATTTATAAACTCACTGCAGCAGGAGGTAAATATGGCTTTGAGGATAAGGCTTGCAAGGTTTGGAAGGACACATCATCCTATATACAGGATAGTTGTGATGGATGCACGTTCACCAAGAGAAGGAAAGTACATAGATATACTTGGAACATACGACCCTATAAGGAGAGACCTGAGCATTAAAGAAGAAAAAGTAAAGGAATGGATATCAAAGGGTGCGAAGCTTACAGATCGCACAAAAAGCCTTTTCAAAAATGCAAAAATACTCTAAAGGAGGTAAAGGATGAGCCAGCTAAGGGATATTGTAGAAATAACTGCCAAGTCGCTTGTAGACAACCCAGAGAACGTGAACGTGGTCGAGATCGAAGGAGAAAAGACAGTTGTCATCGAGCTGAGGGTAAACCAGAAAGACCTGGGTAAAGTTATAGGTAAGCAGGGGAGGATAGCCAGGTCATTGAGAACCATACTCTCAGCTATGGGGAGGAGAACAAACAAAAGGGTGGTTCTTGAAATACTAGAGTAGGCTTCTTTTGGGGCTTTGCCCCTTTAATCTTAAAAACTACCACTCGTTCTATCGACTATATCCTTCACAATCTCCCTCTCCAGGGGTGAACTTATCTTTGGAATTATGGTGCTGAGGACTGATTCTTTAGCACTCCCAAACTTTTCAAGCCTTCTGGCACATCTTATAGTATCCCTTATAGAGAAGACAAACTCCACTGGCTCCTCCGAAAGTTGCGATTGATAGGCCCTGTAGGCCTTCCTTATGGCGTTGGCTATGCTGAGAAGGTCAAACAAAAGCCGAACCATCCTCTCCCTTTCTGATGATAAAAGACTTGCACCTCTTTCTGTTTTCACGCCGTTGACCACGTAGTACCAAAGGTAAGTAAAGTCCTCCTTTGATAGGTCGTTTAGCCCTTTAATCTGGTCCTTGAGTATTATGGCCTCGTCCGGTTGGTAGAAGCTTCCATCTGACTCGAAGGGTGGGTAGTCTATGTAGAGGATGTCAGCCCTTGACTTTATATCCTGGGGAAGCTCAGAAACTCCCAAGTAGTTTTGTGGGTTCATACCACCCAAAAGTATCACATCTCTCTCTGCTTTTATAACCTCCCCAGAAGATAGCACGAGGTATCTTCTGTAGTCAAAGAGAGGGTTAAACATCTTCACCAATGAAGGAGGAAGTGTGTTTATCTCATCGAAGTACACTATGGCACCGGGTGTCTGCAGAGCTTTTACAAGGTCTGAATAAACCTTCTTTGTTCCTCTTTTGGGGTCAAACTCGTACATGTACGTTAAGTCCTCTTTTTCCATCTTGGAGTTGCAAGGTATTATGTAAAGGGGTCTGTTTGTTAAGGCAGAAAATACCTCCACAAGGAAGTTTTTTCCAACGCCTGCATCACCTTCAAGTATGAGAATTCCCTCTCTGTAAAGGAGCTGCTCTTTGATAAGGGATGTAAACTTCTCCAAGTTTCGAACGAACCAAGGGGTCTCTTCGTAAGATACAAAGAGGGGAAGCCTATACTCCTGGTAAGAGAAAAGACCGTTTAGATGTCTAAGGTAGTTCTTTATCCATTTTGGTGGATGTTGAAGCTCCTGAGCCCTTAGTATGTTTATGTACCTTTTGGGTTCTCTTAAAATCCCATCTTCCCTCTCAAAAAAGACCCTTACATAAACTTGCCCATCTTGAAGGTACCTATCCTCTAAAGAGAGTTTCCAAAGGAATCTCCTTTTGCTACCGATGAATCTCTCAAACTCCTCCTTTCCAAAAACCACCCTTTCTTCGCTCACAACTATACGGTAGGTGTTTATTAAATTCTCGAGCAACCTCTCATGAACCATTCTGGAAAGCTCTTGGTTGGCGTAAAGCCTCATACTCTCAGGAAGATTTATAAACATTTCCTTTGTTTGCTTTATTTCGTCTATGCTCTCCATCTCGTCCGTACTTGAACCATGTGCATCCTTGAGCGCATGTCTTACCCTCTCAAGAGCACTTTTTATCTCTCTTTCAAAATGCTCCATGCAAGCATCCTTCAAGCTCTCCAGCAGTTCTTTTTCCCCTTGCTCTGAGTGCCTTATGCGTTCCTCTATGTGCTTTACGTCATCTCCAGTGAGCGTAGAGTTCTCCATTTTCTTCTTTACATTCTCCATAAAGAGGTGTAGCTTTTTTCTCCTTATATCTTCTTGAGCGTTGCTTATAAGTTCCCTTACCCTTTTTATTGGAGCATCGGAGAGTAAAAGCTCCCTGTACTCTTTCATGCTTTCGACCCCTTCTTCCGAGTTCACAGCTTGAAGCTTTCTCTGAAACTGTGCATAAAGTTTTTCTGCGTTCTTTATGAATTGCCTTTGCCTCTCCTTTGGATAGTAAAAGTCCAAAAGGTTGGAGCCAAACTTGGCAAGGTAATAAAAGCTACTGCCTTCTACCTCCTTGCGTATGCATGTGTATATGCCCCCATCAGGACTTACCTTTACAAGGGAGTAGCCCAAACCTTCAAGAGTGGTAACGTGAGATATGCTCCTTAAATCGATCACATCAAGCTTGTTTTCCTGAGCATCTGCCACAAAAGCTATCCTACCATCTGGGGATATATCCACACTGGCTGGATTTACCTGAATGTCTATCCTTCCTACCTCTTCGTAACGTTCAAGGTCATACAGGACTATCTGGTTTTCATCCCCAAAGAGGGCCATTTTATCAGTAAGGCAGAAGACTCCAGAGTAAGGTAGTCTCTTTATGAGATTCCCACCTATTCCGTAAATGCTGGATGCTTCTTTACCCCCAAGGAGCAACCTGTTGCCATCGATGAACCTTACATTTTTCACCTCACCCATGTTGGATTCTTTGTAGTCCAAGGTTCTAAGGCTGACTTCACCACCAAGGGTTACAAGGTATAATCTCTCTCCTACAACACCAAAGACCAGAGTGCCATTTCTTATATCGAGTCCAGAGGAAGCTCTCATCCCTTCTTGAGATAGCTTGCTCAGCTTCCAACTGCTTGGCTTCTCTTTCTGTGTTATGCTGTAAATGATAACGGAAGGGGGCATAAGAAGTGCAAGGTAGTTGCCTCTAAAAAGTATATCTGTTACGGTATGTGCTGGTGGTCTTGGTGGTAACTTATGAAGGGAGCCCTTCCAATCGTAAAGCTGTAGTATACCGTGCCTTCTTCCTACCAGTGTCCAGAAACCGTCCTCTGAAATTCCAATGCTTTCGACCCAAAATTCCTCTATTCGTGTATCTCTGTCACTTTCTAAGTTTTCCTCCCAAAGTCTTAGCTCCTCATCCCCAAGCTGTATGACTGTATACTCTCTTCTTTGTTCCTTTTTCTTCTGTAGAATCCTCTGTAAAAAGCTCATGGTATAATCATAGGTTATAAGATCCACCAAATAGTATGATATTTCTTAGCATAGTTTCTCTGGAATGTAAAGATAACCTAAGACTGCTCCCCATATCACGTGGAGCAAGAATAAAGATACATGAAAGCTGTAAGAGGAGTAAATTAAAGACCTCATAAAAGTAGCTCCACCTTGAGAGGTTAAGAAGGCAAATAGTATAACGCATACATGCCAGATCACTCCAAACACTAATCCTTTTTTCAGTCCCGAAGTCCCAGGCAACATGCTGTAAACCTTTGGGTTTACAAAAACAAGAGACAGTATGGAAGAGTTTATCGTATGTCCAATAACTACAGCAAGACCTTCAAAGCCCTCAAACATTCCAAAATGCCTTACTATATCTTCGTACTTTACATAAGTACCAAAGAGTCCAAGGAACCCATCCAACATAATGTCTATACCCATCATCACGTATCCAGCAACAAAGGAAGAGAACAAATAACTCCAGAAATTTACTCCTTTAACTACCCCAAGGTACTTTTACACCTCCATGCTTCTCGGAGAGAAGATTATCAAGGATCAGTTTTGCTTGATGTTGCACGATAGGGTATCTATGACGTGTGAGTTTTTGAAGAAGACTTAGAATCTCAGGGATTTTCATCAAGGCAAGAGCCTTGACCATCTCTACAAGAACCATGGGATTTTCTTCTTCTTCCATGATCTTCTCTATGTCTGGCAGAGCATTATAAAGGTTCTTCTTAACTATGGTATAAAAAACAGACAGCTTCACTTCTCTTATTGGATGCCTAAGGCCCATTACTAACTTTTTCTCATAAGGTAATCTGTGGAAAAGTGTAAGATCGTACCCGCAGTGCGGACACTTTTTGTCTTCCTCAGACACCGTATGCCAACAGTTCGGACAGAAGTAAGTGATCATACCCAAAGTTTAATATATACGCTGGGTGAGAACATCTCAACTACTTCATAAGAAGGTTCTTTATTATCTCAGCAACCACATCTATCAAGATGATCCGGACAGATACTTTTTGACCTCCTGCTTCAAACTTGGGTTTATGCCTAACCTTTTGAGCCTTTGCTCGTCAGCTTCCAAAAACTCGTATAGGTTCTCAAAATTTCTGTATATTAGCTTTCTTTTTACTTCACCTATACCTTTTATATGACTAAGAACGTCCTTCATTCCTTCCTTGAGCCTAAGGGACCTGTTGTAAGCAAGGGCAAACCTGTGAGCCTCATCCCTTATCAGTCCAAATACCCTGTAGAGAAGCAGGTTATCCTTTAAAGACACCTCCATACCCTTTTCGCTCAGAAGCATCTCCTTCTCCTTTGCAAGGGCAAAGACATGAATGGGAAGTCCAAACTCTCTTTTTATGCTCACGGCAACATTGAGCTGCGCATAGCCTCCGTCAATAAGCCATGCATCGGGCATAACCTCATCCTTGTACCTTAGCCTCTTGGCACGCCTTGTGAGAACCTCTCTAAGGGATGAATAATCATCCATCATCTTTGAGCTTTTTATTCTGTACCTTCTGTATCCTCTTTTGTCCATAATGCCTCCTTTCCAGACTACGCACGAGCCAACTGTATACTCTCCGTAAAAGTGGGATACATCAAAACCTTCAATGACCTTAGGCATTGGTACATGGAGTTTTCTCATAAACTCCTCTTCTAAAGCTTTCAGGTCTATGTGATGTCCTACGTTCTTCCTTATTATGTCCTCAATCTCTCTGTCTATTTTTATTAAAAACTCTGGATTTCCCCTCTTCTTTAGCCACTCTTTTACATCATCAGAGAGTTCAAAGTTGGTTATAACTCTCTCGCTCAGAGGGTTTGCATAGTAAAAGCCAAGAAGTACCTCTTCCCTCTCTTCTTCTCTCTCTAAGTATACTATCTGTTTATCAACAAGTTTTGATGTTCTTATAAGAAAGATACCGAGCATTTTACCAACTGAGTAAAAGATGTCTCCATGCCTGAGAGGTATGCCAGAGACCTTCTGACCCTTTGCAAGGTTTTCCAAAGCATATATCTGGTCCCTTATCTGGGCGCATTTTTCAAACTGTAAGTTCGATGAGTACTCCTCTATAGCCATATAGAGCTCCTCCAGTACGCTTGAGACATCTCCAGAGAGCAAAGACATGGCAGACCTCACAGCAAGGTTGTATTCCCTCTTTGATATGTAGCCACAGCATGGGGCGGAGCATAGTCCCAAGTGGTAATCCATGCATGGTTCTCTTCTTATGGGCATAGGGTCGCACGTTCTGATCTTAAACAGTTTGTGGATGAGCTTTTTTATCTTCCTTGCCTTTCCCACGCTAAAGAATGGACCAAAAGCCTTCTCCTGCAAGTCCTTTCCCCTTGACACCTTAACAGTGGGATAATCTTCTCCTGTTATTACAAGCAGGGGATAGCCGCTACCGTATTTGTGTAGCACGTTATATTTTGGCTTGTGAAGCTGTATAAGGTCTATCTCTAAGGTGAGAGCTTCAAACTCATTCCTTGTGAGTATCCACTCAACGCTGTCAGAGCCCTTTATAATGCTTCTCTCCTTGTTATCTTTTTCCATCTGCCTGAAGTGCTGAAGGAGTCTGTCTTTTATGTTTTTTGCCTTCCCTACGTAAAGCACCCTGCTCGTCTTCTTAAAAAGGTAAACACCAACTTTCTCAGGAGCCGTCTGGATAACTTCCAAAGATATCATCTTTACACAAGTTATTAATCTAACCCGCTTTTAGAACCTATCAAAGATAAAGCTCTGTCCATCTCCTCCCTTTTCCTCTTTTCCGTTACTGCTATAAGGAGAGTGTCCCTGTAACCCCATCTTTCCAAGGATACTCCAAAGAGAAAGCCATGGTCTAAGAGCTCTTTACGTATACGGTTGGCTCTGGGGTGCTTGAGGGGAAATTCCCACAAGTGCTTACCGCTGAAGACATCTTCAAAACCTAACTCTAATAGTTTACTCTTTAGATAAAGGGCCTTTGATATACTCTGATGAGCAACCTCTCTGATACCTTCTTTCCCCAAAAGAACCATGTAAATGGCGTTGGCAATAACCATCAAGTTTTGATTGGTACAGATGTTTGATGTGGCTTTCTCCCTTCTTATGTGCTGCTCCCTTGTTTGAAGCACTAAGGTGAAAGCCCTTCTTCCCTCAATGTCTTCGCCAAGACCAGTGACCCTTCCAGGCATCTTCCTTACGTACTCTTTCTTTGTTGCAAAAAAGCCTGCGTAAGGACCGCCAAAGCTCAAGGGTATACCGAGCTGTTGCCCTTCTCCAACAACTATGTCTGCTCCAAATTCACCTGGAGGCTTTAGAAGAGCAAGAGCTATTGGGTCTGCCACAACTACAAAGAGAACAGACCTCTCTTTTGCAAGCTTGCCTATTTCTGTAAGGGGCTCAACAAAACCTAAGAAGTTGGGATACTGAACAGCTATAGCATAAGCGTCATCCAAGCTCTTCTCAAGAATATTCAGGTCAGTATACCCATCATGGTATAAGGGAACCGTTAGAATTTCATCCTTATGCCCCATAAGATAGGTGTGCACAACGCTCTTGTAGAAGGGATGCACACCTTCTGAAAGTACAACCCTTTTTCCACTCCCCTTTATAGACCTTGCCATGAGTATAGCCTCTGCTAAGGCTGATGCACCATCGTAAACACCGGCGCTTGCTACATCCATACCAGTAAGCTGACAGATTAGCGTTTGGTATTCAAAAAGGGCTTGAAGAGTTCCCTGTGATGCTTCAGCTTGGTAAGGAGTGTAAGATGTTAAAAACTCCCCCCTGTTTAGGATCTGCCATATGGCGGATGGCACTATCCTATCGTAGGCTCCAAAGCCAGCAAAGGTTATCAATACCCTGTTCTTTGAGGAGATCTTTCTAAAGGTTTCTCTTATCTCCTCCTCAGATAGGGGTAGGTCAAGCTTTGGAGGTATTAGCAAGCCTTTTTCTATATGTGAAAAGAGGTCCTCAAGGGAAGAAAGGCCTAAGCTTTTGAGTATTTCCTTTACTTCTTCATCCGAATGGGGAATGTACATTATTTCTCTCTTTCCTCATAACCGAGCTCTTCTTCCGGTAGCGATTCAATGGACTCTTCGTAAGATGGTGTTATCTCCTCTTCCAAAAGCACCTCTTCTCCCTTCTCGTCTTTTATAACTTCAACTAGAAGCTCCGCATAATCCTGCGCTGGCATCAGGTCTTCTATCTCTATTGGGTCTGATATCTCTATAACGGCTATCCATCCATCATCGTAAGGGGACTCATTTATAAGGTGAGGCTCATCAACAAGCTGTTCATTTACCTCCACAACAGTTCCAGATAGCGGGGAGTAAACTGGGGAAATGTTCTTAACAGATTCTATGTTTGCCATGGTGTCCGCACTTTCAAAGCTCTGTCCTACAGAGGGCAAATCCACATAGACTATATCCCCAAGCTCCTTCTGAGCATAGTCCGTTATTCCTACCCAGGCTCTGTTACCCTTAACAAGCACCCACTCATGCTCTTTTGTGTAATACCTATCCGTCCTAACTGTATACTTACCTACAGTTATCTCATCCATTTTCCAAACCTCCTAAAACTTCATAATCTATTCCATAATCTTCCTTTACCAACCTCATAACTTCTAAGAAGTCTCTCTCTTCGCTTAAAAACCTTTCCATTGTTCTGATCACATAATCCAAGTCTATAAGCTTTATCATCGCTATCCCTTTCCAACCAATCTCAGCAACGGATAGTATGTTCTTCCTCCTCTGACTTATAAATTTTATTATCTTCTCTTTTGTAGGCAATTCTTTACCGTCAAGGACAAGAACGTCGTTGCCCCTTAGCTTCCTAAAGCCTTTGTATATGCCATAGAATAGAGTATCCTTGTCATTTTTTATAAATACAAGGTCGGGGAATTTATCGATGAAGTTTTTCATCTCAGAAGTTATGACAGCATACAAACTGTCCGGTCCTATTAGCTTTTTCAGGAGTTTTATATTCTCCTCAAGCCTGCCAACAAAATCTTTATCCCCAAGCAGTTTTGAGTAAAGCACTATCAGAACTCTCATAAGTTGTATAATATTATAAAGCTTTTTACTTCTGTGGAGGTTGAAATGCCCGAAAGGATAAGGATAGCCATAGCCGGCGTGGGTAACTGCGCAAGTTCTCTGATCCAAGGTATATACTACTACAAAAAAAGGCAGAATACGGACGTTAACGGTTTGATGTTTGAGGATGTTGGGGGTTACAAACCTTGGGATGTGGAGGTTGTTGCTGCCTGGGACATCGATGAAAGGAAGGTTGGAAGAGATATCTCAGAGGCAATATTTGCACTACCCAACTGTACAGCTGTCTTTGAATCGGATGTCCCAAAGGCAGGGGTAAAGGTAAGGATGGGGAAAGTGCTTGATGGGTTTGCCCATCACATGGCTGATTATCCAGCAGACAGAAGCTTTGTACTTTCTAAAGAGAAGGAGGACGAGCTGGAGGATGTGGTAAAGGTTCTCAGAGATACTCAGGCCGATATACTGATCAACTACGTACCAGTAGGGTCTGAGAATGCTGCTAGGTTCTATGCGGAGGCATGCCTCAAAGCTGGTGTATCTTTTATAAACGGTATGCCAACCTTTATAGTATCAGACCCAGTTTGGGCTGAAAAGTTTGAGAAAGAGGGTATACCTGTGATAGGTGACGATATAAAATCCCAGCTGGGAGCTACCATACTCCACAGAACTTTAGTCCAACTCTTTACAGATAGGGGTATAAAGATAGAAAGGACTTACCAGCTCAACTTTGGAGGAAACACTGACTTTCTCAACATGCTGGAGAGGAGCAGGCTAAAGACAAAGAAACAGTCCAAGACCCAAGCCGTATCCTCCCTAATACCTTACGATTTGGAAGATTACAACATACACATAGGTCCTTCAGACTGGGTTCCATGGCTCAAAGACAGGAAGATAGCCTATATAAGGATAGAGGGCAGACAGTTTGGAGATGTACCTATGTACGTGGAGCTAAAGCTTGATGTGGAAGATTCCCCAAACAGTGCTGGTTCTATGATGGATGCCATAAGGTGCTGCAAGCTCGCAAGGGATAGGGGTACAGGTGGTCCCCTTTACTCTATAAGCGCTTACACGATGAAGCATCCACCAGTGCAGTATCCAGACTGGAAGGCAAGAACCATGGTAGAAGAGTTTATAAGAGGAAAAAGAGAAAGGTAGGATGGACTTAGCGAATTTTATAAAAAATCTTAAAAACTTCGATGGGATGTTAGGTCAAATAAAAGAAGACCTAAGACAAAAAAAGGAAATGATTGAAAAGAACGGAATAACCATAACCTTTAACGGCTTTGGAGAGATCGAAGACATAGAATATTTACAGGATAAGAATATTTCCGAGGTCAAGGACACACTCATAGAGCTTTTGAACCTTGCTCAGGATCTTTCAAGGGATATGATGCTGGAAGCTGTAAAGAGAAAGTTTGGAGGCATATTTGGCTTTTGAGGATGTTTTCCCAAAACCCTTAAAGGATGCTCTAGAAAACCTAACAAATATACCAACTTATGGAGAGAGGGGAGCAAGCAGGTTCTTATACAACCTTCTAAAGCTCGGTCAAGAAGAGAGAGTAAACATAATCAATTCCTTAAAAAATGCTGTGGAGAATATAAAGAAGTGCTCAGAATGCGGGCTTTTAACGGATAGGGATGTATGTTATGTATGCTCCGATGAGAAGAGGAACAAGAGATTCATATGCGTGGTGGAAGAATCGCAGGATTCTTTTGCCATTGAGAAGCTCGAAAGGTATACAGGTGTGTACCATGTTCTCGGTGGTAGAATAGCACCCCTAGAGGGCATATCACCCCAAGACCTTAACATTGATAGACTGCTTGAAAGAATAGAAACGTACAGAGCAAAGGAGGTAATAGTGGCTACAAACCCCAACTTGGAAGGAGAAGCCACAGCCAATTACCTTATCAAGCTCTTAAGAAAGAGGTTTCCATCGCTAAAAGTCACTAGGATATCTTACGGATTGCAGTTTGGAACCCTTATAGAGCTTGCTGATGAGCTTTCTTTGGAAAAGTCCATAGAGAACAGAAGATGACCATCTTCCCTTTTTAGTATCATCTGCTTCACGCCAGGTTTTAGGAGGCTAACCCTGTAAGGTATACCCATTTTCAGACTTTCAGCATGCCCTCTTCCAACCAATACAACAACCTTCTTGTCTGGATGATGGCTTAGAATTCTCACAACAGCATAAGCCATGACATTGTCCCAAGCATTTTGCGCATCAAAAAAGGAAGATGCGTCCATCTTTGGGTGTGTCTCTAAAACCTTTTCAAGCCTTTTCTTCTCCTCCTGCGTTAAGCCTATGATTGGATCTGGAATGATGGGATCCTGTACGCTTCCCAAGCCTTTTTCCCTTATCCTCATTAAAAGCTCTGTAGGTAAGTTAAGGGCATAAACCTTTATGTTTTTTCCCCTTGCGTACCTCCAAATGGGTGCGTAGAGCGATGGGTCAAAGCCCCATCTTTTCCTGTACTCTGTCTTTTCTAACATTTCCTGCTCTGTTATTTTGCAATCTATGTAATCGTCAAGGTACCTTTGAAAGGGCTGTTGGAACATCTCCATACCTATGGAAAACTTATAACCTTCTTTATAAAAGTACTCAATAACCCTAAGCTGAAACTGATGGTCTTCCTCGCTTGTATGCTCCTCTGGAAGGTATATTACATCCACATCATCGAAGGCTTTTACATACTTAATGGCTGATATCATAAAAAATATTAGCAAAATTTTAAAAAACATGTTAACATAAATATAATATCTCAATAAGGAGGAAAAAATGGCGAAAAGAGGTAGAAAAAAAGGAGGTCCAAGGTACAAAAGGGTAGTACTTTCCCTTCCAAAAAGACTCTATTATGTACTCAACGGTATAGCCATGGGGGATGAAAGAAGGCTAAACAGACTTATAAAGGGTATACTGGAGGATAAATTAACCGAATCAACTGTTGCTGAGCTTGAGCTCTACCTTGGGAGAATTGAGGAAGAGGAGGAGAAAGAAGGGGCAACTGAGGAGGAACAGGCTCAACCGTGATAAGCAAAAGAATAAAAGAACTTGTACCTTACAAGACAGAAACCACAAAGGCTAACATAAGGCTCTCTTCCAACGAAATGCCCATTGTGTTCCCAGACTATGTAAAAAGGAGAATATGCGAAGAGATAGCTCAGTTACCAATAAACAGATATCCAGACCCAAAGGCTGATGAGCTTAAAGAGGTGCTGGCTTACCGCTTTGGTGTAAAGGAAGAGAACTTAGTTTTGGGAAATGGTTCCGATGAGCTAATATACTATCTAAGCATAGCCATAGGTGAGCTAAACAGGGGTATATACTACCCCGTCCCCACTTACAGCATGTATCAGATATCTGCAAAGATGCTTGGAAGGGAAAGCGTAGAAGTAAAGGTTGACGACAAAATGGACATAGACTTAGAGAGTTCCCTAAGGACTATAGAAGAAAAAAAGCCTGTCCTTTCCTTCTTCTCTTATCCTAACAACCCTACAGGTAACTGCTTTAGCACAGATAGAATAGCAAGGGTCAGAGATACTGGGCTTTTCACTGTTCTGGACGAAGCTTATTATCACTTTTCAAAAAAAACCTTTTTAGAGGATGCCATAAGTAGGGAAGATACTGTAGTTTTGAGAACCCTCTCAAAAATAGGTATGGCTGGGATAAGAGTCGGTATTTTGATAGCAAAAGATTCCGTAGCTTATGAGATAAACAAGATGAGACTTCCCTTTAACATAACCTATCCTTCTCAAGTTATAGCCAAGCTTATGCTTACAGAGTTCTATCCCATCATAGAAGAAGCTATAAACATGGTAGTAAGAGAGAGGGAAAGGCTCTTTCATGAACTCTCAAGGCTGGATGGTATAAAACCCTATCCATCAGAGGCAAACTTTATACTCTTTGAATCCCTTCTCCCACCCAAGACCCTTCATAGAGAGCTGATAAAAAGGAATATACTCATCAGAGATGTATCCTATATGCCAAGATTAGAAAGTTGTCTTAGGGTGAACGTAGGCTTTCCAGAGGAGAACGATGCCTTTCTTGAAGCTCTAAGCCATATTATGAAAACTCAATTATAATAGAAACCATGCTGGATACAAAAAAGGAGAGGCTCATTGAAAGATATTACAGGGACATAGACCAACAAGAGCTGAAGAGACTTTTCCTTAAAAAGTTAAACTCTGTACCCCCTACTATGGAGTACGTTAGAAACCTAATCATGAACGCAAAGCTTCTCTTCAGGATGATAACAGACCCCAACTTTGAACTAAAAGAGGACACAAAAAAAGACTTCATATCAGCTCTTCTGTACTTTATAGAGGACAAGGACACCATCCCAGACTGGATACCAATAGTAGGCCTTTGGGATGACCACAAGCTCATCGCTTACGTTAAGGAAAAGCATAGGGAAGAGATAGAGAAGTACTTCTCTCAGATAAAATACTTTGTGGCCAACTACTTCTGATGATAAGATTTCTTCTTTTCAGAGTTTTACAAGCCTTACCCACACTTTTAGGCGTTACATTCCTCTCTTTTCTTATCATAAAGCTGGCACCTGGAGATTACTTGGACCAGCTCAGGTTAAACCCACAGATATCCCCAGAGACGATAGAACTTTTGAAGAGGCAGTATGGACTTGACCAACCCATAATAGTTCAGTACATAAGGTGGCTAAGGTCTGCCATCTTCTTAGACTTAGGTTACTCTTTTCAGTATCATGCCCCCGTTACAGAGTTAATAAAAGAAAGGGTTGGGAACACTCTTCTTTTGACGCTTACCTCTGCTTTTCTGTCTTGGATATTTGCCCTGATGCTTGGATTCTTGGCTGGGCTAAAAGAGAACTCCCTCTTGGACAAGGTTATAAAGGCTTACGCTTACATATTTATGTCCATTCCCTCCTTCTTTTTAGCTTTCATTCTCCTTCTCTTTGCATCCAAAGCAAACATTTTACCCGTGGGTGGCATACACAGCCCTGGGTTTGAAAGCATGAACACCCTTGAGAAGCTCTTTGACATTATAAAACATCTTCTTGTTCCATCAGCTACTCTCACGCTTGTTTCTACGGCAAGCCTTGTGAGATTGGTAAGGAGTAGCGTCATAGAGTTTCTAAACAGCCCCACAGCTGTGCTTCTCATCTCAAAGGGAGTACCCGCAAGAACCTTTATAAAACATACTTTCAGAAACGTGATGAACCCCTTTACCACACTTATAGGCTATGAGATAGCTGGGCTTCTCTCTGGTGCAGCTTTGATTGAGATCATATTAGATTGGCCAGGGCTTGGATCTCTTATGCTTGATGCTGTACTCTCCCAGGACCTATTTTTAGTGATGGGGGGCCTTTACATAGGGACCATAATGCTCCTCGTTGGCAACTTCGTAGCCGACATCATGCTTGCTATAATAGACCCAAGGGTGAGGGAGCGTGAGATAATTAGGGGCTAAAATTATAATATTATTAGTTGGAGGTTGAAAGATGAATGATGAAGAAAAATTGTCTCAAGAGGTTGAGGAAGTCAAAGAAGAATTAAAGGAAGAAGAAAAGAGGATAAAAGAGCTTGAGGAAAAGCTAACCAAGCTGGAACAGGTCGCTCGCTTTGCAAACCAAAGATACATAGAGCTTCAGAGGGACTTTGAACTCTTCAAAGAAAGGTACAGAAAGGACTTGGAAGAGCAAAAAAAGTTTGGTTATGAGAAGTTTGCGCTGGACCTTCTTGAAATAGTTGATAACTTTGAGAGAGCTTTTGTTAGCGCACCAGAAGGGTCGGGTGCTGTCCTTAAAGGATTTGAACTTGTCTACAGAGAACTAAAAAGGATATTAGAAAAGTATGGAATAAGGGAGATAGAAGCTGAAGGGAAGGAGTTTGACCCTTACACAGCAGAAGCAGTTGATAAGGAATACAATCCAAACGTACCATCAAACACTGTCATTAAAGTGCTCAGGAAAGGATACTCTCTGCACGACAGAGTGCTAAGACCAGCAAGGGTCATAGTCTCCATATCAGAAGAAGAGATAACTTAGCAAACTTTTTAGAACATGAAGAGAAGAGCTGGTATATTTATAGACGGTGCTAACTTTTACTTCATACAGAGAAACATCCTGCATCAAAAGATAGACCTTATAAAGCTCATTGACTTTTTCAAGGAGAGCTACGATGTTTACAACACCTTTTTTTACTTAGCTTACAGGGAAGGGGATGAAAAACAAGAAAACTTTATAAGGCTATTAGCCTTCAGCGGAGTGACAGTTGTAAAAAAACCAATAAAGCATCTCAAAGATGGGAGTTATAAAGGGAGTCTTGATGTTGACATGGCAATTGACATGCTTTTGACAAGGGAAAACTACGATGTGGCCATACTCTGTTCTGGAGATAGCGACTTTGAAAAACTGGTCTGGGTGCTTAGAGATTTTGGAAAGGAAGTTATATGCGTGTCAACTAAGGAAAGCTCTGCCGTTGAACTTGTGAACGCATGCGATAAGTACATAGACTTATCTGACATAATACATTCTATAAAACTTGAGGAAAAGGAATGAACTTCTTAGTGGTTGGTGTTGGTGCCTTGGGTAGTGTTTTTCTATCCTTTTTGACAAGAGCTGGACACAGAGCAGTGGGACTTGTGAGGCAAAAAAAACGCATAAAGAGAATAAAAGTGGATGGCATATGGGGAGAGTTTGAGCAGGATGTAAAGACTACAGATAACATCTCTGAAGTTGACTTTAAACCCCATGTTGTTATCCTATCAGTTAAGAGTTACGATACGGAGGAGGCTCTTCAAAAAGTTGCACCTTTTATAGATGATGCATACATAATGCTAGCCCAAAACGGTTATGGCAATTATGAAAAAGCTGTGAACTTCTTTGGGAAAGAAAGGGTTATACTGTCAAGGATAATCTTTGGTGCAAAGCTTCTGAGTCAAGGTAATGTAAGGGTAACCGTTTGTGCTGACGATGTGGTCATAGGTAATCCTGACAGAGCTATAGATAGGGATTTTCTCAAAGAACTATCTCAAATACTTAGCCAAGCTGGTATTCCCACAAGGTACGAGGATGAAGTCTATAAATTTCTTTGGGATAAGGTGCTGTACAATTGCTGTTTGAACCCTCTTGGTGCCTTGTTTGAAGTAAGTTATGGGGAGCTTGTCAGCAATGAATACACAAGGGAGGTCATAGACAAGGTAATAGAAGAAGCCTTTGATGTTCTTCTGGTAAAGGGGATAGAGACCTTCTGGAAGTCTTCTAAAGAGTACAGAGAACACTTCTATAAAAGACTTGTCCCTCCAACAGCTGAGCATCTACCCTCCATGCTTGAAGATATTAGAAAAGGGAAAACCGAGATAGATGCTTTAAATGGAGCTATAGTCAAGCTTGCAAAGGATGTATCCTTAGAAGTACCAACCAACGAGCTTATAGTTAAGCTTGTGAAGGCAAAGGAGAACTTATTAAAATAATAGCATGGGAGAAGCTCTGAAGGTACTTGTCACAGGTGGTGCTGGCTTTATCGGGTCCAACATAGCTAAGCATTTGGAAAGTGTAGGTTACTCAAAGGTTTATGTTCTTGATGATTTCTCCTCAGGCCACTTTAAGAATCTCATAGGTTTTAAAGGTCAAGTGATAACTGGGGATGTAAGGGACAAAAACCTATGGGACTGGCTTATCAAAGAGTTTAAGTTCGATGTCATCTTTCACCAAGCGGCCATAACAGACACTACCATAATGGACCAGAGGCTGATGATGGAAGTAAACGCTGAAAGCTTCAGAAACGTACTGAAAGCTGCCTTAGCTTGGGGTTCAAAGGTAATATACGCATCCTCCGCCGGCGTTTATGGAAACACGCCACCACCCATGAGGGAGGATGGTCTCTTTAAGCCAGAAAACATATACGGATACTCTAAGCTTTCCATGGATAGCATGGCTAAGGACTTTATGAAGGAGAGAGAGGACATATACATAGTTGGGCTTAGATACTTCAACGTCTATGGTATTGGTGAGAGCTACAAGGGCAGATCTGCAAGCATGATATACCAGCTTTACAGCAGGATGGTCTCCGGACAAAAGCCAAGACTCTTCAAATGGGGAGAGCAAAGAAGGGATTTTGTTTACATAGAGGATGTTGTAAAAGCCAACATGCTCGCCATGGAAAAGAATGTAAAAGGCATATTCAACGTAGGCACAGGTCAGGGAAAGAGTTTCAACGAAGTTGTAGAAATATTGGGTGAAAACCTTGGAACAAAACCCGATATAGAGTACTTTGATTGCCCTTATGAGTTCTATCAAAAGCATACAGAGGCAGACCTAAAGAAGGCAAGAGAAATACTCGGCTATAAACCTGAATTTCCCTTAGAGGATGGTATAAAGGACTATGTGAGAAGGCTCATGTCCCTTTGAGCCTCTTCGCACACTCCCACATGGCTATGGCACCGGCAGAAGCAACGTTGAGAGAGTTTATTCTCCCCCTCATGGGTATGCTAAGAACCGTATGGCATACGTCAAGGACACCCTTTGACACTCCTTGACCTTCTGAACCAAGAACAAGGGCGCATGGGAAGGGTATATCCACAGAGTCTATGTCCTTTCCACCCCTTTCTATTCCAATGACCCATCCACCCAAGCTTTTGAACTCCTCAAGATGCTTTGGCAAGCTGGAAACTTTAGCTATCTTCAGATAGAAAACTCCACCGGCTGATGCTTTTACAACAACCTCGTTTATGGGGCTGGCTCTGTACTTTGGCACAAGAGCTCCAACCCCCCCAAAAACTTCACACGTCCTCAGTATGTTTCCCACGTTCTGAGGGTCTGTTATATGGTCAAGTACCACGAAGAATCCAACTTTTTGGATAGTTTCTCTGAAGAGCTCAGTAGGTAATACGTAGTTGACTGGACTTATAACGGCAAGTATACCTTGAGTTTTTTTTGTTTTGGCCAACTGCTCTATCTTCTGTCTTGGTACCTTTTGAATCTTTATACCCCTCTCTTTGCAGAGCTTGACAACCTGATGGGGTGGATGGGAATCGTGGGCTATAAGCACTCTCTCCACATCTCTACCAGACCTCAGAACCTCTATCACTGGGTTCTTACCGTAAACTATCATGATACCTGGAAAAGGAAGTTGATAAGATAGCCAGCTACAATAATGGAGCTTCCTACAATGGTTGCAAAAATAGCTATAAGCCTTGGCTTCATGATCTGTTTGAGTATTATGAACTCGGGAAAAGATAGAGCTGTAGTTGCCATCATAAAAGCCAGTGCAGTACCAATGGGTACACCCTTTGATATAAGAGCCTGTATAACTGGCAGTATACCAACGGAGTTTGAGTATAGAGGTATACCAATAAGCGTTGCAAGGGGCACTGCAAGGAGTCCACCGCTTTTTACAATACCTTCTACGAAATCCTGTGGAACATACCCGTGTATAAAACCACCTATAAATATGGCTACGATTATATATATCCAAATCCTCCCAATTATTTGCTTTACATTATTTATGCTGTGTTCTATCCTATCCTTCATGGTCATACTCTGCCTACTTTGTGCACCCAGTTTAACTTCAAAAACATAGCTTTCTATTACCCTTTTGGGGTCAAGCCTTCCTATCAAGAATCCTGAAAACATGGCAACCAACACACCAAAAAGAAGATAAGCAATGGCAATTTTTAACCCAAAAAGAGATAAAAGCATTCCTAAGGCGATCTCATTTACCATAGGAGATGCTACTAAAAAGGTAAAGGCTGCACTAAGCGATATACCAGCTTCAACAAATCCAATAAACATGGGTACAGCAGAACACGAGCAGAAAGGGGTCAAAACTCCTAAAAAAGCTGCAAGGGGCATAGCAATGGTTTTATTTTTTGAAAGTATATCCCTTGTCCTCTCTATAGGAAAGTAGCTTCTTATAAAGGATATAACAAAGATGATAATTGTGAGAAGAGTAAATATTTTCAAGCTATCATGGATGAAAAATTCAAGAGCTTCCGATAGCCTTTCCCCCTTTTCCATGCTTAGTAGAGAATATACCATGTAGTTTGATATATGTTCATAGATTTCAAACAATTAATCAATCCTCCATTAAAAGCTCTTCTATCCTTTGAGGTGCGGGTATTGGTGCTCCAAAGTGTTTTAATTTACCATCCACTACCAAAAGTGGTGTAGTCATGACGCCGTACTTTAAAACTTCCTTTACATCTATAACTTTTTCCACGGTTGCTTGTAAATTTTTAGCCTCTACAATCTTGGATACTATTTGGTAGAGTAGCTCGCAGTTCTTACAGTTGGACGTACTTATTATTTGTACATTTTTCATGGCTATACCCGCTCCAGAAGTTTCTTTACTCTACTCTTTATTTCATCTCTTATCTTTCTAAAAAAGGCCATCCTCTCATCCTCCGAACCAGAAGCCTTTGCTGGGTCTGGAAGGTTCCAATGTTCAGTGCGTGCACCTGGAATGTACGGACAATTCTCGGCAGCGTCTCCACACAGAGTTATTATAAGGTCCATTTCAGGGTATGGTATCTCATCAAGAGGTTTGGAGATCTGTTTTGATATGTCTATACCATCCTCTTCCATAACTTTTATGGCCAAAGGATGAACGTATCCCACTGGATTTGACCCAGCAGAATACACTTCTACGTTCTTCCCAAAGAGCTTTGCAAAATACTTGGCGTAGCCTTCTGCCATCTGACTTCTTGCAGAGTTACCAGTGCATATAAATCCTATCTTCATCTTAGTACCCAAAAAGCTCTTTATGGAGAAAACCATCAAAGACCTTACAGACGCTTCCTTCCAGAAACACCTCTCTTAGCTCATCATCAAAATCTATCTTCAAAACGTCCCCACCTTTTGTTACAACATCTATTGGCTTATCCTTTACCAGCCCCTTTTTATAACTCACAATGGCAGCAGATGCAGCTCCAGTACCGCAAGCAAGGGTTTCACTCTCTACTCCCCTCTCGTAGGTTCTTATTCTAACACTCTTCCCAGAGGTAACCTTTACAAAGGTGGCGTTTGTCCCATAGGGTTTGAACTCTTCATGAAACCTTATACTTCTTCCGTATTTTACCACATCAAAGTTTTCAATGTCCTCAACCAGCATTACAAAGTGAGGTACTCCAGTGTTTATAAAGCTACCATCCAGTTTTTCACTATTTATCCATACTGTCATATCCCTATAGCCATGTGGCTGTGTAAGAAGAACTTTTACCCTTTTACCCTTTTCTAAAACTCTTGCTTTGACGACACCTACCAAAGTTTCGAATCTTACATCCTCTCCAGTTATACCGTTCTCGTAGGCGAACCTAACGGCACACCTTGAACCATTCCCACACATACCAGCAACGGAACCATCAGAGTTAAAAAATTGCCACTTGAAATCGTTCTGTGGGTCATCTGGGTCTTCTATAAGAATGAGTCCATCAGCCCCAACCCCTGTATGCTGTGCGCAGACTTTTACAACAAACTCCTTCATGCCTATACCAAGAGCTTTTATAAACTCTTCAACTTCTCCCCTTCTGTTGTCAAAAACAACAAAGTCGTTCCCAGAACCGTGAAGTTTTATAAACCTCATACTTTAATTTTAGCTTAAATTATTATTTATGGACAGAAAAGAGGAGATACTGAGGCTGATAGAGGAGGGTTATAACAACGTAAAGTCTCTTTCTCAGCACTTTGGCGTTTCTCTTATGACAATATACAGGGATGTAAGGGACCTAGAGAAGGAAGGGAAGATAGTAAGAAAGCATGGAGAGCTAAAGCTTAAAGAGGAAGAAGCCAAAGATGAGAAAGTGGATGTCTGTTTTTACTGTACCAAGCAGGTAGACAAGAGGCTTGAGTTTATTTATCATCTAAAGGGGAGGAAGATAAAAGCCTGTTGTGCTCACTGTGGGCTTTTACTGTATAAGGATATAAAAGAGGATGATGTGGAATCTTGCATGACTTGGGACTTTATAACTGGAAACCCCATAAGTTGCTACTCTGCCTGGTACGTGGTAGGGTCATCGGCTCTTCCGTGCTGTAGCCCATCCGCTATAGCTTTTGCCAACAGAGAGGATGCTCAGAAGTTTGCCAAGGGTTTTGGTGGTGCGGTTTTGGACTTTGAAAGGGCCGTTAAGGGAATAGTCGAGCTTATGAAAAGGGGACAGAGGGTGGAGTTTATAGCAAAAGGATGATGTACATAGCAATACTTCTTATCTTGTTCCTCAGCGCTTGCGCTCCAGTCCCTAAGCTTGTACCGAGGGAAAGCCAAGTTGTGAAGAAGGAAGACAATGCCCTTCTTTATCAGGAGGATAACGTAAAAGTTCTTGTACGCTCTAACGCATGGAAGTATTCCCCATCAGACCTCACAAGCTATATAACACCCATTTACATAGAGGTCAAAAACCTCTCCAACAAAGAACTCATCATAAACAGACAGGACGTATACCTAATGGATGAAAAGGGCAACCAGTACAACGCCCTTTCTCCATCGGATGTTGTCTCCGCTGTTGCTGCATGGCCAGACGTGAGTTTCTCTATAGGCATGGCTTACTACTCCTCCCCCTTCTGGTTTGGCTGGTATCCTTACTATCCTTACCCAACTGCCAGGAGCTATCCAGACATCGCCAACTACGCCTTTATATACGGTAGCATAGAGCCAGGAGCTGTGTTAAAGGGTTTTGTGTACTTTCAGAAGGTTCCCAAAGATGTAAAGAGTCTGTCTTTAAAACTTGTCTATCATATATCAGGAGAGAGGAAAGCCGTCAGCTTTCCTTTTGATGTGATAAGGTAGTTTTTAACATAAATCTTGCAAGAAGTCTCCATCCTCTATAGGGTGGAGATGAATTGCAAAAACTTGACAAAGTTCATATGTCAGTCTATAATTATTTGTAGCTCTGAAAACCAAAGAGTTGGGCTCACCCACCTAACGGGTGGTAGGGCTGGAACGGTCCGAACTGAAGCCTGTGGAGAGGTGAAAAGCCTCCATGAAGCAGGAAGCTCCATCTTCTATAAGATGGAGTAGTTCACATATACTGTCCTTACAGGGAATGGTATCTTTATGTTCTCCTCCTCGTATCTCTTTTTAAGCCTTTTTATGAACTCATGTCTTACCAAAAACTGGGCATCAGGGTCCATTACTCTTAAGATGACGCTAAAGTTTATGCTAAAGTCTCCAAAGCTCGAGTACCTTATGAAGGGTTCAAATTCTGGGTCTGCTCCCTCTACAGTCTTTTGAACCTCCCTTGCCACATCTACCGTCACGCTTTCCACCTTCTCAAGGTCCGAAGAGTAGCTCACACCTACAGGGATAATCAGAGCCATGGATGGCTCTGGTTTTCTGTAGTTTACCACCACAGAGCTAACAAGCTTTGAGTTTGGTACTACAACTATGTTGTTGTCCCTCCTTTTTATTACAGTATTCATCCAAGTTATATCCACAACAAAGCCCTCTTCCCCATCCTCTAACTTTACAAAGTCCCCTATCTCTACCTGTCTCGATGCGATTATATTAAGCCCAGAAAAGAAGTTGGACAAAGTTCCTTGGAGTGCTAAAGAAATAGCAAGAGCACCTATGCCTAAGGTTGTTATAAAGTGTGTGACTGGAACACCTAAGAAGTTGAGCAAAGTTATCACACCAAGGGCTATTACGGTAGCCCTTATAAGAGCGTATATCAACGCTGTTGGTGGTAAAGATATGTTGGACTTCTTTATATAAAGTTTTATTAGCCCTACAGTTAGCTCAGAAGCGGCAAAAGTAAAAGAGAATATCAGCAAACCTTCTATAAGTTTTTCTAAAAGTGATGCGTACCTTGTGTGTTTTTGTAAATATTCGGAAAAATAGATAGCCAAGTAGAGTGAAAAAGAGAGGATCCAAAGTACAGATGGTAGCCTTACAGCTCTATGTAGAGTCTCAAATAAAGATACTCCTTTTAGCTTTTTCTTGAGAATGTGGAAGGTAATATATCGTAAGAAGAGAAGGAAAAAGGAAGAAACAAAGAAAATGAGCAAAGGTGATACATACACTTCCCAGTAATTCAAAAATAATACCTCCCCTTTTTATAAAAGACCCTTGCCAGAATATAGCCCACTCCAAAACCTCCAATGTGAGCAAACCATGCAACACCTCCAAACTTAGCAAAGGGCAAAGTAAGAATACCGTTTATGACCTGAATGATTATCCAGAAACCTATGAAAAAAACGGCAGGAACTTCCATAAAGGTCAGTACAAAGAACACAGGTACCAAAGAAAGTACCCTTGCATGTGGGAACATCCAAAGGTACGCTCCCATAACTCCGCTGATGGCACCGCTGGCTCCAACCATAGGCACAGATGTCCCACCCAAAAGGAAGCTAACAAAAGTTTGCAAAAAAGCTGCACCAACACCAGACAATAAATAGAAGGTCAAGTACCTTATCTTTCCAAGCCTGTCCTCTACGTTATCCCCAAAAACCCAAAGAAACCACATGTTCCCTATAATGTGTAGCCAGCTACCGTGTAAAAACATATGCGTTAAAAGGGTGTAAGGCTTGTGGAAGACTTCAGCAGGAACAAGTCCATAAGAATAAACAAAAGCGTTCATCCTCTGTTCGTCTAAGCTAACCTCAAAAAGCCACACCAGAGAAGAAACAACTATCAAGGCTATGTTCACAAGGGGAAAACTTCTGCTCCTGTTTATATCCCTTATTGGAATCATAGAAATAGTATAAAAAATTTCTTTAATTCTAAATGGCAGTGTCAGGGTGTTTCAAAAATACGTCCCTGCAGTAAGCACGGGACCATCTTCTCATTTTGAAAAGCCTCATGAAATATTAACAAATTCTTCACCAAAGTATATATTATATTCTTTTATATCGCTGGAGGTTATGTTATGACAAGGAAAGGAGCGGATATAGTTATAGAGACTCTTAAGGAAGAGGGTGTTGAACATATATTTGGACACCCTGGTGGTGCCATAATGGAAGTGTACGATGCCCTTTACAGAGATGGAAGTATAAAACATATATTGACTAGGCATGAGCAGGGGGCTGGCCATATGGCAGAAGGTTATGCAAAAGCCACAGGAAAGGTTGGAGTTGCCATGTCTACATCGGGACCAGGAGCAACAAACCTTGTTACAGCCATAGCGGACGCTTACATGGACTCTGTCCCCGTTGTCTTCATAACTGGGCAGGTACCAACTCATCTTATAGGAAACGATGCTTTCCAAGAGGTTGACATAGTTGGAATAACAAGACCTATAACAAAGCATAACTTCCTTGTAAAGGATATAGAATCCCTGCCCCTTATAATAAGGGAGGCCTTTTACATAGCAAGGGCAGGAAGACCTGGACCAGTTCTCATAGATATACCGAAGGATATAACTCAGAAGTTTTCGGATGTTGCCATACCAGACATGGAAAAGGTCATAAATTCCCTTCCAGGTTACAAGCCACACACAGAAGGAAATCCACAGCAGATAAGAAAGGCTGCAAGGCTAATAATGGAGGCAAAGAGGCCTGTTTTGTACGTGGGTGGTGGAGCCATCCATGCTGAGGCTAATAAGGAAGTTTTGGAACTTGCAGAACTGATGAACATACCAGTCACCACCACAAACATGGGAAAGGGTGCTTTTCCAGAAACCCATCCCCTTGCACTCCATATGCTTGGAATGCATGGAACTTACTATGCCAACATGGCTGTTTACAACTGCGACCTCCTTATAGCAGTAGGGGCAAGGTTTGACGATAGAGTAACTGGTAAAGTGGAGGAATTTGCGCCGCAGGCTACCATTATACACATAGACATAGACCCAGCATCCATATCGAAGAACATAGTTGTTGATGTGCCCATAGTAGGAGATGTAAAAATTGTCCTTAGAAAGCTTATGGATGAGATAAAGAAGGAAGGTGCCAAGGTGCTTTTCTTAGAGGAAAGAAACAAATGGGTAGAACAGATAGAGAGATGGAAAAAGCTACATCCTTTGACCTACAGAAACTCTGACAAAGTCATAAAGCCCCAGTACGTTATAGAACAGATATGGTACGCAACAAAGGGAGATGCCATAATAGCAACTGGTGTAGGACAGCACCAGATGTGGTCAGCTATGTTTTACAAGTACTCCTTTCCAAGGCAGCTCATAAACTCCGGTGGGCTTGGTACTATGGGGTTTGGTCTGCCTGCCGGCATAGGAGCAAAGATAGGCAGGGAGGATAAAGAGGTCTTTGTGATAGATGGAGATGGCTCTTTTATGATGACCATGCAAGAGCTTATAACTGCAGTTCAATACCGTGTGCCTGTAAAGATAGCGATAATAAACAACGGATACCTTGGTATGGTGCGCCAATGGCAAGAGCTCTTCTATGAAAAGCGTTATTCAGAGGTGGACCTTAGCGTACAGCCAGATTTTGTCAAACTTGCGGAAGCGTGCGGTGCAGTAGGCTTTAGAGCCCAAAAGCCATCTGAGGTGAGGGAAATAGTAGAGGAAGCTCTAAAGGTTCAGGATAAGCCTGTAGTTATGGACTTTCATGTGGACAGGGAGGAAAACGTCCTTCCTATGGTACCAGCAGGAAAGTCTTACAAGGATATGATACTTGAGGATGGCAAAAAGGGTGTAGAAGCAGATACAATGTATCTTGTAGGTTGAGGTGAAGATCATGAGTGATACAGTTGGGAAAGCACAGATAGAGGCTGTAAAAGCTCCAATGCTTAGAGAGGTCAAGAAGGGTCAAACAAGAAAGCACATTATAACCCTTCTTGTCAGGAATGAGCTTGGTGTTCTTGCGAGGATAGCTACTCTCATAGCTGGCAAAGGATATAACATAGAAGGGTTGTCTGTAGGAGAAACTCATGAAAAGGGGATTTCCCGCATGACCATAGAGGTCATAGGGGACGATGTGATTATAGACCAGGTAGTCAAACAGCTTAGAAAGCTCATAGATACCATAAAGGTTAGAGACCTAACAGATGCATCCCATGTGGAGAGGGAGCTTGTTTTAATAAAGGTTCATACCTCCACACCAAGAGCAAGAGACGAAGTCTTAAGGCTTGTGGAGATATTCAGGGGGAAGGTAGTAGATGTGTCCCCAAACACTTATACAGTGGAGATAACAGGCACAGAAGACAAAATAAAAGCTTTTATAGACTTGGTTAAGCCCTATGGAATAGTAGAAATGGCAAGCACAGGGAAGGTAGCGTTGAGGAGAGAAATATCAGGAAACGAGGAGGATTGATATGGACGTGATCTCGCACAAGAAAACCTATAAAGAGATAATGGAGTTTCCAGTTGGAGTGTTTGTTTTTGAGGAGGATTTTGAAAACCTCGGATACATAGGGAAGTATCAGGAAAAAGTCAAAAAGGTTCTCTCCGTAGAGAACTTCAAAGGGAAGGAAGATACCATTATCAAAGTTCCGACAGTTGAGGATGATAGGGTAAGTGTCTTTTATATAATGGGGCTTGGTAAAAAAGATAAAGTGGGGCTTGACCAGTACAGGAGAGCTTCGGCCATCTTTGTGAAAAGGCTCAGGAAGGACAATGTGCTTAAAGCTTACCTTTACGCTGGGGAGGATATGGATCACAGAAAGACAAAGGCCATAACGGAAGGTCTTATCTTAGGAAATTACAGCTTCGATAAGTACAAAACGAAGAAAGATGAGGAAAAACTTACAAAGGTGGAAAGCGTAAGCATATACGGAGGGGATGAAGAGGGTATAAGGGTTGGAAGCATACTGTCTGAAGCTCAAAACTTTGCCAGGGACCTTGTAAACGAGCCAGGTAACGTGATAAATCCCATAACCTTAGCAGAGATGGCTCAAAAGTTAGCAAAGGAGTACAGTATAGAGTGCAGAGTTTACGACGAGAGAGAGATCCAAGAGATGGGAATGAACGCCCTTTGGAGTGTAGGGAAAGGCTCTTCAACTCCACCAAGGTTTATACATCTCCTTTACAAACCAGAAGGGGAGCCAAAGGATAGGATAGTCATAGTGGGAAAGGGGCTTACCTTTGACAGTGGGGGACTGAACATAAAGACTGGCGATTATATGAGAACTATGAAGATGGATAAATCTGGAGCTTGCGCCGTACTTGGAATTATGAAGGCTCTATCCTTGCTAAAACCAAACATAGAGGTTCATGGGGTCATAGGTGCTGCTGAGAACATGCCAAGCGGTAGCGCTTATAGACCTGATGACATAATAAGGGCTATGAACGGAAAGACCATTGAAGTAGATAATACGGATGCGGAGGGAAGAATAACGCTGGCAGATGCTCTTTCGTACGCTTCCAACTTAAAGCCATCTTTTATCATAGACTTGGCAACGCTTACAGGTGCATGTATAGTTGCCCTTGGCGAATACACAGCAGGCCTTTTCACCAACGATGATGAGTTTGGAGACCTCCTTCTGGCAGTTTCAAAGGAAACAGGAGAAAGGCTATGGAAACTACCCATGGATGACAAAAAGCTAAGGGAAAAGCTTAAAAAAGCTGATGCGGACGTTGTAAACACCGCTGGCAGGTACGGAGGCGCAATAACAGCTGCCATGTTTTTGGAAGAGTTTGTAGGAGAAGGTATAAAATGGGCTCACATTGATATTGCTGGACCAGCTTACTTTAAGGAGGAGTTCGGATACTACTCAAAAGGTGCAGCTGGCTTTGGTGTTAGAACATGTCTTGAGTGTATACTCAGATTAGACAAGGTCAACCCTTAATATGCTTATGTTGTCTCTTCCCCCTCTTTTAAGCGCCAACAGCAAAAGCTCAGAGGGTGATAAAAAAAGCTCATAGTCTTGAGTTGCTTCCCAAAGTCCATCGGAGCATATTAAGAAACTTTTGTAACTGTTGGCTTTCCCTATGTGAACCTCAAACTCTTCAAAGCTTGGGCTGCCTATCAAGGCAGATGTCAATAAGTGCCTGTTGGGATGAGTTTTTGCTTCTTCTTCTGATATGTAGCCAAGGCGTACAAGCCTTTCTACCTCTGTATGGTCAACTGTAAGCCTTTGTATTTTCTCATCCTCCAACCCATAAACTCTACAATCCCCCACATTGAAGACAAAAGTTCCTTCATCACTCAATACCAGACCAGCCAAAGCAGTACCAAGACCGTATGCATAGGCATTTTCCCTTGCAAACTCTTCCAATCTATCCCTAGCCTTATGTAAAGCACGGATTATATCCTCCGAGCCTTTTGGTCTCAGCTCCATCAGAGTTTGAAGTGCAAACCTGCTTGCCATCTCCCCAGCTGCGTGTCCACCAAGACCGTCCGCAACGGCAAATATAAGATGATCACCCTCCCTTTCGAAGCAAAGGGGTGAGGTCATAACTTCCTCCTGCACTACCATATCGTTCAAAAGCAACGCATCCTCATTCCTATCCCTCAACTTTCCTCTGTGAGTTATACCGCATACCTTCACCCTATACATTACCCACCGATTACACTCCCTATCCTTACAGTTCCGATGTCTGTAATCTCCATATAATGCGTCCTTGTGTCATGCCCACACATCCTACAGCCATCTATCCTGAAGAATCTCACCATCTCACCTATTGGCTTTTTATACAGCCTTGACTGAGAAGCCGTCATCACCAGATCCTTGGAAAGAACTAAGGAGCAATCCACTATGTGACTGACGGCATAACCTCCTGCGGCCTCTGCCGTTAGCTCCTCATGCCCACTTCTCTTCTGCGACACAAATATGGCTGTCTGATACCACTTTTTCATAAAGTTAAAAAGCTGTCTTACCACAACCCTTGCCAGCATCTCCCTTGCTTCGTAAAGCCCAGTTACAGAATCTATGATCACATGCTTTACCCTGTAAGTTTTTATGGCATAGGCTAAGGTAGCCAAAAGGTCTGGTATGTTCTCCCTTAGCTTGGAATGGGTTGCCGCATCTATTAGGACTATCTTGTCCTGCACTTTATCGAAATCCACTTTCATAGCCTTTGCCCTTTGACTCAAGCCAACCGTCATAAAAGGGGCTGGCGACTCAACAGTGACAAAAGCTACAACCTCCCCCCTGCTTGCCTGCATTACAGTATACTGCTCTGCTATCAAGGTCTTACCAGTATCAGAAACTCCCGTTATGTTTGTTACAGAGTAGGCTGGTATACCACCCAAAGGCACTCTTTCCACCTTACCATCCCTGAGCTCAGCATTAAAGAAAAGCCCATCCAAACCCTCAACACCAGTAGGAATGCCATACATCTTTGGAGCTTTCTTTACAGCCTCCCCCGCTATCCATATGCTCTCCTCTACAACCTCTGGCTTCTTCTCTCCCAACTCATCCATAGTTAAATAGTATAAAAGACTCAACCCTTTGAAAAATTAGAACCTTGAACTTTTAATGCAAGCTAAGTAAATTAATTATCTATGAAGTACTACATAAGGACCTTTGGATGCCAGATGAACTTTAACGACACAGAGAGGATAAAGGGTTTGCTCAAGAGCGTGGGTTATCAGCAAGCAAACAGCTGGGAAGAGGCAGACCTTATACTCATAAACACATGCACCATAAGGGAAAAACCAGACCATAAAGTTTTCTCCCATCTGGGGGAGTACAGGAAGATAAAGGATAAAAACCCAAAGGCTTTGATAGGTGTGTGCGGTTGCTTGGCTCAGAGGATGGGACATGACCTTGTACAGAAAGCCCCAATGGTAGACCTTATGTTTTCAAGCTTTAACATACATCAGCTTCCTGACCTTGTAAGGCAAGCACAGGAGGGATACAAAGCCATAGCCATCTTAGAAAATCCACCTTCCGATGAAGAAAAGATGTGGGAGTATCCAACTGTTAGGGATAACGAATACTGCGCTTATGTGACGGTTATGAAAGGATGCGACAAGAGTTGCACTTACTGTGTTGTGCCAAAGACAAGAGGAAGGCAAAGGTCAAGAAGCATAGAGAGCATTCTAAGAGAAGTGAAGGAGCTTATAGCCGATGGTGTCAAGGAAGTTCATATTTTGGGACAGAATGTCACGGCTTGGGGAGAGGATAAAGGCAGTTATTTCTCTGAGCTTCTTTACAGGATAGCCGAGGTGGATGGAGTTGAAAGGATAAGGTTCACGACAGGGCATCCAAAAGACTTGGATGAGAGGATAGTAAAAGCTATGGCTGATATACCCCAAGTTTGTGAGCATATACACCTTCCAATTCAAGCTGGTTCTGATAGGATCCTGAAGCTTATGGATAGAGGGTACACAAAAGAAGAGTACTTAGAAAAGGTCCAAATGTTAAGAGAGTACGTTAAGGGTATAACCTTTTCAACGGACATAATAGTAGGCTTTCCATCGGAAGAGGATGAGGACTTTGAAGAAACACTTGATGTTCTCAAAAGGGTAAGATTTGAACAGGTATTTTCCTTCAAGTTCTCTCCAAGACCAGATACGCAAGCTTACACTATGAAGGGTCAAGTTTCCGAAGAGATAAAGACAAGAAGAATGGCAAAACTGCTTGAAGTTCAGAAGTCCATACTGGATAAGATGGCAAAGTCTTATGAGGGTACAGTTCAGGAGGTACTTATTGAAAGCTGTGAAGATGGAAATAAATTAATAGGAAGGACGAGGACAAACAGGTGGGTCAGTATGAAAGGTAGACCAGAATTACTTGGTAAAGTTGTGAAAGTTAAGGTCCTGAGGTCTAAGCCTTACAGTATGGAAGGTGAGGTCCTCAGTCAGGAGGTAAAAAGATGATAGAGATGGTTGTTCATGGAGTAACTTTGGACCCAGTTTCTCAGATGCCCATAGTGGTACTAAAGGCAAAGGAGAATGAAGAGATAATTCTTCCCATCTGGATAGGTATATTTGAAGCGGACAGTATAGTGAGAGAGATTCAGAATATTGAACCACCAAGACCTATGACCTATGAACTGATGAAGGACATAATACAGCAGATGAACGGGTCAGTTGATAAGATAGTAATAAACGACCTAAAGGATAGCACTTACTATGCAGAGATATACCTCAATGTAGGAGCCAACACTCTTGTAATAGACTCAAGGCCGAGCGATGCTATAAACTTAGCCCTCAGGTTTGAATGTCCCATATACGTTGACCCAGGAGTGCTTGAAAAGTCAAAAGTACCAAAACCGGAGGAAGAGGAAGAGAAAGAGCAAATTAAAGAATGGTTAGAGAACATAAAACCGGAAGACTTTGAAAAGGGACTAAGCTAAAGGTATGCTCAAAACACTGCTGACCCAATAATAAGGCCATAAAGAAAAATTATAATGGGAAGCATAACTCTACCAAGTATTCCAGTGAACAAAAGCAAGGTTATTATAAGAAATCCATAAGTCTCAAACCTGTAGAATGTCTCCCAGTACTTTAAGGAGAAGAAGCTCATAAGAGCCCTTGAACCATCCAAGGGCGGTATGGGTATGGCGTTAAAAACTGCCAGAACTATGTTTATAAGCACAGACTTAGCAGAAAATATTGCCAAAGGCACAAACACACTTTTCCCAAGAAAATCCAAGTAACCTATGTCTATAAGTCTGTACATGAAACCAAAGAGAAAAGCAAGGGAAAGGTTCATTGTAATGCCCGCTATTGATACGAGAAAGGTACCAAGCTTGAGGTCTCTAAACCTTAAAGGGTTTATGGGTACTGGCTTTGCCCATCCAAAGAGTATAGGAGAACCAAGGAGTATGAACATGGCTGGTAGTATAAGCGTACCAAAAGGGTCTATATGAGGTAATGGGTTCAGTGTGAGCCTTCCAGACTCCTTTGCTGTTGGGTCTCCCATCCTGTAGGCCATCCATCCATGAGCATACTCGTGCAGTATAACCGCCATCATTATTGCAGGTACTGTTATTATCGCTTCTCTTATATCCATGTGAACTATTATAGAACAGGTGGTTAAAAAGCTTATGGTATAATCTTCTCATGCTCTCCATAGACCTAAAGGGAAAGGTGGCTCTAATTACCGGTTCTACAAGAGGAATAGGAAGAAGTATAGCAGAACATATGGCTATGGCTGGTGCGGACGTAGTTATAACCGGTAGAGATGGGATAAAGGCTCAAGAAGTAGCAGAGCACCTTTCTGAGAGGTACTCTGTAAAGGCAATGGGGATAGAGCTGAGGTTGGATGAGCCTGATTCTATAAGGTCTGGTTATGAAAAGATAGAAAAGCAAATGGGGAAGGTTGATATACTTGTAAACAACGCAGGGATCACAAAAGACAGACTGTTTTTGAGGATGTCTTTGGAAGATTGGGAAGAGGTCCTGAGGGTTAATCTCACGGGGACTTTTCTAACAACTTCGTTGGCTGTAAAAGGGATGCTAAAAAACAGGTGGGGAAGGATAATTAACGTATCCTCAGTAGTTGGGTTTATTGGAAATGTGGGACAGGTGAACTACTCCTCTACAAAATCAGCCCTTATTGGCTTTACCAAGAGCCTTGCCAAAGAACTTGCCTCAAGGAATATAACGGTTAACGCAGTGGCTCCAGGTTTTATAGAGACGGATATGACTGCCGTACTGTCCGAAGACGTGAAGCGGGAGTATTTAAAGAGTATACCCATAGGTAGGTTTGGAAAGCCTGATGATGTTGCGGGTGTTGTGCTTTTTCTATGTACAGGCTTTGCAGATTACATAACTGGAGAGGTTATCCATGTAAACGGGGGCATGTATTAACTTTATTCTATGCCCATATGCTATGTATCCTTTGGAAGCAATTGGGAAGACAGAATAGGAAACATACTAAAAGCCATAAGCCTGTTGAAAAAAATTGGAAAAATAAAGAGCATATCTACTGTTTACGAAAGCGAGCCATGGGGTGTAGAGAGCCAACCATCCTTTTTGAACGGTGTTTTAAAGCTTGAAACCCATCTGAACCCCATAAGCCTTCTAAGAGCTTTAAAAAACATTGAGGAGCAGGTAGGAAGAGTAAAAAGGTACAGATGGGGACCAAGGGAGATAGACTTAGACATAGTTCTCTATGAAAACTACGTAATAATGCTTAGTTTTTTAAAGGTACCGCATCCACACATGCTGGAAAGGGACTTTGTCCTTTTCCCACTCGTTGAGATAGATAGGGACATTGCATACCCCATAACTAAAGAAAGAATAAAATCCTATGCAGAGAGGTTAGAGAACAGGTTAAAGCCTTACTGCTGTATACTTCTTGATAAGGCTTGACTCACTTTTTACCTTTTACGTACTGTTCCCAGTTCTCTGGTGTAAAGGGCGATATCTCCCTGAGAAGCTTTATGACCTTTGGAAACTCTTCTATAACATAATCCACGTCCTCTTCTATGTTTTCCCTTCCAAAGCTAAAGACAAGAGAGCCATTGGCAACCTCTTTTGGAACACCTATAGCAAAAAGGACATGGGATTGTTTTAGTGCCAGAGACACACAGGCAGAACCGGAAGCAGTCTCTATGCCCATCAGGTCAAGTCTCAGAAGCATTGCCTCTCCCTCTATGAGCTGTATAATAAGGGAAAGATGATGGGGAAGCCTCTGTGTAGGATGTCCTGTGAATTCTATGTAGTTTACCTTCTCCTCAATAGCCTTTCTTAGTTTATCCCTGTAATTGGAAAGTCTTGTCATTCTGTCCTGAAGTTCCTTCATAGTCAGTTCTGCTGCTGCTCCAAAACCTACAATACCTGGTACGTTCTCCGTCCCAGCCCTTATTCCCCTTTCTTGAGTCCCCCCTTCTATTAGAGGTCTTACCTTTATTCCCTTCTTAGTCCAAAGAGCTCCAACACCTTTTGGTCCATACATAAGATGAGCTGTAAAAGATGCGGCATCTACTCCCCAGTCTTTGACGTCTACGGGATAGTGTCCAAGGGTAGGAGCGGCGTCCGTATGGAATATAACCTTTGGGTTCTTTGCTTTTGCAGCCTGAACTAAACTCTTTATATCCTGGACTGTTCCTATTTCTCTGTTAGAGTGTCCTATGCTAACGAGCACTGTATCCTCTCTTATAGCCTCGGAGACCTGCTCTGGATGTATGAGCCCATACTTATCAGGCTTGATATAGCTAACTTCCCATCCTTCCCTTTCTAAGCTTTTGAGAGGATGAAGCACTGAGTGATGCTCTATTTCCGTTGAAACTATATGTCTTCCTCTCTTCTCATAAGCCTTTGTTATCCCCTTTATTGCCAAGTTGTTTGCCTCTATTCCGCCGGATGTAAAAAGGACCTCCTCTGGGGAGTTTGCGTTTACAAGATGAGCTATCTTCTCCCTTGCTGAGTTTATGGCCTTTTTTGCAGTTTGACCAAAGCTATGAAGGGATGTTGGGTTTCCAAAGTTCTCCCTAAAGTAAGGGAGCATAGCCTCAAGAACCTCCTCAGCCAAAGGTGTTGTTGCTATATGGTCAAGGTACACAACCCTTTTTCCAGTTTTCTTTATAAACATGTTTACCTCCTTAAAAGTTTATCGCTTATAAGCTTTGCAATGCTTAGGAAGGCCTTTGATACTTCCGAATGGGGTTCGCTTTTGACGATCGGAAAACCCATATCAGACCTTTCTGCCACTTGGGGGTCTATGGGTATGGAACCCAAAACCTGCAAACCGTAAGATGCTGCAAACTCAAGCACTTTCCCTTTGCCAAATATGTAGTATTTTTTTTCGCTTTCTGGACATACAAAGTAGGCCATATTCTCTATGATACCAAGGATCGGGATGTCAACCTCCCTAAACATAGCAGTGGCCTTCCTAACATCGGCAAGGGCAACATCCTGAGGTGTTGTAACAACAACAGCACCGGATATTTCCACATTCTGAGCAAGCGTTAGCTGAACATCACCAGTACCGGGTGGAAGGTCTAGGAGAAGAATATCCAGCTCACCCCACTTTACATCAAAGAGAAACTGGGTAAGAGCCTTCATAAGCATGGGGCCCCTCCATATGATGGGAGTGTCCTCCGATGGAAGCAAAAAGCCTATGGAGAGCACCTTTATTCCGTACTTCTCAAGGGGGATTATTCTGTTATTCTCGTCCACGCTTACCCTCTCACCCCTTAGGCCCAACAGAGTGGGGATGCTCGGACCGTATATATCAGCATCTAAAAGCCCTACTTTATAGCCCATACTAGAAAGGGCTAAAGCGAGGTTTGCAGAGACAGTTGATTTACCAACACCTCCTTTACCGCTACCTACTGCTATAAGGTGTTTGACCGATGGGACACGCCTTCTCGTAAAAGCTGCTTGCGAAGCAGGAGGCTCTTCCACAAACCTTACGTTTACACTCTTTACATCTGGAACAGACTCAAGAGACCTGTAAGTTCTCTGCCTTATCTCATCTTCCAAACCTCTCTTTGGAAGCCTGTAAACTAGCTCAAGGGTAGACCCGATAAGCTTTACATCCTTTACAAGCTCCGAAAGCCTTTTGCCGTCTACAAGCTCCTCCTTGAGTGCATCCATAATGTCCTTTACAGCCATTAAATCCTCCTTTATTTTTGTAATATAATTTATTTTGCAGCATGTGTTTATGAGGATGGTCAAATAACGTAGAGGAGAGGCTATGAATTACTTGCCCCAGGTTATTAAATATTTGAGTAGCACACAGGATATAGCAGAGATATATATGGTGCCTAAGGCTCCACCCGTAGATAGGAAAGATGAAAAGCTTGTAAAGGTCATGGATGTTATCCTAAATCCGGAAGATATAAGAGATACCCTTTTGGCTTTGAGAAGCTACGTATCATCCAGCCCAGGTCCTCTTGGCAACGAGGGAGTCTTTTCCTTTGGAATAAGCAACGTAGGAAGGTTTAAGGTCAGCTATACAGCTCAAAGAGGTAGCTATGCTGTGAATATAGTAAGAACACCTTACAGTATACCAATGTTAGAAGATCTATGCGAGGATAACAGGCAGGTGAATAAACTGGACGAGATGGTAAGATTGCATAGGTCTGGCATGATCTTAGTTTTAGGTAAAAACCCACCAAGAGTTAGTACTTTTGTATACTCCTTGCTTCAGCACGTATCCAAACATTATACAAAGGTCATATTAACTCTCGAAAAGCCCATATCCTTTTTGCTAAAGCATGATAGGTCTTTAGTCATACAGATAGAGGCGGGGACAGACACACCCACCTTTGAAGACGGACTCAGGAGCATATTTTATATGAACCCTGACGTTGTGTACATAGATTACAGAGGCATTGCTCTTGATAGGAAGATTTTACAAGGGCTTTATCATATCGTACAACTGGACACGTTGGTATTTTTCTATCCCTCCTTTATGAACGAGGATACAGTTATGGAAAATCTTAAACAGCACAAGGAACTTATAAAGGCCATTGTGAGAGTCGAAGGGTCAAAGACAGGGGGAAAGTTAAACATCAGGATCACAGACACAGAACTTCAGGCTTCGGAAAACCATTAAAGTTGGCCGCATAGACGGTAGTATAGGCTCCAGATGAGAGTATATAAACATAGTCTCCTACTTCTGGTTCTGGAAGGGCTACACCTTTGGCTATAACATCCATGCTGTCGCAGGAGATACCACCTATGGTCCAATCCTTTAGCTCCCCTTCCCTTTCTACGTAGATGGGATACCTTATTCCACCCAAAGCTTCTGCAAGACCGTTAAAAACTCCTGTGTCTATGTATATCCAATCCTCGTTGTCTCTTTTAGCTTTTCCTATAACCCTTGCTATCATCAATCCCTGGTCTCCCACCATACCCCTTCCCGGTTCTATCTGTAGCTCGTGTGGGTTGTTTGGGAAAAATTTCTGTAAAAGCCCCTTTATGTAGTAAGCTATATCCTCTATACGAAGAGCTTCGTACATGTACTTTATGGGAATCCCACCTCCCATGTTTAGCATCTGCAGTCTAAACCCCCTCTTTGCAGCCATTGTCCAAAGTTCAGCAGATTTTTTAATAGCTATTAGCCAGTTCCTGTAGTTGTTGCACTGAGAACCCACATGGAAGGTAATACCGTAAGGTATGAGCCCTTTCTCTCGAACAAACTCAAGAATCTCCAAAGCTGTGTCCGCATTCACTCCAAACTTTCTGGAAAGTGGCCAGTCGCTTCCCTCGTTGGGAACGGAGATCCTCACATAAACCCTCGCTCTTTTGGCCACTTTTGCTATCTTTTCCACCTCTGCAAAGGAGTCCACGCAGAACCTATCAGCTCCAACAGAGTAAGCATGCTCTATAAAGTTAATGGGTTTTACTGGATTGCTGGATATTATCCTCTCTGGCTTTATTCCTAAACTCAGAACTTTCTGAAGCTCATCTGAGGAAGCCACCTCAAAGCCTGAACTCAACTCAGAGAGCGCCCTAAGTATGTTTATATCGTCATTTGCCTTTACAGCATAGTAGACCTTAAACTGGGGCATATGGTACTTAAGCTGTGAATACTTCCTTTGAACACCCTTTAGGTCTATGAGAAGGAGTGGCGTTCTCTGAGGCTTTAGGTGATGTATAAAATGCTCTCTTTCCGAGATGAACTCCTCAAAGTACCTTTTAGCAAAACCAAACTGAAGGTCTCTGTAGTCCAAGGTTTCTTTAACCATAATAGATGGTATATTAATGCAGGTTTATGATATTGCAAGAGTTTTGTTCTATGGGGGCGTGGAAGCCCCTCTTCTTTATTTGAGTATGTTTATTACATTCCTCCCCGTCTTGCTGGCTAGTTCAGCCATGCCACCTTTTAGCATGAAGGCATTGTCAAACCCTATCATTCTCAGAGCCATCGTGACAGGCGCTGCTCTTGTACCCGTATGACACACTACTACTATCTTCTTATCCTTTGGAAGCTTTCTGAGATTCTCTTCTTTAAACAGTTCATGCATTGGTATTCTTAGAGCGTTTTTATAAGTTATTCCAACAACTCCCATCTCCTGAGGCGTCCTTATGTCCAAAATAACAACTTCATCCTTACTCATAAGCTCATGGAGCTGTCTAGAATCAATCTCACACGGCTTTTTTGCAACTACTTCAGGCGTTAACTGCGAAAACATACCGTCAAACTTCTTGGCAAGGTCGGCATCAAAGCTGTAAGCCTTTCCTACAAATAAGAAGGTCAAAAAGGCAACGACCAATTTCGCTTTTCTCATAGCATAACCCCCTTTAAGTTTTAATGGTTATATCTTAATATAAGAATTCAATTATGTCAAGCAAAAGCAAGGGTGCACTTAACCTCTTGCAATTTTCTCCAGCTGAGAAAGTTTATCCGTTTTACGAAACCTCCACAAGAAGGCTCTCCTTTTCAAAGGAGAGATGAATTGTGGAAATATGATTAAAATCATACAACAAAAACAAAGAAAAAATTATTATAATAATAATAATAATAATAATATCCTCTGGTATGCGGGATATAGCATACCCTACCGTTGGACTGACGGGAAGTTAAGCCCTGAGGAAGGGAAGCTCCTCATTTTAATGAGGAGAGGAAGTCACCTACAACGATGAGAATATCTCCTTCCTTAATTATTGTCTGCGATGATTGTATGAGCCATTTTTAACACAACTTTTTGCAAGAAGTCTCCGAGATGAATTGCAAAAAACTTGACAAAGAAAGGAAAATAAAATACAATATAAAAAGTCCTGATAACCAAAGGAATGGGCTCACTCACCTAACGGGTGGTAGGGCAGGGACTGTCCGAACTCAAGCCTGTGGAGAGGTGAAAAACCTCTATAAAGCAGGAAGCTCCCACTTCTATAAGTGGGAATAGTTCACCTTTTCAATTATCATATATCCAATAGTACCGAAGGCTAAGACTACAAAAAGTAAATCCTTAGATGACTATTCATCACATGTTTTTAAAACCCAGAAGCTCTCTTAGCTTTTCAGCTGGATCCTCACTCCTCATTAGACTGGTACCTATCAGGAAGGCATCCACTCCCAAGCTTTGGATCTCTTCTATCTCCTGCCTTTTGCTTATGCCACTTTCAGCTATCAAAAAAGGAGCTCCCATTCTCTTTATATGAGGTGCCAACCTTTTGGAAAGACTTATGTCCACTTTTAGGGTCTCCAAGTCTCTGTTGTTTATGCCTATGACCCTTGCTCCGTGCTTTAGGGAAAGCTCCGCCTCTTGAAGGCTAAAGACTTCAACTAATGGCATGAGGGAAAGCTCATAGGAGTAAGCTATGAGGTCTTTTAGCCTTACCTCATCTAGCATACGGACTATCAAAAGTACTCCATCTGCTCCAAATGCTTTTGCCTCTTCTACCTGAACTTCATCAATGATAAAGTCTTTTCTAAGTATAGGTATGCTGACCTTCCGTCTTACCTCTTTTATGTCTTCCAGAGATCCTTTGAAAAAGCCTCTGTCTGTCAAAACAGATACAGCCACTGCACCAGCCCTTTGATATATCTGTGCTTGATCACTTGCAGACACATCCTTTATATCACCAGCAGATGGAGACGCTCTCTTTACCTCTGCTATGACCTTAGTCCCTTCCTTTTTTAACGCATCTTCAAAGGATGGAAAAACCTCCCTCTCTTCTATAAGCTCCCAGAGCTTTTTTCTGTAATCTCTTTCCCTATTTATCTCTTCCCTCTTTACTTGTGCTATCCTCTCAAGAAAGCTCATTCAGGATAAACCTTTCTGTAAGACCTACCTTCCTTCCTGTATATGGCCTCTACTCCAAAACCTTCGGACTGGAGTTCTTTGTAAACCTTTCTGGCTTCATCATAGCCCCTTATGGCCAATACTACGCCACACCTTGGGTCTATCTCGTCTGGGATCGGTATTAGCTTTGCTCTCCCTTTGAGGAACTTTTCAGCCCTTGTTCCTTCCGATATGGCAACAAAGGTTATAAAATAGTCTGGCTTTTTTATGAAAGGGTTTATACGTATTAGGAACTCCCTTATGTGAAGCTTTACACCCAAGGAATGAAACTTTATCCAGTATATGAGAGACGGCTCTTGGGAGGAAGATGTCTTCTTTATGACAGCTATAGTCTTTTCTCCTTCCTTACTTAAGCTTAAAAGCTCATTGCCCGTCTGCTGGCACCAGCTCATTATGTCCCTTTCAAAGCCTGGGTCTGTAGACACAACCTGCAAAGCTTGCCCCTCTTCTAACCTCTTTACATGCTCCGATGTCATAACAATGGGGAGGGGGCACACAAGTCCAGAAAGGTCAAGCACTTTAACTTCCTCTTTTTCTATAACTTGCATGATAGCACCTCACACAGCAAGCCTTTCCGTATCTTTTTTAACATTGTCATCAAAACCTACTATATATAAATTTAACAGCTTTGCAGACTTTTCAAGACTCCTCATCTTATCCTTATCATGGACTTCAAAGGGATTCTCCATATAGAAGACCACATAGGCGCATCCTTTTTCAAAAAAAAGGGGGACATAAAGCGCCGAGTTGGCAGTATCCACGATGGACTCCCTGTGAGAGATCTCTTTTTTGGGAACTATGGCTATCTTTTTGAGTGAAAATCTCTCCTTTATATGCTTGAGATACTCCTCCGGTGATGTGTCTTTAAATGCACTCTCCAGTATGAAAGATAAATCCTCCTTCTCCTTTTTCTCTCTTTCAAGGGTTGGTATGTACCTTGTAAGCTCCCTGTAAGATGACCTTAGTTTTTTTATGTAGTACCTCTCCTTACGTAGGCTTTCCGTCAAATCTGGGGACAATGGAGCTAAGAATAGGGCTAAAAGGAGGGGGATATAAAAAGCGTTTGATATGCCACCCATATAAAGAAGGAGGACAGCACTACCCCAGAAGAGAAGGAGAGAAACGGCTATATCCCTGTTTATGTAAAAGACAGCTGGCACGTAAAGGGAAAATACAGTCCTTACATCCCCTGAGGTCAAGCAAAGTGCTGGAAGCATAATAACGTCAACGAACTTCTTGAGCTTTCCCCCCCTTGAAGGGTGAAGGTAGAAGAGTATGGAAAGGCTTATGTAAAGGGTGCTTAGAACAAGGAGGGTGGATTTTGGACCTATGGGCTTACCAAAAGCTATGAGAACAAAGAAGAGTGCTATAAGAAGCCTTACAGTAAGTAATACAATGTTTACATCTCTAAACACAGTAATATTTTATTCAACCTCCACCTTTTTGACTCTATCCTTCTTCTTTTCTTCCTTCCCCTCGACCTTCTTTTCAATTTCAGATACCTTATAGTCCATTAGAGTTTTGAAGACCTTAAGTATTGAAAGTTCAGCCATGTAGAGATTCTTTATTACCTCTCTCCTTACCTCTTTTGGTGGCAAAAAAAACTCAAAAAGCTTAAGGAAGCTCTTTTCAAGCTCTTTTACTTGCTCCTCCAAGCTCTCCGGTTTCAACTCCTCCTTCTCTGCCATACTATAAAATTTATTCCTTCATAAGCAGCATAAACTCCCTTATTGCCCTCTCAAGACCAAATATGACAGAGTTGGACACAATTGAGTGCCCAACGTTTAGCTCCTCCACTATTCCAGAAAGTTCTTTTACAAAAGGCTTTACGTTGTAATAGGTGAGTCCATGTCCAGCGTAAACTTTCAGTCCCAAGTCCTTAGCTTCAAGCCCAGCTTTTTTTATCCTCTCTATCTCTTCTTTGGCTTCGTCAAAACGATGGTTTGCCCAAAGGTTCGCATACCTTCCAGTATGAATCTCCACAGCATAAGCTCCAACTTCCTTAGAAGCCAATATCTGACCTCTTTCTGGCTCGACAAACAAAGATACTTCTATGCCTGCCTTGATAAAGTCCTTTACATACTCTGTAAGGTACTCTTTCATGGCTGATATGTTCAGGCCACCCTCTGTGGTTATCTCCTCCCTTCTCTCTGGAACTAGAGTCACTCTGTCTGGTTTAACTCTTAATGCTATAGACTTCATCTCCTCTACTGGTGCCATCTCTAAGTTTATAGGTATGATGCAAAGGTTCTTTATAAGCTCTAAGTCCTTGTCCTGTATGTGCCTCCTGTCTTCCCTCAGGTGAAGAGTGATCTGATCTGCTCCAGATTGTTGAACAATAAGGGCTGCAAAGACAGGATTTGGTTCAAAAGTCTTTCTAACCTGCCTCAACGTAGCAACATGGTCTATGTTCACACCCAACCTCATATAATGCAATTATAAACAAATAGAATTAAACTATTATTTATGGACTTTCCAGAGATTGCACTCATACTGATCGTGGCTCTTATATTCCTTGGACCGGAGAAAATGATGGAGCTTGCCACAAAGCTGGGAGAACTCCTAAGAAAGTTAAGAGAAACGTGGGACGAGCTAAGGTACCAAATGTACATGGAAGAGATAAACAGAAAGGTTATGAAAGAACAAGAAGATATGTCCATAGATGATGTAAAGGAGGAGCAACAAAAAGAGGTAGAAGATGATGGAAAAGCAAGAACTTCCCAAGATGCCCCTGACGGAACATCTGAAGGAACTCAGAAGCAGACTGATTAAATCCATACTTGCTCTGCTTGTAGCTACAGGAGCTGTTTTTTACTTTGCAAGCTATCTGTTTGAAGTGCTTAAAGAACCAGTCAAGAAGTCCTATCCTAATGTAGAGCTCATAACTCTTTCTCCCACAGAACCTCTCTTTATACTTATCAAGATCTCATTAGTATTTGGATTTATAGTAGCTTCACCAGCTATACTCTACCAAGTATGGCGATTTGTAGAACCAGCCATGTATCCCAACGAAAAGAAGCTTATTCTACCTTTGACCTTTTTCTCCATAATACTCTTCCTTCTTGGAGCAAGCTTTGCGTATTTTGCGGTGCTCCCCATAGCCCTTAAGTTTCTCATAGGAATTGGTTTCTCTCAGCTCGGAGCTACACCTTTCTTATCCGTTGACATGTACATTTCCTTTTTACTTAAGATGATCATAGGTTTTGGAATAGCCTTTGAGATGCCAATATTCCTGTACCTCTTGCAAAGGGCTGGAGTGGTCACAGAGAGCCAGCTTAAAAGCTTTAGGAAGTATTTTATAGTTATAGCCTTTACAGTTGGAGCTCTTATAGCTCCAGACGTTACAACCCAGGTTCTCATGGCCATACCTCTCATGATTCTGTACGAAGCTTCTATAATTGCTGGAAAGCTTGCTGTTAGAAACAGAAAGAAGGCCATTGAGGTAGTCCAATAATGAAGGTACTTATAACAGGATCTACGGGCTTTGTGGGAAAGTACATAGTGAATAAACTGCTGGAAGAAGGTTATGAAGTTGCATCCGCCGTTAGAAACATAAAGAAGCTCCAAAGGCTTTACGGAAACAGTGTAAAGGGATATAAAGTAGACTTTGAGAACGAAGAATCCTTGAAGGAAGCCTTTGAAGACTTCAGACCAGACTTTGTTGTACACCTTATAGGCATTCTTTATGAGGAGAGGTCAAAGGGAGTAACCTTTCAAAAAGTGCACTACCTTTATTCAAAAAACCTTTATAAGGTGGCAAAGGGTTTTGACATAAAGAAAGTTGTTCATATGAGCACCTTGGGAACAGACGGGTCTTCTCCATCCTCTTATCACAAAACCAAGTACTGGGCTGAGCAGGAGCTTGTAAACTCTGGTATTAACTACACCATATTCAGACCGTCCATCATACTTGGGCCTGAGCAGAGACTCTTCTATGACATGTGGAAGATAACAAAATATATACCAATCGTGGCGCTTCCTGACTTTGGAAGCTATAGGTTTCAGCCGGTAGATGTTAGGGATGTAGCCTGCTGTTTTGTAAAGGCACTCTCCAACAAGGAGACAGACAAGAAGATATACGAAGTATGCGGAAATAAAAGGGTTAGCTTCAAAAAACTATTGGATGATATGTTTTCACTCCTTGGTAGAAGGGTCTTACTTTTACCAGTTCCTAAGTTCATCATGTACGTTGGGGGGTTGATTATGGAGAGAATCTTTGAGCCACCACTTTTTAGCTCTGACCAGATGCTTATGATGTGGAGGGAGAACATATGCGGGTTAAGCTCTGATGTACAAGCCCATGCTGTGGAAAGCGTGTGTGAGAAAGAACCAATAGGCTACGAGGAGTCATTAAGGTGGAGCATAGAAGAGTTTTTGAAAAGGGTGAAATGAAAGAAGATTCTGTTGACCTATCTGTCCATCTCTTTGGAATAACCTTTAAAAATCCCGTTTGGGTAGCTTCTGGAACCTTTGGGTATGGAGTCGAGGCTACGGAGCTTTATGATGTATCAAAGCTTGGAGCTGTCGTCACAAAGGGAATATCCTTAAAGCCAAGGGAGGGAAATCCGCCAGAGAGGATAGCGGAAACTCCATGCGGTATGCTAAACTCCATAGGTCTTCAAAACCCTGGAGTTGATGATTTCTTAAAGAAGATATACCCAGTTGTAAAGGGTATAGACACGCATTTTATAGCCAACGTCTTTGGAGAGACAGAAGAAGAGTATGTAGAGGTTTGCTTAGCTCTTGAAGGTGCTGATAAGATAGTAGCTTACGAGCTTAACGTCTCCTGCCCTAATGTAAAGAAGGGGGGCATAGCTTTTGGACACGATATGGGGGTTTTGGGTAGGCTCGTTAGCAAGATAAAGGCAAAAACAAAAAAACCTTTGCTTGTCAAGCTTTCACCAAACGTTGGAGACATAAAGAAGTTTGCCAGAGTGTGCGTAGAAAACGGAGCTGACGGGTTGGTCCTCATAAACACCCTCTTGGGTATGAAGATAGACATAAGCTCCCAAAAACCTGAGCTTTCCACTTTAACCGGCGGTCTTTCTGGTCCTGCCATACTTCCAATAGCAGTAAGGATGGTTTGGGAAGCTTACTCAGAAGTAGGTTATTATGTGCCGATAGTTGGAGTGGGTGGCATACACAACGCTAACTCTGCCCTTGAGCATGTTCTGGCTGGTGCAACTGCAGTTCAAGTGGGAACTGCCAACTTCTTTGACCCATTCACTCCTCTAAAGGTAATAGATGGTATAAAAGAATTTATGCTCAGAAAAGGTGAGAAGAAGTTTGAGAACCTTGTAGGGAAAGCTCATAGAGCTCTAATCCGCTTTTGACCAAAGGCTCAACATCTTCCTCCTTTGACAGAACTATGCACCTTACCCATTCATGATGGTGGTAAGAAGCTGGAAAGTGCCTGACGAATATTCCCAGAGTTGGGACTCTCAAAGCTACAGCCATATGGTAAGGGCCGCTGTCAGTAGATAGGAAAAGGGAGAATAGCCTCAGGAGTCCTGGTAGCTCAAGTATGTCTGTAGCCCCTGCCAGGTCGTACGCTGGTAGTGGATAACCTTCTAAAAACTCATCGTTTATATCCTTCTCAAAATGGGCACCGGTAAGAACAAGAAGGGTTTTTGTTTGCCTTTGGAGCTTTTCAACAGCTCTTCTTAGAAGCCTAATGTTTGGGCGCTTCCATAGAGCATCCGGTGTACCACAACCTATGTTCAATCCCATAAGCCTTGATTGTTCTGGAATCCCAAACCTTTGAAAAAAGCTCTCTCTAAACCTTATGGCTTCTTCCGTCTCTTTTAGCTCTATGGGTGTGCCTTTGCGCTCTATTCCCAGGTACTTTAAAGCTACAAAGTACCTGTCTGTGTAGTCTAAACTGTTTAAGACCTTCCTTGAAGATGGAGATGACATGCTGTAGAAGAATTTCCTGAAGGGGATCTCAGCAATACCCAACGTCTTAATTCTGTACTTGATCCTTGCATAAAGGCAAAGCACGGAGCTTTTGAGTCCATGGGGTTCAAAGTCTATTATGAGTTCTGGCCTTATCTTCCTTACCAAAGCATCAAACTCTTCTATAAACCTTTTCCAGTCCTTCATACCTCTTATGCTCTTGTCTATAATATGAAAGGAAGAAAGAAGATGATGCTTAGACATTAACCTCTCGGAAACATATCCCCTGTCCTTTGTAAGAAAGAGAAGGTGCAGCCGAGCTTTTGGGATTCTGTTCTTTAGAGCTTTCCAGCTTGCACTTCCCCTTAGCAGATCGCCTATGCCGGCCGAATGACCCATTACCATGAGTATGTCTTTAGGATCTTCCATAGTTCTCCACCATCCTAAAATAAAAAAAGTACAAGGGAAGCAAGGCATCCCAAAAACCTGTAAATAAAGAGCCTATAAACATCAAAGATGGCATAAGAAGGAAGGGCAAAAGAAGAAACTCCTCCACTTTGAACCTAAAAAGGAAACTGAAGTATGCGAAAAAGATCCAAAGGATGCCGACGATGCCCAAAATCCCCCTTTCTATCAGTTCGGAGACAAATATAACAGATTCATATGTGTTTCCTATGGCTGGCTTGACCTTTAGGCGTTCGCCAGGATTTATGCCATGGCCTATAAAAAGGGGTAAAAGGTCTACCTTTTGCACATCCCTTTTTATGACTTCTATACCCGCTCTTAAGTTGTTCAATCTTACGCTGGAGATGGTGTTTAGTGTCTCCTGATTCAACTCTTGGTCGCCAACAAAAACCCTGTATAGGACTTGAAATCTTACATCCTTTTGTACAAACAAGTAAGAGAAGGACATACCTATGAGCAGGAAAGATAGCCAGACGGCTATCATGTATCTGAGCCTTATAAGCCTTCTGATTAGGAAGAAAAATAAGACAAGCGTGATACCCAAGCCTAACATAACAGACCTTCTACTGCTAAAGAAAACAAAGGAGATGAAAAAAAAGAAAAGCATAAGATGCTTTAGTCTTCTTGTCTTTAAAAAGAGGGATAGGGAGGATAAGGAAAAGAGAGAATAAAAGGTTCCAACTTCGAACCATCCACCCCAAAGGGGTGCTGGCTCACCAGTAGTAATAAACCTGTACAGAACTACTGGGGTCAGAGCTATACCTATAAGGATGAGAAGGAGATTAAGCCTGTAAAGATAGCCTTCATCGGCCTTTACCCTTGAGCCAGCTGGATATAGGAAAAGGAAAAAACTTCTCTCAATGCCTTTGTCCATTAGGTTTGGTGCAAAAATAAGCGTTGAGAGAAAGGTGGGTATGGCATAGAGTAAGAGGGGAACCATGAGAATACCTTTCGGTATCTCTCTCCTTCTTATGCAGAAGAGAGAATAGTAAAGGAGTATCAAGATAAGAGTAGCTTCAAAGAAGGTTATTGAGACAAAGGCAAGTAATGTAAGCAGTAAAACAACCAAGTTCATTTATCAATTTTAACATTAGTCCTGAGTGTATAAGTCGCAAATAAAAATGTTTTTAAGCCCACCGTGAGGGATGGTGACAGGTAAAGTTTTTTATGAGATAATTGTTTAACCTATGCTCAAGAAAGTTCTAGTAGCTAACAGAGGAGAGATAGCCGTAAGGGTCATAAGAGCTTGCAAGGAGCTTGGAATATCAGCAGTGGCCATCTATTCAGAGGCGGATAAGGATTCCATTCATGTAAAACTTGCAGACAGGAGCTTATGCATAGGTCCACCAGAGGCATCAAGGAGCTACTTGGATATACCGAAAATAATGTCAGCTATAGAGGTCTCTGATGCAGATGGCGTTCACCCTGGATACGGTTTCTTAGCGGAGAACCCTAAATTTGCCGAGATAGTAATGGCAAGCAGAAAAACTTTTATAGGGCCAAGTCCAGAAACTCTCGCTCTCATTGGCGATAAGATAAAGGCTAAGGAAATAGCCAAGAAGGTTGGTATACCCTTAGTGCCGGGAAGCAATGGACCAGTGGACCTACATAAAGCGATTGAAATAGCCAGCACGGTTGGCTATCCTTTGGTCATAAAAGCTTCAGCCGGAGGAGGTGGTAGGGGTATAAGGGTTGTGTACGACGAGAGAGAGCTTAGAGAAAAGCTCCCCTTGGCCATGCAAGAAGCAAAAGCTGCCTTTGGTGATGATAAGGTTTATATAGAGAAGTACATAATAAACCCAAAGCACGTTGAAGTACAAGTGCTTGCCGACAAGTACGGTAATATCCTTGCCCTTGGGGAAAGAGAGTGCTCCATTCAGAGGAGAAACCAAAAGCTCATAGAGGAAGCACCGAGTAGCTCAGTAAGCGATAGCAAGAGAAAAGAGTTAGAGGAAGCTACCGTTGAGTTTTGTAAAGCTATAAGGTATGAGGGGGCTGGAACTGTCGAATTCCTTATGGACCAGGATGAAAGGTTCTATTTTATGGAGATGAACGGAAGGATACAGGTTGAGCATCCAGTCACCGAAGTGATAACTGGCATGGACTTGGTACAATGGCAGATAAGGATAGCCAACGGCGAGAAGTTAAGCATAGATAGGGTAAGAAGACGAGGCTATGCCATTGAGTTTAGAATAAACGCCGAAGACCCAAATACCTTCATGCCTTCCCCTGGGAAGATAGAAGAACTATATATACCTGGTGGTTTTGGCATTAGAGTGGATACGCACATATACTGCGGATACTTGGTACCACCTTACTACGATTCCCTTCTTGCAAAGCTGATAGTATGGGCAGAAGACAGAGAATCCTGTATAAAAAAGGCAAAGAGGGTCCTTGAGGAGTTTATCATATCTGGACATGGCTTGAAGACAAACATAGAGTTTCACAAAAGGGTTCTGTCCACAAGAGAGTTTTTAGAAGGAAGGCATCACACCAAATTCATAGAGGAGATGATGGTGTAAGCCTCACAGGTATACCCCTTGAGTGTAGATAATTTTTAAGCTCGGGTATGCTAATCTCTTTGAAGTGAAAGAGTGATGCTGCAAGAGCAGCATCCGCACCACCTTCTTTGAAGACCTCATAAAAATGCTCCATGCTTCCAGCCCCGCCAGAGGCTATAACTGGTATGTTTACACTTTCTGACACATGCTTTGTGAGCTCCACATCGTATCCCCTCTTGGTTCCATCCATATCCATGGATGTGAGAAGTATCTCGCCAGCTCCAAGAGATTCTGCCCTTTTTGCCCATTCTACTGCGTCAATACCCGTTGGGGTTCTTCCCCCGTTTATGTAAACCTCCCAGCTGTCTCCTTTTCTCTTTGCATCTATGGCCACCACTATGCATTGGGAACCAAAGTACTTAGCACCCTCTTCTACCAATTTGGGATTTTTAACAGCCTGTGTGTTTATGGATACCTTATCAGCTCCAGCAAGAAGAAGTTTTCTCACATCCTCAAGGTTTCTTACACCACCCCCGACTGTGAAAGGCATAAATACATTCTCCGCTACGGACTTGACTACCCATAAGGTTATCTGTCTATCCTCTGAAGATGCTGTTATGTCAAGAAAGACAAGCTCATCTGCACCTTGCTCTTCGTAAGCCATGGCTACTTCTACAGGGTCCCCAGCATCCACCAAATTTTTGAACCTTACTCCTTTTACAACTCTTCCCTTGTCCACATCCAAACAGGGTATTATTCTTTTGGCAAGCATTATCTTCTCCCTAAGCTTCTGTAAACATCACCTATGTATAATCTATAATAAATAGGTCTTCCGTGTGGACAAACTTCCCTGTTTTCAAAGTTCATCCATGCCCTGATGAGCTCCTGAGCCTCATACTCAGATATCTCTTTCCCAGCTTTTATGGAGCTCCTGCAGGAAGATTCTGCGTTATGCGTTCTTTCAAAGCTTAACCTCTCTGAAAGCAGGTGCTGGTCAAAAAAGTACAGATATTCGCCTATTTTTGCAAGGATCAGTGTGTTGTCCAATATTCCAAGGAGCTCAAAGTGTACAGTGTAAGGGGGTGTATTCTGAGAAAGAAAGAAGGGATAGCTCTCCCTCTTTTTAAACATTCTACCTATGAGCTCCTTTATCTTGCTCTCTTTGTATATCTTAACTTCCCTCTTTTTTGGGTGTACGTTCGCATCTACCATATAGGGAGGTATGTCTAAAAACAGCACGCATACCTTTTTGTAGCCAACAGCCCTTCTTACATACTCCACAAGGGACCTGTTTTGGACACACCTTGAGTTCACAAATACGTGAACCTCTCCCCGCACATTCTCCACAGAAGTGTAAACCTCTATGTTTATGTTATCTACGGAGAGATCCATCCTGTCGAATTTCATTCCAAAAGTTGTCTCTACTCTATCCTTTCTTTCCTCAAAGGGTGGAAGGTCAAGGAGCTTTCTGCCGTTCGATACAAGAATGAAATGTACCTTGGGTTGAGAAAGGGCATACTCCTTTATAAGCCTACTTATCTTGTTTCTCTCCGTATCCTCTTTTTTTAGAAACTTTAACCTCACAGGAAGATTGTAGAAAAGGCTGTAAACTTCCACGCATGTGCCCACTTGCATACCAGCATCCCGCTTCCATGCAACTTTCCCCCCCTCAAGCCCCATCTCAACGCCAAGCTCATCCTGAAAGAACCTTGACCTTATAACCATCCTGCTGACGTTGGATATAGCATGAAGTGCCTCACCCCTAAAGCCAAAACTCTGAATGTTCATAAGGTCGCTCATACTCCTTATCTTGCTCGTAGCCCACCTTAAAATGACCTTTTCCATATCCTCCCTGTGTATGCCAGTACCGTTATCCTTTACGCATATGTATTTTTTCCCACCATGAAGGACCTCAACCTCAACCCTAGAGCTTCCAGCATCAAGAGAGTTCTCTAAGAGCTCCTTTACGCAGTCTGCAGGACTTTCTATGACCTCCCCCGCCGATATTTTCTCTATTACTTCTGAAGGAAGCATATGGACATACATGTGGATATTTTAATTGTAAAGGAATACGTCGGGTGCAAAATTCAAATAGCGTAGTATCCTTTTATGAAAAAGCATTAGGAGAGGGGCAGATATAATATCTACCCTAACTCTCTAAAGGGAGGCAAAAAAAATGCAAAGGAAATTATACCACAACATACTCTCTCAAATGCAAGCCTTCTATGACGCATATTACACTAAGCCAAAAAGAGGAAGAAAGCCAAAAATTTCCTTGCCTCAAATAGCCACCCTCTTCCTCATGTCCTACATTACCAACACCCCAGTCTTAACTTTGGCAAGACTACTTATCAGCCCTTCTATTAAGTCCTACCAAATATTTAGAAAAACTAAAACTAAGCAAGTTTATAGGTTCCTTAGGGACTTCCTTTCATGGAAAACGACTATGATTATATTGTTAAAAACCCTCTCTGGCAAAAAACTTAGACTTGTAGTAGACGGGACAATTCTACCTGTTGCTAATGTGAACAGGGCGAGGACACAGAGGATAAAGCGATTTGCAGGCAGGGTATTCTGGGCAAAGAGAAAGAGGAATATATACAGTCAGCATTACAAGAGGAGGGTAAAGTGGGAGGAGTTATACTATGGAGTGCTTGTAATGGTTTTATGCGATGAAGATGGTGTGGCGTATGACATATGGTTCAAACCTGGCAGTTGGCATGAGGTGAGGGCGTATAGGGAGAGGAGTGCAAAAAGTTTATGGTTCAGATATTTAGTGAACAATTATGAGGTTTACGGAGATAGAGGGTATCGTGGTTTAGAGGGAGTGATAATCTGCAAGAGTAGAGAGGACAAGGGTATAAGGCAGGCGGTGGAAGGCGTGATAGGAGCTGTAAAGAGTTTTAATTCAGTGAGTAGGTGGCGTAAGGGGATAACCTTGCTTAGCTACCTATATGCCTATGCTATTGGTTATAGTTTCTTCAGGAGGGCATGCCTATGGTCTTAATTTCGCACCCGACGTATAATAAAAAGTATAATAGTTTTTGTATGAAAGCCCTTATAATGACTGCCTTTAACCCAGAAACTTTTAAGGGAGGAATGGAGAGGCTTACCATACATATGGAGGAGCTTTTGAAAGGGGAGGGTTATCAGGTCAGTATACTTCACAAGGACAAAGTAAAGCCTATTGGGGATTACTTCCCATACTGGATAGGAAGGTATGCCAGCAACAGCGAGCATTATTATGATATTGCCATCTCCAACGGTCTTTATGGACTTGGATTTTTTCCAGACAGAAGAAGAGTAGGGAGGTTTGTAGCTTGGTTCAGCATGCTTTACTTAGAGTTTTCTGAAGTTATGAAAATATACGAAGGTTTTGAAGATTATCTTGGAAATAAGTACTTGAATGGGTTTGTGGGAGAAGTGTTTGTTGCAGAAGCTGCAGACTTTCTGGTGGCTGTTAGTGAAAGCGTAAAGGAAGAAATAAAAAGGTACATAGGTGTAGATAAAGATATAGAGGTGGTTCATAATCCTGTGGATGATACCTTTAAAGTTATGGAAAAAGCTAAACTTAGGAGCTATTTTAACATACCAAAGGATGCTTTTGTAGGGCTCTTTGTCGGTAGGAATGACCGTACAAAGGGTTATGATGTGTTCAAAGAAGTTGTCAGTTACACTTACAAGGATGTATTTTGGATACAAGTTATGTCAAGCGGCGGTTTTAACAGCATTCCTATGCTCAAGGATATAACTACCTTTGAAGACGTTCCCTTTGAAAAAATGCCAACCATCTATAACTTGGCAGATTTTCTCTTTTTCCCTTCAAGGTACGAAGGTTTTGGTCTCAGCATAGTAGAAGCCTTATCCTGTGGTCTTCCAGTCATAACGGGTAAAGTAGGGATAGCAAAGGAGTTAGAAGATGTTTTAAATGGTTTGACAATGGAAAGTATCAATACAAAGGAGGCTCTTGAAAAGATCAAAGTTCTAAAGAAGTACAAGAGTTTAAGAGAATACCATAGGCTGTATGTACCTCAAGAAATCCAAAGGAGGTTTTCCATAGACTCATGGAAAGGGAAAATGAAAAAGGTCCTGTCTTGGTCATAGCTTCACACCCAGACGATGAGGTTATAGGATGTGGTGGTACTATTTACAAGCATACAACCAATGGTGGAAAAGCCTGGCTATGTGTTGTTACAGATGGGTCTAAGCTTTATGAAAGCACGGATGTTGGAAGAAGAAAAGAAGAATGTCTTTCTTCAGCTCGGCTCTTAGGCTTTGAAAGGGTTATCTTTATGGACTTTGAGGATGGAAAGCTCATGGAAAACTTGGAAGTGCTGAAAACAAAGCTCAGTGGTTTGGTGAAAGATTTTGAGAGTGTTTTTATCCCACACCCCTTTGACCATCATCCTGACCATATAGCCCTTTCCCTTTCTGTGCTTTCAATATTCCAAGAAAGACCCCTCTTCAAGCTATACCTGTACGGTGTTTATAACACTTTCAGATACAACAAAGCTGTGGATGTGACTGACGTTTACGATGTCAAGAAAAAGGCAATGTTATCCTATCCGTACAGTCTTTTAAACCCAGAGATATGGATAAGAAGAACTGAAGGATTTATGAGAAGCCATCAGATACATACAATGGAAGACAAGCTCTATGAGACATTTCTATTTATTGATAAACCCATGACCATAAACGAGATACTAAGGTTTCTGTCCTATGACCTTTTATGCACAGACCCACAGGAAGCACTTCTGCAGAAGATAAAGGCTACTCAGAACTTAATGGAAGAACTGATAAAAATAAGGGATCAAGCGAAAAGACAGAAGGAAGAGTTGGACAGTATTGTAAAGGCATTTGAGGGAGAGGTCGAAGCGCTAAGGAATGAGCTCAGTACACTCAGAGGTTCTGTCTTCTTTAAGTTATACAGTGTGTACCACAAACTTAGAGTTAAGCTTTTCCCAGAGGGAAGTTTAAGATATTTTATATACAAGAGGTTTGTAAGATTTATAAAGGGTGCTTAACTCTTCTGTTAGTTCTTCTACAAAACTTTTAAGGACGATATGCTCTTTGTCCATACCTACAAAAAATCTATCTTTTAAAAGTCTAAGGGCTTTGTGGAATGGTCTGTAAGCATCTGCCATCCTCACAGCTTTTATAAGCTCACTGACTAAACTGACTGAATTCATATTATGGTCTAAAACCTTGTAAGGGCAAAGGACCTCTCCTTTTAGGGGAATATAGGAAATCAAAAACAGAGAAAGGTTTAATGGATCCTCTTCTAGTAGAAAGTTAAAAAGAGATTCCTCTATGCTTGAGAAGGTGTGTAGACCTATATCTTCCTTGATAAAAAGTATCCCTGAAGGAAGCTTACGAACCTTTTCTAAATGGTACTCACTTTTGACCACATAAAATATGGCATCATGGTATTCTATCCAAGACAAAAAAGGTTCTTCATAAGTAAACTCAGCTACTGGAAATCCTAAAGAGTCGTAGAACCTGTGGGGTGATCCCAGTGGCATCCAAATGCTGATGTCCACGTAGTCTTGTAAAAGCCTAACTAAGGCCTCATCATCATCCTCAAAACAAACCCAAGCCACCCTCATGCTAACTCGTTATCCTCTCCACCACATGGTCCCAAGAGAGGTTTAAAGAAAGAACCTTCTCATAAGCTTTTTCTCCCATAAGGACTGCAAGGCTTTTGTCTGAGGCAAGTTTATCCATAGCCTCTGCTATACTCTTCGGATCTGGCTTTACAACGAATCCGTTCATTCCATCCTCCACAAACTCTGTTGGTCCACCAGAGTCAACGCACGTGATAACAGATTTTTTGGAGAACATAGCCTCAAGCGTAACGTACCCGTAATCTTCATCAAGGGGAGGAAAAAGGACTGCAAGGCATCTGGAGTAAAGGTCTATCTTTTCTTTCTCTCCAACTTCACCTAAGTATATGACCTTATCTTCAACCTCTTTTAGCGTGCTGATGAATTCTTTTAGGATCTCGGGGCTGTCTGCGCGGCCGCATATAACAAGCTTTATATCGCTCTTCACATACTTCATTGCATCCAAAGCTAAAAAGTGTCTCTTCAAAGGGCTGATTCTGCTTGGGAAGAGTAAAAACCTTTCGTAGCTTTTGCAGTGAAGTTTCTCTACGTTTGGAGGTGGATGGTAAAGAACCTCGGCATCCAGACCTATATACTTTTTTAACCTTTCGGCGACCGTCTTTGAATTGGCAAAGAGTTTTTTTGTATTTCCAAGATGCTTCCTGTCAAGTTCTAAGATGAAGTTCCTTATCCCATATCCGCCTGGGTCCCTTGGAAGGTCTATAAAGGGTCTATCCCAAAGCTCGTAGGCACTCTTATGAGGATGGATAAGCCAAACTACTTTGTTATCATGCTCTATGTAGTAGTTTGGGAACCTCATGGCTATGAGCATATCTATACTTCTTCCACTTATATGCTTCAGGTCAAGCATCCTTCTTAGAAGGATATGCTTCATAAGATTTTCAGGGGGATACGAATTGAAGGGTATTCGGAGAAGTTCCACGTTGTGTCCAGCTCTGAGCAAAGCCTCTTTTAAGTTCTCTGTATGATACTCAACACCACCCTTTATAAAGAGTATATGGTTCTCTACTATAACTATGTTCATATTCTCTGCAGAATCCTGTAGATCTTTTTAGCCATCCTCTCAAGGAGAGGATACTTTCTAAAGAACATCTTGTGCTTCAGTCCAAATGATATAAGATTACCTTTCAATCCCCACATTCTCAATTCTTTATAGCAGAGTATTAAGTCTAAATGTAGATGGTTTGTTTCAGACTTTGAAAGAAAGTTTTTGGGAAGGTCCTTTTTTATCAGAGCAGGAACCCATCTGTATGACTCAGGGGGGTCATAAAAAAAGGAAGGCCTAATGCTAGATTCAGTGACGTAAACATCTGTAAAGTTAAAGGATATTACTTGGAACTTATCACCTGTAAGGCCAAGCACCGCTCTGATAACACGCTCTGTGTCATCAGTTTTTATGTACCCATCCGGCATGAAAAGTTTATAATCAGAGAATACTCTGTAGCTGTACGCTTTATAGTTTGAATGAGCCTTTTTAATCGCTTCTCTCATGAGTGGGGTCAAGCTATCGAGGGTTCTGGATGCTTTTTCTACGGAAAATCTTTCTCTCACATACTTTAAACCCATTTTAGAAAGCCTCTCTCTTAGAGAGTTGTCATTCATTACCTTAACTACAAGGTCTGCGAACTCTTCAGGTCTTTCGGCAACTAGAATTCCCGAGCTCTCTAGCTCATCAAAACCTTCTACTCCCTTAGGAGTTGTCACCACTGGAACGCCACATTCAAGGCTGTTGAGTATTTTACCCTTTATACCAGAGCCAGACACCAAAGGAGCTACCGACAGAGAATGTTTTTTGACCTCTCTGTTTATATCCTTAACCCATCCTACAAAATGAACTTTCCCCCTGTAAAGTTCCAACAGCTCCCTATCCCTGACAAGGTCCTCAAGCTTTAGCTCATCTGTACGGTCGCCTATCACATAGAACTCTATATTTTTATCTTTTTTCAATATATGATGATAAACCTTGTTGAGAAAGTATTTTATGGCCAATAGGTTGTTGAAGTTCAGAACTCCTCCTATAAAGCAAAGGCTCTTTCTTCTTTCATTTGCCAGAATTTCCTCTGGATAGTGTATATTTGAGATGATAAGGGATCTATCCCTGCTCAAACCCAGTTCTTTTACTGCGAATTCTCGGTCTTCTTCTGAGACAAAAATCGCTATGTCTGAAAGTTCATAAAGTTCTTTTTCTATGCTGAAGATCGCCTTTAGCTCATCGTCGCTTATATCCTTACCTGCACTTTTTGCGCTGAGCATATGTTTGTACACGCTGTCCATGGCATCGAAGACCACCGGTATTCCATAGGCTAACTTGGCCCTTCTTGCCAAGCTTAGGGCCTTTCTTAGCCTGTCCAGATCCCACGCTTCTGTTATCCACAGAAGGTCAACTTCATCCATAAGTTTCAGGTTTTTGTATATGGGAAGCTTTACCTCAAAGTTTTTATAAGATAGGCTCAGCTCTTCTATCTCCTTCTCCGTCTTGTTTATAAAAAAGCCGTGAGTGTAAACAATATGGACCCCCTTTTCTAAAAGTATCTTTATTATTTGGTAGTTTCTGTTGCAGGAGGATGTTTTGGATGGCATCAAAGGAACTTCAGTGTAGTAGAGTATTTTTAAGTCCTTGTAGGTTAAATTGTTTATCTTGGGTTCGCTTGGATTTACAGAAAGTATGTACTCTTCAAGCCTTTTTATCTGCTTCTCCCACAGGAAGTTTTCTCTTATGTGATCTGTACATCTTTCTGACATGGGCTTCAGCTTTTCTTTATCTGACAAGGCTTTAAGAATGGTGTCTGCAAGGCTTTGGGCTGACAGATGGTCCACCAGAAAGCCCGTCTCCCCGTTTATAAAGGTCTCTGGTAAACCACCGCTCCTTGTTCCTATAACAGGGCAGCCACAGGCTTGAGCCTCTAAAGAAGACCTTGGAAGAGATTCCTTATAAAGCTCTGGTACTGTGGGAATGATACAGAGAGCAGATTCGCTGTATGCTTTTATAATCTCCTCTTTTTTTACCTTTCCATGTAGAAAAATGCCCTCTTTGGATTCTGTTATGCTATCTTTCCTTCCCCATAGGGAAGAATCTCCGTATATATGAAGTTCAAGGTTTGGAATCTGCCTTTTTACTATCTTAAAGGCTTCCACCAGAATATCTATACCCTTTTCTTTGATGGTGGCTCCAGCAAACATAATTCTGTTTATCTTCCTTTCAGAGATGGGTCTGTATATATTTGCATCTATACCGTAAGGTAATTTGACAAGCTTTTCTTTTTCTATTCCCCATTCCAAGTAAGCTTTCTTTTGAAAATCAGATATACATATAACACCATCAACATACTTGTTTATAAAGTATGTACCCACCTGATGGTCTACAAAGCTCATATCTTGGGGTATAAGGAAATGTCTTTTGATGTTTTCAAAGCTTAGAAGGGTTTTAATAGAATAAGCTTGAACGGAAAGACACGCCTCAAAATTGATATCCTTATACCTCTGAAAGACGTCATAAAGGCGATAGTCCTCACCATAATCGATAAAGTGGACACCATCTTTTACCTTATTACCACCAACTATCCATCCGAAGACGTAAACTTTCCATCCTGCTTTCTTTAACCCTATGGCCGTTTCTACTGTGACAGTTTCTGCACCACCCAAAACGCCATCAACATCAAGGGGGAATAACTTATGCACTACAGCTATGCTACCTCTCATAGGTTAGGTTATATTATATAGGACTTAAGCATGAAAGACACTCGTATAAACAAGTACATAAAATCTCTCATAAGGAATCACAAGTATATGACTACTGAGGACATAATGCTTCTTCTTCAGTACTACTACAAGCTTCCAGTAAACATACCCTCTGTCTATTACAAATACAAGACAGTTATAAAAGAATGCAGAAAAGCAGTTTACAGAGAAAGGAGGAAAAGGAAATGAAGTTTGACCTTGTAATAGTTGGAGCTGGTAGTGGTGGATACGAAGCCAGCCTTTATGCTCACAGAAGGGGTATGAAGGTGGCTCTGGTAGAGCTCTCTCCAGAGGATGTTGGGGGAAACTGTTTAAACAAAGGCTGCATTCCATCCAAGTACATGAGGCATGGAGCTTACATTATAGAGAAGTTTAGCATTATGTCCTCTTACGGCATAATCCCATCTGGTTTTCAGTTGGATATGAAAAGGTTAAAGCATGGGAGGAATGAGGTTGTAAGAACCATAAGGGAGAATTTTAAAAAGTTTGCTAAGCAACTGGGAATACCCATATTTTACGGCAAGGGGCTTTTAAAAGATAGGAATACCGTTCATGTTGAGGGACAAGATCTAGACATAAAGGCTAACTTTATACTGCTTGCAACTGGCTCATCTACCGCAAGTCTTGGAAATCTTTTTCCCGATGGGAAGTACATATACGACACAGACCAAATATGGAATTTGGAAGATTTCCCAAGAAAAGTTCTCATATTAGGAGGTGGGGCTGTGGGTGTAGAGTTTGCTTATATATTCCGTATGTACGGTGTGGATGTTCTGCTTGTGGAGATAAAGGACAGGATTTTGCCTATCCAAGACATTCCAGAGGAGTCTTCCAGATACTTGGCAAGAAAACTCAAGAGGTTGGGTGTGGACATAAGGCTCAAAGCCTCTGTGAAAAGCTGGGAAATAGAAGATGGTAAGCTATCTGTAACATTGAGTGATGGCACTCAGACCCAGGTAGATTTAATACTTTTAGGAGTCGGAAGAAAACCAAATACCATTGGGATAGGTCTTGAAGAGGTTGGCGTGGAGTTAGACTCAAGGGGTTTTGTTAAAGTGAACTCACACTGTCAGACAACAGTCCCTAACATATACGCCTGTGGGGATATAACTTCTCCGCTTATGCTTGCCCATAAGGCTATGTACGAAGGTAAGATAGCAGTAAGCCATATGCTTGAAGACTCAAGCTGGATAAGAGAAGAAAGGATAGTTCCAAAGGTAATATACTCAGCCTATGAGATAGCAAGCGTGGGGTTTACAGAAGACCAAGCGGAGGAAAAGGGTTATGAGGTAAAGATGGGGGTGGTTTCTTTTATATCCAATCCGAAGGCTATGGATGACAGAGAGAATGAAGGCTTCGTAAGGATAGTAGTAGACCATGAGGGTAATCTTTTGGGTTGCCATATACTTGGTCCTCATGCTGGCGAGCTATTACACCAATTTTTGCATGTTATGAAGGCTGGTCTTAAGGTAGATTTTCTTTCCAAGTCCATGTACTCCCATCCTTCCCTCTCAGAAGCCATAGGTCAAGCAAGCATGGAGGTACGTTTTGGTCCTATAACTTGGGCAAAAAGGCATTAGACTATACAGTTTCTAAAAAGGGTAGAAGGTAGGGAGTTATACGGGTTTTATCAATGTGTATTTTTTGAAGCCTTGGCACTGCCGGAAGAGTGGCTGAAGGCACTTTGTCTAATATACATGCAGAGAAGCAAGTATTTAAGCTCTTCTTTAAAATTCTATGATATAAATCATAAAAACCTAAAACATATTTTAGATATACGAAAGGCTGTCATCCACTACAACCTTCCCCTCTTCCAGCCTAACCTCTTTTACCAGAGCCTTCACAAAAGGTATGTAAAACTTTCCCTTGTCTATCTCCAAAAGGTCATAAGGCTTTTGTTCCAAAATGCCGGTTATTTTCCCCAAAAACTTTCCACTTTCGCTAAACACCTCAAGCCCTTCAAGTTCAAAGTAATAGTATTCATCCCTTTTCCTTGCTGGAATTTCCTCCTTTGCTAAAAAGACCTTAGCGCCCCTAAAGCCTTCCACCTGTGGTAGGCTATCATAGCCTTCAAAGTGTAAAATTAATATGTGATTTCCATGTAGCCTTAATGTGGCTATATTAAAGGGTACATAGCCCTTCTGTTTATGCTTTAAAAAGACCCTTTTTATTCTGTACCAATGCTTTGGGTCAAGGTAGGGTTCCACCTTTAGGTCTCCCCTTAAACCATAGGTGTCAAGCACCCTTCCTATTACCACATACTGATTTTCCTCATTGCCTATCCTTTCCCTTTCCATATTCTAATAGTTTAGTTAAAAACCTTTGAAGGAGGAGAAAGATGGCTATACCTACTAGAGAAGAAGTAGAAGCTGTTTTGGATGAGATAAGACCAGCACTCAGGTTTGATGGTGGAGATGTGGAGCTTGTGGATGTACAAGATGATGGAACTATTCTGGTAAGGATGGTGGGAGCCTGTTCTGGTTGTGGTATGTCCGTTTTAACTCTAAAAGCTGGTATAGAAAGAGCTCTAAAGAGCAAATTCCCAGATATAAAGGAAGTCAAGGATATAAACATGGACATACCCATGACTTTTGGCTTCTAAAGCGTTACCATACTTGACAAAAAGTTACTTAGGATTAAATTAAATAATTAGAAGGAGGGGTAAAAGGATCCCTTGTGCAAACCCTTGACAAAGAGAAAAAAGGAAGTATAATAGTAAACTCTGTAAATGAGGGATTTAAAGATCCCTTGCTCAAAAGACTTGACAGATAGGATTCCTTGGTTTATAATTAAAATTCTGCTTTGATATGAGGGGTTGAAAGGACCCCTTGCCTTGCTGGCAATTGAATAAGGAGGAAGGACCCAAAAAGTTGGAATTTTCTTGAAGAGTTTGATCTTGGCTCAGCGCGAACGCTGGCGGCGTGCCTAACACATGCAAGTCGTGCGGGGTGGCTCTGCCACCCAGCGGCAAACGGGTGAGTAACACGTGAATAACCTGCCCTTGAGAGGGGGATAACCTTCCGAAAGGAGGGCTAATACCCCATAAAGTCAATCATCACTAAGGTGGTTGACCAAAGGAGGCCTATGCTCTGCATGCTTCCGCTCAAGGAGGGATTCGCGGCCCATCAGGTAGTTGGTGGGGTAACGGCCTACCAAGCCTATGACGGGTAGCCGGTCTGAGAGGGTGACCGGCCACAGTGGGACTGAGACACGGCCCACACCCCTACGGGGGGCAGCAGTGGGGAATCGTGGGCAATGGGCGAAAGCCTGACCCTGCGACGCCGCGTGGAGGAAGAAGCCCTTCGGGGTGTAAACTCCTGTCAGGAGGGAAGAAGCTCACAGAGGTGAATAGTCTCTGTGGGTGACGGTACCTCCAGAGGAAGGGACGGCTAACTACGTGCCAGCAGCCGCGGTAATACGTAGGTCCCGAGCGTTGCGCGAATTTACTGGGCGTAAAGCGTCCGCAGCCGGATGGGTAAGCGGTTTGTCAAAGCCCACTGCTCAACGGTGGAAAGGCATACCGAACTGCTCATCTTGAGGCAAGCTCAGGTAGGTGGAATTCCCGGTGTAGCGGTGAAATGCGTAGATATCGGGAGGAACACCAGTGGCGAAGGCGGCCTACTGGGGCTGTCCTGACGGTCATGGACGAAAGCTGGGGGAGCAAACCGGATTAGATACCCGGGTAGTCCCAGCCGTAAACCATGGGTGCTAGGTGCTGTCTTCATGGGCAGTACCCCAGCTAACGCGTTAAGCGCCCCGCCTGGGGAGTACGGGCGCAAGCCTGAAACTCAAAAGAATTGGCGGGGGCCCGCACAACCGGTGGAGCGTCTGGTTTAATTCGATGCTAACCGAAAAACCTTACCCGGGTTTGACATGATGGGAAACCTTTGCGAAAGCGAAGGGTGCCGTCCTTTGGACGGAATCCCATCACAGGTGGTGCATGGCCGTCGTCAGCTCGTGTCGTGAGATGTTGGGTTAAGTCCCGCAACGAGCGCAACCCTTGCCCTTAGTTGCTACCCTAGTAGGGAGAACCCTAAGGGGACTGCCGGCGATAAGCCGGAGGAAGGTGGGGATGACGTCAGGTCAGTATGCCCTTTATGCCCGGGGCTACACAGGCGCTACAGTGGCCAGGACAATGGGAAGCAACCCAGAAATGGGAAGCAAATCCCCTAAACCTGGTCATGGTGCGGATTGAGGGCTGAAACTCGCCCTCATGAAGCCGGAATCGGTAGTAATGGCGGATCAGCTAAGCCGCCGTGAATACGTTCTCGGGCCTTGCACACACCGCCCGTCACGCCACGGAAGTCTGTCTTCCCGGAAGCCCTCGGGCTAACCCGCAAGGGAGGTAGAGGACGATGGGAAGGCCGGCAACTGGGGCGAAGTCGTAACAAGGTAGCCGTAGGGGAACCTGCGGCTGGATCACCTCCTTTAAAAGGATCAATTCTTCTAAAGTAAAGGGTCCTTCCTCCTTATTGAGTTGCTCCCCTGGGCCTCTAGCTCAGTCGGTTAGAGCGTGCCCCTGATAAGGGCAAGGTCGGTGGTTCAAGTCCACCGAGGCCCATTATCTGGGGCAGACAGGGGATGTAGCTCAGTGGGAGAGCGCCTGCTTTGCAAGCAGGAGGGCGTGGGTTCAAGTCCCACCATCTCCATGACATCTTGGCAACTGAATAGGTTTTCCTTCCTTTTGGGTGTGCAAGTTAGTAAGGGTCCGAAGTGGATGCCTTGGCTGCTCGAGGGGATGAAGGGCGTGTTAAGCTGCGATAAGCCGGGTGGAGGCGCAAAAAGCCTTTGAGGCCCGGATGCCCGAATGGGGAAACCCGGCAGGGTGTTGAGCCCTGTCATCCGCGCAAGCGGAGCCTAACGGGACGAAGTAAAACCTTCTAGTAGTCCCAGGAAAGGAAATCAAACGAGACTCCCCAAGTAGCGGCGAGCGAAAGGGGACCAGCCCAAACCGTGTGGGTGCCATGGTGGCAGCCTTAGCTCACACGGGGTAGCGGGACACACGCAGAGGGGTCTGCCAGCCTCTCAGGGAGTTACAAAATTCCTGCTTAGCTGAAGTGAGCTGGAACGCTCCGCCACAGAGGGTGAAAGCCCCGTAGGTTAAAGGCATGGAATCTCCTGGGTGTGTGTTCCCAAGTACCACGGCCCCCGTGGAAGGTCGTGGGAATCTGGGGGGACCTCCCTCTAAGGCTAAGTACTACGGGCAGACCGATAGCGTATAGTACCGCGAGGTAAAGGTGAAAAGAACCCCGGAAGGGGAGTGAAATAGAACCTGAAACTTCGGATCCACAATCCAGTGGAAGGGTGTAAAAGCCCGACTGCGTGCCTTTTGCAGAATGAGCCAGGGAGTTGTCCTCAGTGGCGAGGTTAAGCCGTAAGGCGAAGCCGTAGCGAAAGCGAGTCCGAAAAGGGCGTTCAGTCACTGGGGGCAGACGCGAAGCGGAACGATCTACCCATGCCCAGGGTGAAGGGTGGGTAACACCATCTGGAGGCCCGAACGGGTCGGTGCTGCAAAACCGTCCGATGAGGTGTGGGTAGCGGTGAAAAGCCAATCGCGTTCCGTGATAGCTCGTTCTCTCCGAAATAGGTCGACGCCTAGCGTCATCTGTTCCTTCTTGGAGGTAGAGCCACTGGTTGGGCTAGGGCCTCGAAAGGGGTACCGAACCCTGCCAAACTCCGAATGCCAAGAAAGGTAAGATGGCAGTCAGTCCCCGGGGGATAAGCTCC
>JAXSMZ010000003.1:0-96101 GCA_037924335.1 Aquificaceae bacterium
CTATCAATTAGGTAGTATCTTTCATCCACTTGTGGTAGACATGCAAGTTTTAATATGATGGTTTGCATATAAGGTAGCAGTTTCTCAAGTCTTCTTGAGAAGGTAGATTTATCAGGGACTTTAGGGAAGAGATGACTACTCAAGAGCTTTTGAGTAGTTTGCACAGAAATCTGTTCTATGGGAATACACTATAGGGAGCTTTTTTACCATATCTCTTTATAACTTGCAACTCGGGTTATAATAATTAGGAATAAGGAGGGTGTAGCTCAGCTGGCAGAGCAGTGGACTGTGGATCCACGGGTCGCGGGTTCGACTCCCGTCACCCTCCCATATCAGGATATTAGAATGTTTCCCTTTATCCTAAAGATCCCCAACTCCAATTTATCTCCCTTAGGTACGTTGAGAGGTAAACTCTTTATATCAAAAATTACACTTGCGGTTTCATCGAGTAGGTAGGCATCTACAAAGTACATACCGTACAGGAGTGGAAAGTCCTCAAAGGAGAAAAGAACATCCCTCTCGCCATCCACATTAACCTTTCTCATCTCGTGCTCTGTTGAGTATACACCAATACGTAGATTATCATTTCTTCTAAACATTACAGCAACAACAACCCTCTCTTTTTTATTCGACCTTACTCTTATCCATGCCTTGAGCGTATCTCCAGGTTTTATCTCGTTGTGAGAGAGTTTAAAGTCTTCTATGTAAGCATGGGCAACGTTAGTCCTTTGGGTATTGCTTTGCTCCTCGTTTACCTTATCCTTTTCCCTCATGTAGTCCTCATACTCCTTCACAACGCTGAAGGGGTCCCCTTCCATCTGCACCTTTCCATCCTTTAGCCATATAGCTCTGTCGCATACGTTTGTTATCTGATACATGGAATGTGTCGTGAAGATAAGAGTACCACCCCTGTCCCTGAATTCCCTTACCTTATCAAAGGATTTCTTTTGAAAGTGTATATCTCCAACGGAAAGCGCCTCGTCTATTATGAAAATCTCCGGTTCAAGGGCTATCATAACTGAGAATGCCAACCTAACTATCATGCCCGTTGAGTAGGTCTTAATAGGTTGATAGAAGAAGTTTCCAAGTTCAGAAAAATCTACTATAAAGTTTAGCCTTTTATCTATTTCACCCTTAGACAGTCCCATGAGAGAAGCGTACATATAGGTATTTTCAATTCCTGTGAACTCAGGATGGAAACCAGCTCCCAATTCAAGTATGGCACATACCCTACCATCAACCCTTACGTGACCAGATGTGGGAGACTGAACGCCAGATATTATGGAAAGAAGTGTGCTTTTCCCAGCCCCATTCTCTCCTACAACACCAAGAGCCTCTCCTTTTCTAACTTTTATGCTCACATCCTTGAGGGCTACTTTCTCGTAGCTAAAGCTCCTTCTGAAGAGCAACTCCTTTAACCTGTCCACTGGCTTTCTGTATATTCTGTAAACCTTTGAAACATCCTTTAGCTCTACAATATGCATAACTTCCCTTTTATAATTATAAACATGGTCTTTTCCTATAAGGGTGTTTACAAAAGCGGTCCAGTAGAGGGCCTTTTGGAAGCGGAGAGCAAAACGGAAGCAGTTGCAAAGTTAAAATCTCAGGGTGTAAAAGTCCTCAGCCTCCGTGAGGTAAAACTAAAAGAATCCAAGGTTGACTCAAGCTTTATTGAGAGGTTCACGTCAAACCTCTTACAGCTCCTGAGGTCTGGACTAACGGTTGATAAGGCTCTCATGTTCATAGCAGAGAGGGAGAAAAAACATCGTGAAAGTCTCCTGAAGGTCTATGAGGAAATAAGGTCTGGTAGCAGTTTAAGTTTGGCTCTGCACTTTTCCAACCTGTTTCCAGAGTTCTACGTGCAGATGCTGAGGTCAGCAGAAGAGAGCGGTAGCTTGGAAGAAACGCTCCATCTTATACTTGAGTTCATAAGGGAAGAGAATCAACTAAAAAGTAGTGTAAAGACAGCAATGGTTTACCCATCCTTTGTGCTTTTTGTATCTCTTACCTCTCTTCTTATAATATCCACATACGTAGTACCAAAGTTCAAGCTTGTTTTTCAGAGCACAGATATAAAGCTTCCAATGCTCACTAGGGTGATGTTCTTCTTCACAGATATAATAAACTACCTCATAGTAAGTATGATCCTGTTCCTGTCTTTGTCTTTTCTGTATGTTAGGTACGCTCTGAAGGACAGAAACCGGAGGTTGAGCTTTGAAAACATCCTTTTTAGGATGCCCCTCCTTAGAAAGTTCCTTTTGGATACGGAAATAGTCAGAACATTTCAGACTCTCTACACACTCGTTAAGGGAGGTGTTACTCTAAACCATGCCCTTGACCTTGCTCAAAAGGTACCAGTTACAATAAGGATGAGGGATGCTCTGCTTACTCTGAAAAAGGATGTAGTAAAGGGTTCCTCCCTATCTAAGGCTATGAAGTCTGTGAATATCTTCCCAGACATGGCCATAGAAGTGGTTTCTGTTGGAGAGCAGACTGGAGAGCTTCCAGGTGCCTTTTATCAGATATACACAACGTATAACGAGGAATTCAAGACCCTTATAAGAAGGTTCCTTAGCTTTCTTGAACCAGCCATAATACTCATAATGGGCCTATTTGTAGGTCTTATAGTCTTCTCCATGATGCTGGCAGTCTTTAGCCTCTCCGAAGGCATATAAAACATGGAGATAAGACCTTACAGGGAAGGTGATGAGAAGAACATAGTGGAACTCTTCAAAATAGTATTTAACAAAGATATGAGCTTGGAGCTTTGGAGATGGAAGTACAGACTACATGGACTTGGTACCATGGTATACGTTGCAGAGGACAATGGAAAGATAGTGGCTCATTACGGTGCTGTTCCAAGGAGATGCTCCTTCTTTGGGAAGGATGTAATATCGGCTGTAATATCTGATAGCATGGCACACCCAAGCTATAGAGGCATATTTACCAAAGAGGGAGTTTTTGTAAGGCTTGCAAAGGAATACATAGAAGCTCATGCACCAAAGATAGGTGATAGATTGATAGATTTTGGCTACGGATTTCCTATGGAGAGGGCTAGGCTGTTAGCCCTTAGACTTGGTCTCTACGAGGATGTAGAGCAATGCAAGGAGCTTCTTGTAAAGAGTGGCGGCAAAAGGTTCTACGAGAGCATAAAGAGGATAGAGAATCTGTATATGGCAGACAGGCTTTGGGAAGAGATGAATGAACCAAGGTTGATAATAAACTTCAGAGACAGGAAATCCTTAGAGTGGAGGTACTCCATGCCAGATGCTCAATTTTCCTTTTTTCTTTACAGGTCTTTCTTCTTCCCAAAGGCTCTTCTTGTTCTTAGAACAGATACAAAACCACCCAAGCTTTACGATTATGTGGGTAACATCAGGCATCTGTCAAGGGCTTTTTCGGCTTTGCACAGCAAGGTAGGAGACTACATTGTAAAGGTACCACCGTGGATAGCTGAAGGTCTCAAAAACTTGAAGTTAGAAGATATGGGGTCTAAGAGCTACCTTGTTGCCAACAAGCTTACAGGACCACGGGCTGAAGAGATAAGGGGAAGGTTCTTCTACATGTGGGGGGACGAGGACACTTAGCGTTTTTTGTTCCCTATAAAGTACTCTTCGGAACATAAAGTCAAAAGTATATACTCTTTGTCCCCCACTCTGAACCTTATAGCTTTTCTTCCATCGTAGGAGAAGATGGAATCTACTGGCAGTATATACCTGTAAAGAAGAGAATTATCCCACGGGTCATACTCCTCATAGAACACACCATCCTTTCCAGCGTCCAAATGAACCCTTACAAACTCCTCTGTAAGTCCAAAGGATGTAAGGTATGTTATGCCTTCACTTCTAAACTCCAGGCTGTGGCATCCTATCAACTGTCTCTGGACTGTGTAGATAAAGTGATCCACTTTTTTCTCCTGAACCTTTCTCTTGTAGAGGTCAAGAGTTTTTAAGGATGTGTTTATGAGATAAGACAGAGAAAGAGCCACAAAGAGGCTAAGGACTGTTGCCACAAGGAGCTCTATGAGAGTAAAGCCTTTACTCATATGTCCTTCCACAGTCTACTATGTAGCCAGTCTTTTCAAAGATGCAAAAAAGACCATGAGAGAAAAGACCATTCTCCGACCTTACGCTTATTCTAAAGTATTGGGGAAGTATGCTGGAATAAAGAGCAGTCTCTATGATGGTCTCTTTTCCTGGAAAGATGGGCTTTAGGCTCTCCTTGGAAAAGTGTTCAACCCTCTCCCTCAGCTTTACTATCTGGTCTGCATCATCTTTGCTAAAGCCAACTGCCTGAAGAACCAAAGGGCTTGCGTAGTTAACGTTTACCAAAGTTGGGACTATGCTTATGTAATCCTTTGCTCTCTTGTAATCTTCCTCGCTCATGTAGTGTTTGAGCTGGGAGAGGGACAAAAAAACACTCTTCCTTCTGTCTGAAACAAGCCTTTGGGATATTTCCCTTGCTCTATCTTGCTTTGTACCAAGGAGCAAAAAGAGCCTCTCTAAGGATTGGACATCGGCAGTGTTCACGCTGAGCTTTGCATCCTCTGGCTCTACAACCACCCTGTAAACTCTGTTTTGATAACCGAATTCCCTATCTACATTGACTACCCGCTGGGGGTTTTTTGAAAGAAAGACCTGGTTCCTTGTCTCTGTAAGGACGGCTTTTGCAACGGCGAGCATCTCCAATGTTTGCATATAGCTCTCTGAGCTCCTTGCAAGAGTTCCCCTGTAGAAGTAAAGCCCACCCACTACCATCATAAGGACAAAGGAGACAAAGCCAAGAGACCAAAGGACGTATATGAGTATGCTCCCTCTTTTCATTCTATCCTTGGGAGGAGGTACCACCTATCTTTTATCTTAGTCTGGTAGGAATCGGATGGAATGGATTGGTCTCCCAGTTTGAACATATAAGGACATCTTGTGGCTTCTACCCCTTTTTGCTCCAGCTTTTGGCAGTAAAGCTCACCCTCCTTGGTTGTCCCCCTGTTTAGTATGCTGATATCCCTGTAGAGAGCAACGTAGACATATTTGGAAAGGTCAGAGATGCTCCCATCCTTTTCTTTTCTTTTCAGATTCAAGGTCAGGCTTGATACAGAAAAGTAAAAAAGAGATGTGCCAAGTATTGCCAAAGTGAAAGCCACTATTACTTCCAAAAGGGTAAAGCCCTTCATCTACTCTTTCTTTCCAGGTACCTGTCTATCAGGATGGTAAAGTTGGCAAGGCTGTCAAAGGCATGGTAAATGACCCTTAAAAAGTCGTTCTGCACAAGCTTCTTCAAAGTGTGAGGGTCAAAAGCCTTTAGCTTCTCTATGTCTATAGTGTTTACCCTAACCCTTATGTCCTTGTAGATTATGTCCCTTGGAACCAAAAGCTTTAAATCCTCTATGGTCTTCAAAAAAACCTGTCTTATCTGATTGCCAGAGATAAAGGAAAAAAGAGGGTCCACAAAGTTCTTCTGGGCGTATTGTGTTAGCTCTCCTTCCTCATCTACCATCAGCTCCCCATCTTCGTAACTCCATCCAGGGCAATCAAGACCTATGATGAGACCTATCTGGTCTGTTCCTGGCACATTTCGGCTTGTAAATGGATACTTCTTGCAGGCAATTAGCCTGTCCTCTCCCAAAAGGCAACCCCTGTTTGGGTCCAAGTAGACACATCCAGCCTCGTCATCCACATCCGTATAGCCGAGGGTAAGAGCATAAACGACCCTTACATCCAAGCTCAAGGATCCATCTTCCCTTTTTGTGTAAGGAAAGACTACAGGGAAAAAACGGGAAGCAGAGGGGATCTCATGAAGAGCTATTGAAGTATCCCTTGCTCGCAGACAGCAGTTAACTGGACACTGCGCCTCTAAACACTTCCAGCGCAGTCCTCTGTGCCTTTCCCTGTCTAAAGGCTCCGAGGGTTCAAAGAACCTGACCTCTTTCTCTACCATTGAAGAGCGTATCCCAGCATTGGAAGGTCAACTGCATAGTACCACTTACCATCTATGTAAACCCATATGTTGCCCTTTATCTTCTGCTCTATGCTTCTCTCCTGCTCCCTTATTGGTTTGCCCATTATCTGTCCTGGAAGCCTTGCCTTTATGTATCCGTCGCATGCTGCCAAGACAGAGTCCTCTAATATCTTACATTTTTCAAGTTTGTAGTCCAATATGTTTGCATTTATGTTCTTCATCATCTGCTCATGCATACCCTCAGATATACCGCTCCTGTAAGTTGGGTCAAGCATGCTGTAAACACACTTATAGTCGTTCTTCTTCCTACACTCCACGTATCTGTTGACTGTCTTTATGAGAAGGTCCTTGTCTGGCTTTGGCATTTCGTAGAGGCTATCTATGCTGTTGGCTTTTATATCCTTTGCTCTGTATATCCATACCTTTTCCTTTTGGTCCTCTACGGGATAAAAGACCCTAAAGAGGCCCTCTCCAAGGTATGCTACCTTTGGGCTTCCTGTTGCAACCCATGGCTTTTCTATGAGCAAGTCCTTTTTAAGGAGCTTGCCTTTGGAATCTATTACAGAGACCATGACAGTTGGAACTGTCAGCCTTCTGTCCATGTAGGCAACAACGGCATATTCACTAGAAGAGTCGTAAGATGTTAAGTTGCTTGTGAACATAAAAGGTTTTTCACCAACTAACCTCTCAAAGGTTTTGCCATTGTATGAATAAAAGACGTTTAACCTCTGTGGAAGGGAGTATCCTTCAACATCCACAGGCTTTGTTGGTATGCCTGCACCAAACACGAGAGGAGTTCCACCAAGGAGTCCTACCTGAAGTATGTCAAAATTGTTGACAAGGTCCTTTGGCTTTTCTATAGCATACTCCTTCTTCTTTTCAAAGGCTCTGTCGTAAACTATTATGTTTACCTTTGAAGAAAGCTCGTAGGGGCTTAAGACAAATCCATCCTTGTACTCATAAAAGTCAAAGTCAGTGGAGCTGTTTCCCGTATATAGTAGCTTTTCGGAGTTATCGGATAGGAACCTAACACGCACTTCGGACATTTTGCCACCCTTTCCAGCCTTTGTGTAAACAAGTGCAAACCCCTTGCTTGTGTAAACAGACTTTACAGAAAGGACAGGGTTTTGGTCAAATCCTATGACTTCTTCCTTTTCGGGAAACTGGTCGTTTTTTACAAGTAAATAGGCAGCCTTTACGTAGGGGGGAGTCTCATCTATCCAAGAGAGGAGCATATTACCCTTTCCGTCAAAGGCAAAGGATGCCGGTCTTAGAACTTGCTCTAAGCTGGAAAGCTCCTTTGTGTAGAGAACCTTCCCATCTGGCTCCATCTTTATGAGTATTAGCTTTTTGGGACCCCATCTTACAGGCTGAGAGAAGTAAAGATACTTGCCATCAAAAGCATAGGAAAAGCTCATAGGAACCCCGCCAATCTTCTTGTACTTGTCCATTATTTCCCTGTTTATAATCCTGTCTTCTTTTCCGTTGTAATAATGGGTATAACCATCTTGGTCTTGATAGAAAAAGACAACCCTATCTTTTGTGTTTAGTTCCTTCACAAACATATACTTCTCTGGACTGTAGTCAGTGCTGACTTTTGTCTTTACATCAATGGGTTTGACCTCTGGCTTTTTTGTACAAGAACTCAATAAAGACAAAAAGATCAAAAACGGAACTAAGAATCTTAACATAACGAAGCTCCTTTAAAAAAGAGCCCCCCGAAGGGGGACGCCTTTTATTTTACATACCACTGCTGGTGCTGTGGTGTGACCGCATAACCATAACCGCTTGCAAACTCGACCTTGTACTCGACGATGGCATCGCCAAGCTCAGTTCCAGCACCGTTACCATTACATACTTGTATACCTACAGGTGCCTCATTCTCAAGACATCTTGGAGAGATGTTGTACCATCCGCCATCTGCTATGAAGGTAACTAAACCAGAGTCCACCATCATGCTTGGAGGTAGCTGGGCAAAACAGACAACATCGTTTGTTCTCGATACAGACCTAAAGTCCTCAAGCCTGTTGTAAACACCAAGGTTATAACCTTCGGCAGCGTCCATACGTGCTTCGAGCCTGATCCTTGCATTGTATCCAGATGTAACAAGGTTTAATGAATTAAGATCATCAGCTAGTTCATTTGTTCCAGCTAAGTTCACAGCTATAACGTAAGCGCCCGTGTTTGCAGTCCTGGGCGGAAGGAACATAAACCTGCTGAGAGTTCCAGCCGTGGTGTTATCAAAAACTGTAGCTGCACCAGCAGAGAAGGGAGTTGCTTGAAGATAGTTACATACTCCACAACCAGGCGCATCAATAGACACGTTACCACCCGGAGAAGGAGCATTGTGTGTTACGGTAAGGGCTCTTTGAGAGTATAGGAACCCAGAACCAAGGTTGAAGATTATAGCCTCTGATGTTAGAGTTCCATCAGCACCCATTGCTCCAGTATCATCGTAGTTTTCAAGAACAAGGAATCCTTCTGCTGGGGCTGGGGCTGGTGGTGTTATGAGGGCTCCTCCAACGCTGTCAGTAGATGGGAAAACTGTTCCAAAACCTCCACCCACAGTGCTAAGAACCGTAGTGGTAAGGTCGTTCTGCGTTGTTTTTGACCTTCCGTCCAAGTGTGTGCAAGCAGCTGTCAGGTTTGTTGGGTCCTTCACCTGGTAGGTTGCATGGACAAAGACCTGTCCTCCGGCTGGTGGGGCTTGGGTGTTGACGTAAGAAACTACAGAAACCCAACCGCTCCCTACCTTGATGGCTGGTATAAGGTTGGCATGAGCCTTTGCGGTGCTGTTGGCACCAAAGAGGGCTGCGCTTGCTAGAACTGCTGCTGTGAGCTTCTTGTTAGCTCTCATGATTCCACCTCCTTAAATTTTTAGGTTGTTTTTAGTATAGCAAAAGTTTTTGGCTTTGTCAAGTGGTTTGTTTTTGTTTTTCAGCCTTTTTTCATAAAACCTCAAGGCTCGTTGGTCTTAGGGACCTTAGAAGCCTTAGAAGACTCTTCGTTTTCTTTGTCTTTAGCATTATCTCTGTTAGCTCTCCGTACTTTCTTATGTTGTAGCTAAGTTGGTGTGCTTTTAGCTTTTTTTCAACATCTTTTTTGAACCTTGCAATCAAGAGCCTTGAAAAGGGTGGAAGGTCTTCTTCCTTTCTCCTTCTTAGCTCATCATCCAAAAATTTCTTCCAGTCTCCCCTCAGAAGTCCCTTTATAACCTTGCTCTCTGGAAATAGGCTTTGAACAACGAATATCCTTCTTGCAAGAGAGTATGCCCTCCATATGTACCTGTAGAAGTTCTCCTCAGACTGGAAGGATGGGTAAGATAGGAATGTGTCTGCACTCAAAACAACCACAATGTCGTATCTCTTCCCCCAGTTGGGATAAGTAGAAAAGCTAAAGTTTCCTCCTATCTCCTCCATGACCCTTTCTATTCCAAAGCCTACATCTTTGACCTCCCCTCCACAGTTGGGACACTCAAGCCCACTTTTGTACCCGCAGTTGGTACATATTAGCTTCCCCTTCTCTTTGTAAAAGGTCAGGAATGTATTACAGAGAGGGCATAGGGCAAGGCTTTCACACCTTGGACAGTAAGCGTAGCCGTAACCACTTTTACTGACAAGGAAAAGAACATCCCTGCTATCTTTTAGGACATCCTTGCACCCTTGAGTGAGAACCTCACCAGACCTAATACCAAAGACAAGGACATCCGCACTTGGCTTTTTGTACTCATAAGGGACTCTTTTTGATAGGACAAAGTGGTATGTCTGGATGTCAAAGGAGGGAAGGAAAAGGGCGAACTCAGCACCAGTATGCTTTGAAAGTAAAAAAAGGAAGTTTCTCGTATCAACGCCATCTTTCATCTTTATACCAACGTCATCGAAGATGGCAACGGAAAAAAGGTCCCTTATGGGTGAGAGAAGGGCTACCTTTGTGCCTAAGATGACCCTTTTACCCTCTTGACATCTAAACCAGTCTTTGGAAAGCTTCTTATGAGCCGTTAGTGATAAGACCACGTCCCCAAAGTGTTTTTTAAGCTCATCCTCAAGCCAGAGGAGTGTTGACCGACTGCTGCAGAAGACCAATATGGACCCCTTTTCCAATGTGCTTTCTATAAGGCTTTTTAGCCTATCAAGGGCAGTATCCGCCACACCTACAAACACATAGCTTCCCTTTATTTCCCTTACCATGCGTGTTTTTACTTTATGCTCTATGTCTTTTCTTTCTTCTACGAGCTTTTCCTTCCTTAAAAGCCCCATTCTCACGAGCGCATCTATGTCTTTTGGGTTGTGTCCCATTTCCTTTATCTCCTCCCTCGTGGCGTATGTCTTTTCCATCAAAAATAGGACTATGTCAAGCTTTGACTGTTTTCTCTTTGACCTTCTTATCTTCTGATGGACCTGTTCCATAGTTGCTACAAGTCTGTATACTTCTTCAGTCCTGTCTGGCATCTCCAACACTTTTTCCCTTCTCAAAAAGCCTTTCTCCAAGAGGAACCTTATGACCTCTCCCCCAAACTTCTTCTCCAAGCTTTTTGGCTTTGCCCTCTTTTTTTTCAGAAGGTATCTTATTACATCCATGCTCGCCTTGTCCAGGTGTTGTGGAACGATCTGCGGTGGAACTATGTACTCTTCTTCTTTCCAGATAAAAACCTTTGGAAGAAGGCTAAAGAGAAAGCTCCAAGGTGTAAGCCCATACATTTCTGATATTTCCTTTATGACCTCTATATGCTCTGGTAGGACTAAGGGGTTGGCATCTGGAAAATGAGCCTGAAGACTTTTACCGCTCTTGGCATATCCAACAACGACCCCTGTTCTGGATGAGACTATTACTCTGTATCCTACTGGGCTTTTATCAAAGGGGAAGTCTGTTGATATGTTTACAGTCCTTCCGTTGTTGAAAGCCACTCTTAGGTTCATTCACCCTTGTACTCTGCCTTTGATGTTGCCGTTTCCCATAGGACAACACGTGAGACCCTTACCTCCCCCAAAAGCTTAGCCTCTTGAAGCCTTTCAGACAAAAACTCGTAAAAGAACTTGGCAAGAGCCTCTGCTGTTGGACAAAAATCTACTGGAAAGATCCTAAGGCCAAACTTCTCAGAGAGGGTTTTTATGTCCTCATAGAGGGGGTCCTTCACGTCCACTATGAAGCTATGGTCCATATCATCTATGAGGTTTTTAAGAGCGTTCTTGACATGATAAAAGTCCATAACCATATCCTGCTCGTTTAGAGTATTAGAGCTAAGAGTGACTTCAAGCACGTATCCATGGCCATGAAGGTTAACACACTTGTTCTGGGGAACTTCTGCCTCCCTTGTGAACTCTGAACCCCTTCCTGAAGTTAAGTTTTGCTTCCAGACCCTGTGTCCTGCCTCAAACCTAAAGACCTTTGTTATCTCCCACATCACCAGACCACAACCCTTTTTGCCTTTACTATGAGCTCTGCTATATCATCGTAGCTCTTTGCCAAGTTTTCTGGGACCTCAATACCCCTTGCCAGAACGTCCTCTTTGCACACAAACCATCCCTTTCTTGTCGGAAACCTGAGAACTCCATCCTGAACAAGAACCACTATATCATCTTCCTGTACAAGGTCTGAGGAGAAGTCTCCGAGCTTTCTAACAAGCCAAAGGGTGTTTACCATACGAGTACCCCATCAGCATCTCTTATAAACTTATCCACTTCCTCTATACTTATGAAGCTAACGGGCTTTACAAAGCTTCCCTCCTTTAAGCCCCTCTCTTCTGCGGAGGTATCTTCAACAAAGAGCTTGACGTTCACATAATCTATATTCTCAAGAAGCTTATCGAATCCTGTTATATAAAGCTTTTCTGGATTCCAATGAGTTATTGCATAGACGCCATCCTTCATAAAGATAAAGCTAACCTCGCTGTTTATACCTACTGCCATACCAACCCTCATGGCTTCGTGTACCTTCCAAGAGTAAGGGTCTCCTTTTACTATAAAGACTATCTTCTTCATCAGTTAAAGGCTAAAAGCTTATCGCACTCAGGAAGTATCTTGGAAAAGTTGTATGTGGAGCTGCTTTCAAAGTAGCTTGGAAAGTTTTCTATTCCCCTCTGGTGTGCAGAGTGAGCGCAGAACAAAAGCCTTGCTCCAAATTCTGAGAGGCTTTTAGTTTCTGGTCTAAGAAGGTAGTAAACTCCGTTCCCAGAGAAGAAGATTATAACCTGTCCCTTCCTTGAAAGAGCCTTTACAAGGTTCAGTATGGTAGAAAAGTCCTTAGCAAAGGGGTTGCTAGTAACTGCAAAGAGGAACTTCATCTTTTTTTCCTCACTATGATCTCCCACTCGTTGCCGTTTAGCTGGTTTACTGCTAAAACTTCCTGTCCTTCTTCTCTCATGCTCTTTGGTACGTTCTCGGCGGAAGGTTGGTAATCTACAATAACCCTTAGTACCTGTCCTACTTGCATATCCTCAAGAACAAGCTTGCTCTTGACAAAGGTAAAGGGGCAAACATCACCCCTTATATCCAACTCTCTGTCGTATTTCATAGGATTAAATTATAATCCATCTTCTTATTTGGCCAACACTCTTGCAACTTCTTGGAGGGAGGTTATGCCCTTTTTAACCTTAAGAAGCCCTGCTTCGTACAACGTCCTCATCCCTTTCCTCCTTGCAAGGTCTTTTATGTCTTCTGCTGTGGCATTGGTAAGTATGAGTTTTCTCATCTCTTCATCTACCTGCAGGATCTCGTGAACTGCCGTCCTTCCCCTATAGCCAGTGCCCTTGCATACTTCGCATCCACCTTCCCTGTGCGTATAAACAACAACATCCTCAGATGGGTCCTTTATTACCCCTATTCTAAGTAAGGCTTCCTTTGGTATGTCAGCCTCCACTTTACAAGCAGGGCATAGCTTTCTTACAAGCCTTTGAGCTACTATGAGGATGACAGAGGAACCAACAAGGAAGGGCTCTATTCCCATGTCAACGAGCCTTGTGATGGATGAGGATGCGTCGTTTGTGTGAAGCGTGGAAAAAACAAGGTGGCCTGTTAAAGCTGCCCTTATGCCTATCTCTGCCGTTTCTGTATCCCTTATCTCACCCACCAGTATGATGTCTGGGTCCTGTCTTAAGAAGGCTCTTAAGACAGTTGCAAAGTTAAGCCCAATGTTTTCTCTAACTTGCACCTGGTTAAGTCCAGGTATGGAAACCTCCACTGGGTCTTCCACTGTCATTATGTTCACATCGGGCTTGTTTCTCTCCATTAGGGATGCATAAAGGGTGGTAGTTTTGCCAGAGCCAGTTGGTCCTGTAACAAGTATCATCCCCCAAGGTGTCCATATGGCTTTTCTGAATTTCTCAAGGTCGTCTGATTCAAACCCAAGTTCTTCAAGCTTAACGCTTAAATACCTCTCAGCCTCTTGGATCCTCATGACTATCTTCTCTCCGTAAACTGTTGGAACGGTAGATACCCTGAGGTCTATTCTCTTGTCCCCGATCCTTATCCTTATCCTTCCGTCCTGGGGCTTACGCCTTTCTGATATGTCCATGTTTGAGAGTATCTTATATCTTGCAGTTAGTGGGTCTTTGACCCTCTGAGGGAATTCGTGAAAGATCCTTAGAACCCCATCCACCCTATACCTTACAACAAGCTTCTTCTCGTAGGGCTCTATGTGTATGTCAGAAGCTTCGAGCTTTACAGCCTCGTATATGAGATGGTTTGCAAGCCTCACAATGGGTGCTTCTCCAGCTTCGGACGCTAAAGCTTCTGGAGAGAGCTCAACGGGAAGCTCTTCTATGGACACCTCTTCTCCCGTCTCTATCTCCTCTAATAGCTCTCTTATCTCCGAATAGAGCTTATCTATTGTGTTTTCTACCGTCTTTTTTGGTGCAGCATAGGTTATTACGTTCTCTACACCGCTTTTGAACTTTATCTCATTGACAACAGACTGGTTGAAGGGGTTTACCATTATAACAGTGAGTCTTCCGTTTTGGAAGTTTACTGGTGCTACGTAGTACTTTCTTAGAAGTTCCCTTGATAATAGCCTAAGTATTTCTTGGGGTACGTTCACTTCATCCATGCCTCCCTTCCAAAGCTTTGTGGGTATGTATTTGGAGTAAAAGTCCATGAGTTTTGTGTCATCCATGTAGCCGAGCCTTATAAGACAGCTTATTATATCCTCATCCTTTTCCTTCTGTATGTACGCCTCTTTGGCTTGCTGTGATGTTATGTAGCCAAGCCTTACAAAAAGCTCTAGCAGTTTTGCCTCATCCATAACTCTCCTCCATGGATGGGAAAACTCCTCCCTCTACATCTTCTTTGAACCTCTTCAGAGCTTCTCTAAACATATTAGCACCTTCTAAGTACCTTCTGACAAACTTAGGCTTTATGTCCTCCACAAGGCCAACTATGTCATAAAAGACAAGAACCTGACCGTCGCAGTGTGGCCCTGCACCTATCCCTACGGTTATAGCTTTTGAGCTTGATGTTAGCTCTTGGGAGATGTAAGAAGGTACGCTCTCAAGCACTATCATAAAGGCACCAGAATCTTCAAGGGCTTTAAAGTCTCTGAAGAGCCTATCCCTTTCTTCTTCTCTCTTTCCAACAACCCTGTATCCACCAAGAGCATGAACGCTCTGGGGTGTAAAACCTAAGTGTCCAACAACCGGTATCCCAATGCTTACAATTTTTTTCACCAGATTGGCTATGTTTTCTCCTCCTTCCAGCTTTACTGCATTGGCAGCCGTTTCCTTCATAACCCTTCCGCAGTTTTTTATGGCATCCTCCTCACTGATTTGATAGCTCATAAAGGGCATATCAACTATGAGAAAAGCTCTACTTATCCCTCTCTTTACAGCTTTTGTATGGTATATCATCTCTTCAAGGGTAACGGGTATTGTAGAGTCAAGACCCTGAAAGACCATCCCAAGGGAGTCTCCAACAAGTATGCAATCTATGCCTACTTGGTCACACAGCTTGGCAGAGATGTAATCGTATGTGGATACCATAGTTATCTTTTTCCCATCTGACTTCTTCTTAAAAAGAGTTCTTAAAGTAATTCTATCATCCATCCTTTTGTTCCTCCATCAGGCTCAGGAGATCCTTGGAGTAAGCCTTTAGCAAGCTTATGTCGGACAGATCCCTCATTTGGCTGACCAAAACATTTAGGACCTTAAGAAGCTCCTCCTTCTTTGGACCACTCCCCACCCTTACATGATAGGCTGCTGCAGTTATTGGGTCCCTTACAGTACTTACGATCTTCTTAGCCAAAGCCTTGTCCTCTGTTTTAGCAAGCTGGTCAATCTCCGGCATAATTTTTTTTATCAGTTCTATGGCCATCTCATACTCCTTAGAGGTAGTCACTTTGCATCCTCCTTTATTCTTTCTATGAGCAGGTCAAGGTCATCCTCTTCAGATATGCCAAAATGTGATAGGAATCCTTCTATGCTGACCCACCTTTTTAGTACCATCCCTTGAGTTATGAGCCTCAAGAAGGGTTCCTTATCTTTTACCAAGCCAATGTCATAAAGAAACTTTTGGAAAAACCTCGCATAAAGAAGGTGCAAGACAGCATGCTCTATTCCACCTATGTATATGTCAACTGGCATCCAAAAATCTGCCCTTTCCTTAGAGAAGGGTTTCATGTTATTCTTTGGGTCGCAGTACCTTAGGAAGTACCAGCTTGAATCGAAGAAGGTATCCATGGTATCTGTTTCTCTCCTCGCAGGTCCTTTACACCTTGGGCATGTTGTCTTTACAAACCCCTCCACGCTCTCAAGTGGGTTTCCATGCCCAGTTATCTTTACATCCTGCGGAAGCTCTATGGGAAGGTCATCGTAAGGAACTGGCACTATGCCACATACTTCGCAGTAAACTATGGGGATGGGTGTCCCCCAGTACCTTTGTCTAGATATGTTCCAATCCCTCAGCTTGTAAGTAACCTTAAGGTCTCCAAGACCTCTATCCTTAAGCCACTTTACTATCTCACTCTTTGCCTTATCAGAAGGAATGCCAGAAAATTCTCCAGAGCTTATGAGCGTACCCTCTCCCTCGTAAGCTCTGTCCTTTGGAATCTCCCCTTCTATCGGTTTTACCACATGCCTTATGGAAAGCTTGTACTTTATGGCAAACTCGTAGTCCCTTTGATCATGGGCAGGTACACACATGATGGCACCGCTTCCGTACTCATAAAGAACGTAGTTGGCAACCCAGACTGGTATCATATCACCGTTTGCTGGATTCTTGGCATAAACCCCAAGAAAAACACCCTCCTTTATGTTATCTTCCTTGCTTTTTGATCTTAAAAATTCCTCCAGCTCCTTTGTTTTATTTCCCTTCTTTGCAAGCTCAAAGACAAGGGGATGCTCTGGCGCCAAAGCTAAAAATGTGGCTCCAAAAAGTGTGTCTGGTCTTGTTGTGAAAACTTCTATTGGTATATCATTCACATAAAACTTTATCAGAGCTCCCTCTGACCTTCCTATCCAATTTATCTGCTGAGTTATGACCCTCTCTGGCCACTTGCCCTCTAACTCCTTTAGGTCATCCAAAAGCCTCTCCGCATAGTCCGTTATCTTTATGTACCATGATGGAACCTTTTTTCTTATTATGTGCGTACCGCACCTCCAGCATCTTCCATCTATAACCTGCTCGTTGGCAAGAACAGTCTCGTCTTTTGGACACCAGTTTACTTCCGCTTCCTTCCTGTAGGCTAGCCCCCTCTCGAACATTCTCAGAAAGATCCACTGATTCCATCTGTAATAATCGGGTGTGCATGTGGTTATCTCCTTGCTCCAATCATAAGAAAAACCAAGACTTTTTAGCTGTCTTTTCATGTAGTCTATGTTTTGATAAGTCCAAAGTGCTGGATGAATACCATGCTTTATGGCTGCATTCTCAGCTGGAAGGCCAAAAGCATCCCACCCCATAGGATGAAGCACAGTGAAGCCATCAAACCTTAAAAACCTTGCAATAGCATCACCTATGGTGTAGTTTCTCACATGACCCATGTGTATCCTTCCAGATGGGTATGGAAACATCTCAAGTATGTAAACTTTCTTGCCTTCCTCCTTTGAAGAAAAGATGCCCAAATCCTCCCATATTCTTTGCCACTTTTCCTCTATACTGGAAGGGTTGTAACCTTGCATGATACTATTATAGTAAACTTTTATTTATCAATCTTGCCAAGTCCTTTGCAAAGTAGGTTATTATCATATCAGCTCCAGCTCTCTTTATGGATGTTAGTACTTCTGCCATAACCTTCTGCTCATCTATCCAACCTAACCTCCCTGCCGCCTTTATCATGGAATACTCGCCGCTTACGTTGTAAGCACAGACGGGGAGTAAGGTTGCCTCTTTTACTCTGTGTATTATGTCTAAGTAAGAAAGGGCTGGCTTTACCATAACTATGTCTGCACCCTCTTCCACATCCAAAAGGACCTCCTTCAGAGCTTCCCTTGCGTTGGCTGGGTCCATCTGATACCCTCTCCTGTCTCCAAAGGATGGTGCAGACTGGGCAGCATCTCTGAAAGGTCCATAGAAGGCTGAAGCAAACTTTGCCGAGTATGCCATTATGGGTATGTTGTAAAAACCTTCATCGTCAAGGGCCTCCCTTATGGCCTTTACCATACCGTCCATCATACCAGATGGAGCAAGCATGTGAGCTCCGTTTTTAGCATGGGATACTGCCTGTTTTTTTAAGTTCTCAAGAGTTTTGTCGTTTTCAACCTCTTGTCCTACAAGGACTCCACAGTGTCCATGAGTTGTGTACTCACAGAAGCAAACATCCGTGATAAGGTAAACATCTGAAACTTGCTGTCTTATGGCTCTTAGAGTTCTTTGTATTATGCCATCGTCGCTCCATGTGTCCGAACCTACCTCATCTTTATGCTCTGGGATGCCAAAGAGTATGACTGCCTTTATTCCAAGGTCCACTACGCTTTTTACCTCTTCAACGGCTCTGTCCATGCTAAACCTGTAAACTCCTGGCATGGATGGTACTTCTTCTGATACCCTTTCCCCCGGGCATACAAATATGGGGTATATAAGGTCATCAAGGGTTATCCTTGTCTCTCTTACAAGCCTCCTTATGTTTTCATTCTGTCTTAGTCTTCTTGGTCTTAGGTCTGGAAACTTCATGGTATAATATTATAGTGAAAGTTGGAGTCTTTGATTCTGGCGTCGGTGGTCTTACGGTCCTTAGAGCTATAAGAGAACACTTTCCCAATTTGGACCTTTTATACCTTGGGGACACGGCAAGGGTTCCATATGGTAGCAAGTCAAAGGAAACTGTTGTACGCTACAGCATAGAATGCGCAAATTTTCTTTTGGGTTTTGGCATAGACCTTCTTGTAGTGGCTTGCAACACTGCAAGCTCTTATGCCTTGGATTTTCTCAAGGAGGAACTTACCATCCCTGTTTTTGGTGTTATAGACCCTGGTGTGAAGGCTGCCTTAGAGGTGTCAAAGAGAAAAGTTATAGGCGTCATAGGTACAAAAGGAACGATAAGCAGCGGAGTCTATAGGAGAAAGCTGGAAGAAGTTGGAGCGAAAGTTTATGAGAAAGCATGCCCCCTCTTTGTACCTCTTGTGGAGGAAGGTATAAAAGATGGAACAATAGCGGAGAGTATAGTTGAGTTTTACCTTAAAGAGTTAAAAGAAAAGGGTATAGACACGCTCATAATGGGATGCACTCATTATCCACTTCTCAAAGAGGTCATAAAGAAGTACATGGGAGATGTTCATGTGGTAGACTCTGCCTTATGCATAGCTCAGGAGCTAAAGCCTTATGTGAAGGATGTGGGGGGAGCTTCCCTTAGGCTATTCTTTACGGATAACTCACAAAGCCTGGAGAGCCTCATAGACCTCATACTCGGAAAAGGATACAAGCCGGAGTTTATTCCCACGCTTTGCAGCCTTTAACTCATCAAGAAAGCTCCTTCTGACCATTTCAAAAAAGCTTTTTATCCTTCTGTCCCTGTAGTCTGCATACGTCCAGTAAAGGGCTCTAAAGCCCCCATGAACAAAAAGGTACTCTATCTCTGCATAAACCCCTCTTCCTAAGTAGACCCTTCCTCCCCTTCTTTTGGAAGAGGTCAGCATAAGGTGGCTTTCGTCTATGTAACCTGGGTCTATGTTAAGCCTCCTTTTTCCATCTTGGGAGAAAAGGAGCTCTTGGTTTATAGCCCAAAGCTTGAAGTCAGCCAAGTTTTCCTTATTCATTAGTCCCTTCAGCGAAACGTAGACTTTTAAAATGTTCTCCCCCATCTCTTTGGAGTAGTACTTCTGTATGTGTGGAAAGAAAAAGGGTTCAGTTATGTGTTCAACGCTCAGAGAGCTTAAAAGACCTTCAAGCTTTTTCTTGTCTGTGTAAAATATACAGAGGATTGGCTTGCTCAACTCCATAGGGTGTACCTCAAAAGCTCTTCTTTTTTCATCCTGTAGGCTACTTCTCCCATGCTGAAAAGCCCAAAGGCAAGAAGTATCTTATCGTCTATCAAGAAGCCCTTACTGTTTCTTTCAATTATGTTCATAAGCCTCCTTACCTCTTCTTTTGCTTTGCTCTCACTTAGCTTTCTATCTTCCGTGAGTATGTACTCAAGAGCATCCTTTTCCATAAGGATGCTTAGAAGTTCCTTAGTCTTTGAGCCTAAAGGTGGTGCCTCTATTCCTTGACTTTGCATGAACCTTTTTAGCAAGTTTGCCCTTATGTGTCCTATCCCCTTTATACCGCAAAGGGAGGAATAGCTTTTGTCTACACCATACTTTACAGAGTGCGCTATCTGGAGAATATCCATGGTGCTTAAGTTCCAGAGATTTAGCTTTTTTAGCTCTAAGAGCATTCTAACAAGGTGGAGAGCATCCGTAGCCAGGTAGGAGAACTCACCAGGTGGATTTTTTATATTTGGATACTTAAAGGTCAACCCTTCTACATAAAATATAAACTGGTCTGTGTTGTCCTCAAAACAGAGTTCTCCGCAAGGAACAAGCTTTTTAGTTACATGATACCTATCCTCCTCAAAGCTCTCCCCGCCATTTACAAAATCGTAAAGAGAATCGAACTTCTTCATATAAAGCAAAGGCCTTATCACAACAAGATGGTCTAATCCAAGGGATAGCCTTCTTAAAAACTCTTCAAACTTCGTAGGGGGAATACCACTCCTTATGCAGTAAAGAGCCTTATCTGTTAGCTCATGGTCATTTAAGTATCCATGGTTTATGAGAAAGTTCATTGCTCTGTCTATCTCTTTACTGCTAACATCCGAATAAGAGTAAGTTTTTCTTATAAAGCCTTCGTAGTTCTTTTTCTCATAAAGCATACCTATGAGCAAAAAAAGACAAAGAGTGTCCAAGCTCTTTCCTTCTTTGACCATGCTTTTTAAAGAAGTGTCAAAGGTTTCTCTTATGCATCTTTCAAAGTTATCTTTATCACCTCCGTAGAGAAGAAGGTTAGAGTAACCCAAAGGCTTTATGCCCAACCTTCCTGCTCTTCCTTCCATCTGTAAAATATCTAAAGCATCTGGTAGCATCTTGACTTTCCCCCTTTCCCAGAACATTCGTACAAGCACCAAAACCCTATCTGCTGGAAGGTTGACACCGTAGGCAAGCGTTTGGGTAGCTATAAGCCTTCTGAGCTTTCCATCCCTGAAAGCCTTTTCTATCTCCTCCCTCTCTTCCTTTGGTACGTCTGCGTTGTGAAAGGCTATCTCTTTTTCTTCCCTCTCTTCCACTTCGAAGGGAAGCGTCTTGTTCATTATTCCTATCTTTTCTTCGTTTGCCAGCTCTAGCAACTTCCAGCCTACCTTCTTTGAAGGCACAAAAAGTATAACCTTCTCATCATGCTTTGGTATTTCAAACATACAGCTCAAGAGCTTTGCTGGTAGTGCGTATTCCCTTCCCCTCTTTCTGCCAACCTTGTCAAATTCCTTTAAGAGTTTTACATCTCTTATTAGCTCAGTTGGCCTCCACTCACTTTCTACTAAAAGCTGAACCTCGAGCCATTGGGCTATGCTGCTTGCATCTGGAAGCGTGGCAGAAAGGCCAAGGATGGGGATATCCCTCTTTAGGGCATAGGTTATTACCTCTTCAAGCACCCATCTTTTTGCTATCTGGTGCACTTCATCCACAACAAGGCAATGCATGTTCTCCACCCAGCTTGACCTGTTTCTGAAAGCGTAAGCCAGATTCTCGTATGTGCTGACAACAACATCTCCTGTTGGTTCCTTGTAATTCTCCAAAAGCCTATCCCCTGTTCTTACGTCCACATTTCTGTAATACTTCTTAAACTCTAATGCCTTTTCATAGACTAAAGACTTGGTTGGTGCTATATATACCTTCCTACCCTTTTTGTCCTTCATGAAGAGGTAAGCTATAAGGCTTTTACCCGCAGAAGTGGGAGCACAGACTAGGCTACTGCCTCCTTGGTAAGCGTAGAAAAAAAGACTTTGAAGTGGGTTCAAAAATGAGTATGGAATTTTCCCGTCTATCTCTGTTGCTGGTACAAGAGGAAGTTCCTTCGGTCTCAGCTCCGTGTCGTACCTGCACACTACCTTCCCAGATGGTGGGTTAAGGCGGTACTGACTTTCCTTCATAAGAAGCACAGACCTTACAGCTTTTCCCATATCCTTTCCAAGTTTTTGAGGTCTATATCGAACTTAAAGCTTAGCTCTGGAACAGACTTTACCCTTAGCCTTTTAATGAGCAATGCCTTTATGTAGTTCTTTGCAGACCTGAGTGCATCTTCCACTTCTTTTTCCCTACCCTCTGGAATGGTGGTAAAGTAAACCTTTGAGTTCTTCATATCTTCTGAGAGCTCAACTCTTGTGATCACAACCATGCCTATCCTTGGGTCTCTTACCTCATCTCTTAATATCTGAGATATCTCTTCCTTTAGAAGTTTGGCTAGCCTTTCCTTTCTTCTCATCATAGGTCAACTATAAAGCTACTCCTCCCTTCCTTTTAGTACAAGCTTTAATGGGGAATGTTTTATCCGCAGATGTTCTCTAAGTCTTCTCACAAAAAACTTCCTGTAGTTCTGTTTCCATCCCTCTGGCTCGTTGGTTATAACTACAAAGGTGGGCGGGCATGCAGACTCTTGAAAGGAATAATAAACTTTTATTTCCTTTCCCTCGTGTGCTGGTGGCTTTTTCTCTCGGATAACTCTATGTGCAGCTCTGTTTACAAAGGACGTTTTGTGTATCTTTGTGTAGTCTGTGTACACCAAGAGTACATTGTCAAGAAGGTTTTCCAAGCCTTTTCTCTGCGTTGCAACTGTTAAGGCTATGGGTGCGTAATCAAGAAAATAAAGGCTTGACTTTATATAGTTCTCTGCATCCTTCTCCTTTAAGCTTACAAGGTCAAACTTGTTGCCAACTATCACACAACCTTTGTACCTTCTCTCTATGAGCCCAGCTATCTTCTTATCTTGGTCTGTTATGCCTTCTGAAAGGTCCAAGACAAGGCATACCACGTCTGACATATCTATGGCTTTTATGGACCTTCCCACTGAAAAAAACTCTACCCCGTAATCCACTTTTGTCCTTCTTCTGATGCCAGCCGTGTCTATGAGGACAAGGCTTCTGTTCTTGTACATAAAGGGTATCTCTACAGCGTCCCTAGTTGTGCCTGCAACTGGAGAGACCAAAACCCTCTCCTCGTTGAGAAGTGCATTGATGAGAGAGGACTTTCCTACGTTTACCCTTCCTACAAAGGATACCTTTATGCCAGAGTAGTCAAGCCTTGCCAACTTTTCTTCAAGGAGAGGGTAGATGGCATCCAAAAGCTCACCTATGTTTCTTCCGTGTTGCGAAGACACGGGAAATACCCTTTCAAAACTTAGAGCAAAGAACTCGTACACGTTTTTCTCAAGTCTTTCGTTGTCTATCTTGTTAACAACCAAAAAGACTTTCTCTTTGTGTGGGTAAAGAAGCTTGGCAATATACTCATCTGTTGCCGTTAGTCCTTCCCTTCCATCAACTACAAAAAGCACAATTTGAGCCTTTGATATTGCATCCTGAACTTTTCCCTTAACCCTCTCCCATATATCCTCTTTTGTCTCCCATATTCCGCCGCTGTCAACTAGTATAAAGCTTTTTCCTTTCCAGCTTGCCTCTGCCTCTAAAAGGTCCCTCGTCACGCCTGGAAGGTCATGGACTATGCTTTTTCTTCTTCCCAGTATTCTGTTAAAAAGAGTAGATTTTCCTACGTTTGGCCTTCCAAGGATCAGAACTCTGTTGCTCATAGACAGTTAAGCATTATAATATAAGAGCATGAAAGTGTCCGAGTATATAGAGCGGATGGGGCTTAAAAATTTAGTGGAGCAAGCTCCTTCAGGTTATGAAGAGTTGGGAAGTTGCCAGCGTGGTTGTCATTCTGTAACTTTTTATGTCAAGATGGATAAAGATAAAGTATCAGATGTTAAGGCAAAAGTAAGCAAGAGGTGTAAAAAGCTCATGGCTTTGGCTGACTGTGTGGCATGGCTTATGAAGGAAAGGGGTTTAAGGGTTGATGAGGAGGAGGTCATGAATTTTTTCAAAGAGGAAAAGGAAGTTGATAAGATGAAGGAAAGGTTAAATATGATTAAAGAGGCCTTGGCTCTTCCCTCTTAGTTTGAAGTAAAGCATCCCACCCATTAGCACATTATAGAGAAGAAGCAAAAAGGAAGCTATGTGTATAAAAGAAGCTACCGCATAACCGAGCTTGAACAAAAAAGAGAGTCCCACAGCAAACACCCATAAAGCATGAAGGTAAAAGCTCATCCTTATCCTCTTGCTCGGTATAACATCGGACATAAGGGGTACATCCTTTACGAGCTCATTGCTAAGATGAAACCATACCAAAAAGGGCACAATTCTGTACATCATCCCCATTATCATGCTTGAGAAGAAAACAAACTGAGAGAACAAGAATGGATAAAAAGCAAATTCTAAAAAAGGAAACAGGAGCAACGATACCATAAGGAAAGCCATAGAAAGGTACCAAAAGTAAAGAGTGTAATCTGGGTTCTTTCTTCTCCTTTTTAAAAGCCTCTTTATGGTCATAAGGGAGTAAGACAAGAAGATAAAAGAAAGCGGAAGGACAAAAAGCCCATCCAATAGGGACAGAAGTATGCCAGCGCTTACCAAAAGGGGGAAGCTCATAGAAAATTTTCTTTTGTAAGCTTCTGTAACAAAGAACATCTCAACTACTTGAAAGGACACGCTGGCTATAAGCAGTCCTATCCACCCAAAGAGAAGCAAGGTGAAGTGTATGCGGATAGCTTTTTCAAAGTATGGGACAAGTCCACCGTAGGACAGTACTGTATAAAGTCCCAAGCTAGCTCCAAGCATCAAAAAAATTAGGGAGAACCTAAAACCCTTAGGCGTTGGGGTATAAACCCTTATCTTCATAAGATGAAAGAGTGCAAGCAGAGAAGTGTATAGTATTCCCGCATAAGTTATGAGCGCACCTGGTATTAGCAACACACCCTTTGAGAATCCAAAGGTCAGTAAAGGAACTCCAAGGATGAGTAGGGCGTAAGAGAGGAGGGCTTTCGGTTTTGGGTTTTTTATGACTGCACCGGCCACAACTGGCAGCATCTGAAAGAGAGCTCCAAACATACTAAAGAGAGCAAAGCCAAGAGTGTATAGGTGGACCAATATGGGAAGGTTCAGAGCTACATTCAAAGAGAAGTAAAGCTCAAGGAAGGAAGCTACAGTGCCAAAAACTATAGCTGTTAAGAAAAACCCAAAAACTATTATGAAAGGGGGTGCCTGAAGAAGGGACAAACCAGGGCTCATAAGCTTTCCATCTTTTCCACAACCTTTGAACTGTTCAGATGTTGGTCACACATGGGGTAAAGTATCTGCTCCTCTTTCATGTTATGCTGCTGAATGAGGATCATAAGGGTATCACCTACGGACAGAAAACCTTCTTTGCTCCTTTTTTCCAAGGAAAACTTCATTCTTTCCAGAAGTTCCCTTGCTTGAGAGTGCTCCATCCTCATAACCTGCGTAGGCCCCATGGTAATACCCGTAGTTTTTTCAAACTCTGGAAACAGCACCTCTTCCTCCTTTTTAAAGTGAGCTAAAGTTTCTTCTTGGAAGGACCTAAAAACATCTTGGGCTTTCTCCCATTCATCCTTCTGAACGTGCTTTTCCAGCTCAGCGTACAGGGCATCGCATTGCCTGTGCTCCTCTGTCAAATAGTCCCTTATGCTTTTCATAAGCTTCTGCCTCCTCACATGTTTTAAGTATATATATACTTACTTTTATGGAAGTTGTCAACTGAACGTCATAGGCTATTTTTGAAACACCCCAAATTAAACTTACCGAAGGGTTTATAATATACAAAGGAGGTTTGTAGTGATTGATGGCTTTGAGGAGATAACAGACCAGGATGTTTACGATAAAGCTATAGCAGGAGATAAGCCTGCAGTTTTGCTCATGACCTATGAAGGTAATAGGCTGAACAAGGCTTTTTTAACTCTCTTGCTCAAGTTTCAAAAGCTTTACGGTGATAGGGTAAGCTTTTATTACTTGGATGCTTCAAAGAACACCAGTGCCGAAGACCTTGGAGTTTTCACGTTCCCAACTGTACTTTACTTTAGGGATACCATGGAGCTAGAGAGACACGACTATTTACCATCTGAGGAGGAAGTGGAGAAAGCAATAAGGAGGCTTTTGAGAGAGTGAAGATACTTTGGGCACCCTGGAGGTCTGCATACGTAGAGAGTGTAGGGCGTATAAGTGAATGCTTTCTCTGTGATGCTGTCAATAAGCCAGAGGATAAATTAAGAGATTTCCTAGTTCTTTACAGAGGGAAAAGGTCTTTTGTTATATTCAACAAGTATCCTTACAACGCTGGGCATCTGATGGTTTCTCCTGTTGAGCATATTGGAAGCTTTCTGTCCTTAGATGATGAGACTGCTTTGGAGATACACAAGTTGACGAAGGCATGTATAGAGGCTCTTAGCGTATGCTTGAAGCCTCACGGGTTTAATGTGGGTTATAACTTGGGAAGGCCTGGAGGGGCTGGCTTTGAAGAGCACATACATCTTCATATTGTACCCAGATGGGTAGGCGATACAAACTTCATGCCAGTCATATCCAACACAAAGGTCGTATCCCAAGACCTCTATGAGCTTTACGATAGGATAAAACCTGTCTTTGATGGTATTGTAAATGCTACTTGAAGTTGACCATCTTAACCTTTGGTATGAAAACAAGCACGTTTTGAGGGATGTTAGTTTTTATGTAAAGAATGGGGAAGTTCTGTGCATTGTGGGAGAATCTGGCTCTGGAAAGTCCTCCATCCTTAATGCAATAATGGGTCTACTTCCGAAGAAGGCAAGGATATCTGGAAGTATAAAGTTCAAGGGTAAAGAGCTCGTTGGGCTAAGAGAAAAAGATTACAGAGATATAAGGGGAAGGTACATATCTATGGTTTTTCAAGAGCCATCCTCTTACCTTGACCCACTTTTCAAAGTGGGACTGCAGGTAGAAGAAACCTACGTGGCACATTTTGGAAAGAAAGGGGCTAAGGAGAGGGCTATAAAGGCTTTAAAGGAAGCAGGCATTCAGGATGCTCAGAAGGTTTACTCCTTATATCCCCATCATCTATCTGGCGGACTAAAGCAGAGGGTATGCATAGCCATAGCTACAGTTTGCGACCCTGACCTTATACTTGCTGATGAACCGACAACAGCCCTTGATGTTTCTGTACAAAATAAGATACTTAGCCTTTTTGGGAGTTTGAGAGACAAAGGTAAGGCTATAGTGCTTGTGACTCATGACTTTGGCGTTGTTGCAGAAGTGGCAGATAGAGTTATAGTTTTGAAGGATGGAGAGATTTTGGAAGAAAAGGATGTTTTCAGCATATTTGACAATCCAGAACATCCTTACACTGTAGAGCTTCTGAGGGCTTTGTGAAGATATGCCTTACTTTCCTGCCTTCTTGGACCTAAAGGGTAAAAGCCTATTGGTAGTTGGTGGTGGACCTGTGGCCGAAAGGAAGGTAAAGAAGCTACTTGACTTCGAGCCAAACATTAAGGTTATAGCTCCTAAGGTAACGACTGGGATAAGGGATCTCTCTAAAAAGGGAAGGATAAAACTGGTGCTTAGGAAGGTAAGACTATCAGATATAAAGGGAGCTTTTGCTGTAATAGTTGCCGTCGATAACCTTCAGCTTCAGAAAAGGATTTACAAGCAGTGTAAAAAGAGGGGAATACTCTGCAACTCAGTTGATAGCATAGAGTACTGCTCTTTTATATTTCCTGCTCTCATAGTAAAGGGAGATGTTGTTATAGGCATATCCACATCGGGACAAGTTCCAGCACTTTCTAGGGCTATAAGGGAGTATTTAGAGAAGGTTTTACCGCAGGGTATTGAGGAAGTAGAACGTAGGCTGGAAGAGATTAGGAAAAGCTTACCCAAAGGAGAAAAAAGACAGAAGACGGTCACAGAGCTTGCTTTGAAACTTCTTAAATTATAATGTTTTCCAATGTGGGTCCTTGGTGAGCACGATGAACCTTACAGAAAGCTAAGAAACTCTGTGCTCAACCTTATAGGAAACACCCCTGTCGTTAGAATAAAAAAGGTTATACCAAAAGATTTATCTCCAAAGGTGGAGATTTACGCAAAGATGGAGAGTTTTAACCCTGGCGGTTCTGTAAAAGACAGACCAGCCCTTAGCATGTTCCTTTCTGCCATAAAGGATGGAATTATAAAGGAGGGGAAGGTTGTGATAGATGCCACTTCTGGAAATACAGGTATAGCTCTTGCAATGGTTGGAGCCTCTCTTGGTGTACCTGTGGAGCTTGCTATGCCGGCAAACGTGAGCGAGGAAAGGAAGAAGATCATAAAGTCTTTTGGTGCCAAAGTGCACCTGACTGACCCTTTGGAAGGTACGGATGGAGCTATACTCTTTGTCAGGGAAAAGGTAAAGATAGAGCCAGATAAGTATGTTTACCTTGACCAGTATAACAACCCTGCCAACTGGAAAGCGCACTTTTATTCCACAGGGGTAGAGATATGGAATCAAACGGCTGGAAGGATAACTCACTTTGTAGCTGGCATAGGAACTGGTGGAACTGTGATGGGAACAGGGAGGAGATTAAAGGTTTACAACCCGGATGTTCAGGTTATAGGCGTCCAACCAGCCTATCCTTTCCACGGCATTGAGGGACTAAAGCATATAGAAAGTTCCATAAAACCAGGCATATTCGATGAGACTTTCCTCGACAGGACCATCTTTGTGGAGACGGAGGATGCCTACAGTATGACAAAAAGGTTAGCGTTGGAGGAGGCTCTTTTTGTAGGACAATCTTCTGGTGCTGCGCTCTTTGCTGCCATTCAAGTGGCAAGAGAGATAGAAGAGGGCATTATCGTGGTTGTCTTCCCAGATGGGGGAGAAAAGTACCTTTCAACGGCCCCATTTAGAGAAATGATATAATAATATAGTAAAATGGCTAAGGAGATAAGGTATTTAGACAGAAATAAAGAGCCAATGCTACCACCCCAAGAGAGAAGGAAGACCTTTAGAGAATATGCCCTTGGTTTTTCAATAAGCATGGCCATTGATGAAGCAAAAAGATGTCTCTTTTGCAGAGATGCAGAGAAAAGATGTATAAAGGCTTGTCCTGTCAATGTGGATGTACCGGGCTTCATAAAAAAGATAATTGAAGGTAACTTGATAGAAGCGTATAAAAAGATAATAAAATCAGACCCTTTCCCTTCCGTGTGTGGAAGGGTGTGCCCCCAAGAGAGGCAGTGCGAAGGTGCTTGTATTCTTTACTATGATGTTGTTAGGAACAAAAGGAACAGAGGGCTTCCTGTTAGTATAGGGACTCTTGAAAAGTTTGTGGGTGATTTTTTAAGGGTCTCTGGTTTTGAGGTGGAGGAAGACATTGCTGAGCCAACTGGTAAAAGGGTTGCCATAGTCGGAGCTGGGCCTGCAGGCTTATCCTGTGCCTATGACCTTGTAAAGTTAGGTCACCGTGTTCATGTTTATGAGGCACTTCCAAAGGCCGGTGGTGTTATGATTTACGGCATTCCATCTGCAAGGTTAGAAAAAAGCATAGTGGATTGGGAGGTGGAAAGACTGAAAAGGATGGGTGTTGAATTCTTTCATGGTCATATAATCGGTAAAACATTAAGCTTAAAATTTTTGCTCGAAAGTTACAATGCTGTTTTCTTGGCCATAGGTGCAGGTGTTGGGTCTTTGGGTATAAGGGGAGACCATCTTTTGGGCGTTTATCAAGCCCTGGATGTTCTAAAAAGCGTAAACCTCAAAAAGGAGTATATCAACTTAGGTTCTAAAACCGTCATAATAGGTGGGGGTTTTACTGCCATAGATTGTGCGATAACATCTATACGCCTTGGGGTTGAGACGCATGTGGTTTACAGAAGAACGAGGGAGACATCCTCTGCAAGGGACGAAGAGTGGGACCATATAGAGCAGGAGGGTGCAATAATTCACTGGCTTACACAACCCATAGAGATATTGGGAGAAGATAGAGTAAAGGGTGTTAGGTGTATTAAAATGAAGCTTGGAGATCCAGATGAGAGCGGAAGGCCAAAGCCTATAGCCATACCCGGCTCGGAGCACACAATTGAGTGTGATTCTGTAATATTTGCCATAGGACAAAAGCCAGACCCAACAGTTTATGAAGAGCTAAAAGACCTTAAAGTTTCCAAGTGGGGGACTGTACAAGTAGATGAAGGATTCAGAACAAGCGTAAAGGGGCTTTTTGCTGGTGGAGATGTAGTAAATGGTGGAGAAACGGTTGTGAGAGCTATAGCACATGGAAAGAAAGCTGCCCAATCTATACATGAGTACCTTAAAAAGGAGGTGTTTTGATATGAAAAAGGTCATCCTGATCTTGGGAGCTATTCTACTTGCCTTCCTCCTTTTCAAGTCCTGTGGCGATAGCTCAAAGGAGGCAAAGGGTACCGTTGAAGACTTCATATCGGCTATCAGGGATGAGAATGGAGAGAAGGCGGTAAGGCTGCTGTATCCTCCTTTCAGGGAGGCTCTTGTCAGTCAGGTAAAAATGCCCTTTGAGCTGACGGAGATGAAACCCTCTGAACTATTAGCCTGCACCTTATCAACTATGGGGAAAAACATAAAGAAGGTAAAGTATGTGGACGTGAGTAAAGTAGATGACAACCACACAGAGGTTGTAGTTAGGATAACGGACAGGGAAGGCATGGAGAAGATGTTCACCTTCATACTCATAAAGGAAGAAAACAAGTGGAAGATAGCGAGCATATCTTCATTGAGATGAAGGTGCTCATCTGGCAGACTGCTTTCATTGGTGATGTAGTTCTTACTACACCCCTTATCAGAACCCTTCAAAGGAGTTTCAAGGATGCAACAGTAGGCTTTGTAGGGAGGCCCTTCATACTGGAGCTTTTAAAAGGTTACAACATAAACCTAATACCCTTCGATAAGAGCCTTGCAAGTTCCTTTTCCATCATGGAGAAGATAAAAGATTACACAGTTGTCCTGTCTCCGCATATATCCGCAAGGTCTGCGCTCATACTCTTCTTCTCTGGAATACCTACAAGGATAGGCTTCCATAGGTCAGAGTTGCCTTGGCTTTATACAAATGTTGTGGAACATAAATGGGAAGAGCATGAGGTTGATAGGAATTTGGAACTGTTAAAACCTATGGGAATAAAGGATAAGAATTTTATAAGAGAGACAAAGCTCTTTGTGGATGATAAGCAAGTTAACGCTGTTTTCAGAAAGTTTAACCTTCCAGAAGATTATGTAGTAGTTTCTCCTTTTTCCAACTTTCCCCTAAAGGAGTGGTACATGGAAGGATGGGTGGAGGTAATAAGGAACCTGAGTAAAGATGTTGTTTTGGTCGGAGCCAAAGGGCACGAAGAGAGAGCAGAAAAGATATCCCAAGGGGCAAGTGTTATAAATCTGGTGGGAAAAACTACGCTAACAGAGCTTATGGCTGTTTTGTCAAAGGCAAAGCTTGTCCTTTCCTGTGATTCTTCCCCTGTACACATAGCAAACGCCTTTGGTGTCCCAGCCATATCCATATACACTTCCACATCCCCTCACTATGGCTTCTACCCTACTATTGGGTCCTATCTAAAACCAGACATACCTTGTTCGCCTTGCTCCCCCAACCCCAAAGGCTGTAAAGTGGGCATGTCTGAATGTCTGAGGGCTGTAAAACCAGCAGACGTTTTGTGTCAAGCTTCAAAATTTTTGACTCTTAGCCACTTACCGTCAGTGTAAATGTATATCTCTTCAAAAGCCTCGCTCATTACGTTCATCTTCCTTATCTTTGCATACTCTTCTGGGGCTTTTAAAAACTTCATAAGATGTTCTTTGCTATCAAAGAAAAGGAAAAGATGGCCAGCTTTTAGAGCTACTATGTTGTCCACGAGCTTCACAAAGGCACTGCATACAGGGCATCTATACCCATCCGGTATGTTTATCTCTATAGTTGCATACCTTATGGCGTAAAGGGCTATGATAAGTATTCCAAAAAAGGTCAAGACTGTTACAAGAAGGGAAAGCTTCAAAGTCAAACCTTTAAAGAAGAGAGATAGAACTAAAGTACTAAGGCTTGTCAGAATCATAAATAGAACCAAGTAAATGTACCTTGCGGCAACACCCCTTACTGCAAAGAGAAACAGGATGCCTATACCAAAAAACTCAAGAAGCCTCGCCAGCACGAAAAGCACACCATCTACCAGCGGCGTCTCCATACCTTTAAATTAATTCTCAGCCCATTACTTTATAAAGTCTTTTAGCGTAGCATAGGCCTTCATGGCTTTATCAAACCTCCCATTTATAACATCCCAGTTGAGATTCTCTAGAAAAGCGTCTATGTAAGGAGGTCTTTTGTTCTTTTGGTCCACGTAGTAAGCGTGTTCATAAGTGTCCAAAACTATTAAAGGTATGAGCCCTGTGTAGTTGTACACGTTATGTGCGTCAAGACCGTTCACCACAAGCCTGCCAGAGAACACATCAAGCCCCAAAATTGCCCATCCCCTAAAGGCTATGCCTGCAGCCTTTATCTCTTGAAGGCATGCATCCCATGAACCAAAGTCTTCTTCAACTTTCTTCCTCAGGTCCTCAGATGGCTGCCCCTTTGGACCCAAGTGCCCAAAGTAAAGTTCGTGCAAAACAACTCCCATGTAATTGAAGGTCTCTTCTACCTTAAGCTCTCTGTACTCAGAATAGTTTTGGTTTGCCTTAGTTCTGTCAGAAAAGCCAAGGTCCGAGAGCTTTTCTTGAATCTCGTTGTACTTGCTTACGTAGCCTTTGTAGTGAGCTTCAAAGTGTGGTTCTATCTGTTCGTTGGAGATTCCTTTCAAGTCCGATGGTTTAAGATGGTTCTTCGGTTCCAGCCTGTGAGTTGCCATGATCCTACCTCCTTGAAAGATTTTCTTTATTAACATTTAAACATATTAGCAAGTTATATTCATATGATAACGGTCAGATTGCACGTTAAAAACTTATGGCATAAAGTTTTTAAAAGAGGAGGTGTGGACATGCCAGAAGTTTCATACTCTGGATGGGAGACTTTCTTTAGATGGGTTCATTTTTTAGCTGGTATTACTTGGATAGGCCTTCTTTATTTCTTTAACTTGGTGAACGTTCCTTATACAAAGGCTACAAAGCCTGAGGAAAGACCCGCACATGTCCCAAAACTCATGCCCTTGGCTTTGGCATGGTTTAGGTATGCAGCCTTGGTGACAGTAGCCGTTGGTCTTGTTATGATCTATATGAAGTACTGGTCTGCAGGTGATATTGTAAGCTCCAACTCTGCAAAAACTATCCTAGTGGGAGGCATACTCGGTATTATCATGATGCTCAACGTATGGTTCTTTATATGGCCAAACCAGAAGAAGATAATCCAAGCAACAGTTAAAGGGGAAAAGGCAGACCCAGCATGGGGCAAGAGGGCTTTGCTTTTCTCAAGAGTTAACTTTACCCTATCTTATCCCATGTTGCTTTTTATGGGCGCTGCTACACATTACCCAATGGACTGGAGAATGATACTACTTACTGGCATCGTAACGGCTATTATAGGTGCTGTTATAGTTCTTTTTGTTCAACGCTGAATTAATGGTTATGCATCCTCTCGTGCATATCACCCATGCCTCTCTTTACTGGAGCAGACACCTTTATCTCCCCAGACTTCTCAAACTTTAAGGCAAGGTCCACCTTTTGGCCTTCCTTTGGTTTCTCTGTTAGGTTTATGAGCATGATGTGATAACCACCGGGTTTTAGCTCTACGCTTTTTCCAGCTGGTATCTCGAGAGCTTTTACCCTTCTCATCTTTCCGCCTACAGTCTCATGGATCTCCACAGCCTTAGCTATCTTCGTGGATGCACCTATGAGCTTGTCTGGCTCATCCCCCTTGTTTTCAATTACCATGTAAGCAGCGCTCATGCTTGATGTTGGAGGAACTTCTCTAACCCATGCGTCCTTGACCTCGATCTTTGGTGCTGCCAATCCAACTCCAGAGACAACAAGACCCAAGAGAAGCTTTCTCATGTTCAAACCTCCTTTAGAATTTGATATTAATTCTAGTCCGAAAAGATGAAAATTCTATGAGTTTATAACCGGTCCGGCGGGAGTCGAACCCGCAACCTTGGGATCCGTAGTCCCACGCTCTATCCAATTGAGCTACGAACCGTAATATTATAGTATATAAGCATGAGGGCTCTTTTGCAAAGGGTCAAGTCTTCTTGGGTGTTGGTGAATGGAAGGGAAGTTGGGAGGATAGGTGAGGGCTTTAACATCCTTTTAGGTGTAGGAGTGGGAGATTCGGAGGAGGACGCAAGGAAGCTTGTAGAAAGAATAGTAAACTTGAGGGTCTTTGAGGACAAGTCTGGAAAGTTCAGCCATTCACTGTTGGATGTGAAGGGCTCAGCTCTTATCATCTCACAGTTTACTCTCTATGCAAGCATGAAGAAGGGAAGGAGGCCAAGCTTTGAAAATGCAGAAAAGCCAGAGAGAGCAAAAGAGCTTTATGAGTACTTTGTTAAACTTATGTCTCAAAAGGTTCCAGTAAGCACAGGAGTTTTTGGTACCATGATGGAAGTTAATATAGTGGGTTGGGGTCCTGTTACCATACTCCTCGACAGCAAAGATATCTAAAAGTTCTGCTCTTCAAGTATCACCTTTTTGTAGAGACTCTCCGGTAGAAATGCATGTCTGTGCATGTCTGTACTGTAAAGTTTGGTTTGAATATCAATCTGTCTTAATGGCTCTCTTGTCCCGTACTTCTTTGATGCTATGGAAAAAGTCCACCAGTAACCTGCATAACCTGGTATAACGGCAGTATATAGGTCCACTATGGGAAACACTTTCTTGAGAGACTTCTGTATCCTTCTTACTATCTCTGTGTGGTAATATATAGACTCTGTCTGCCCTACGTATATACCATCATCTTTTAAAGCTCTGAAGACATACCTGAAGAACTCCTCAGTGGTTAGCACATGGGCAAACCCTACAGGGTCCGTAGAGTCTACCATTATAACATCAAACTCTCCCTCGTAATCCTGTATGTACTTGTAGCCATCCTCGTTCAAAACCATAGCCCTTGGGTCTTCAAAGGCCGCGGACATGGTGGGGAAAAACTCCTTTGAAACCCTTATCACTTCAGCGTCTATATCAACGAGAACTGCTCTTTTGACATCTTTGTGCTTGAGTACCTCCCTTAGAGCTCCACCGTCCCCCCCGCCTATTATGAGTACATTCTCTGGGTTTGGATGGGAGCAAAGGGGAACGTGGGATATAAACTCATGGTATATGAACTCAAACCTCTCATCACACTGAGCCACTCCATCAAGAACTAAAACCTTTCCAAAGTTTGGAGACTCTATCACCATGATCTCCTGGTAATCGCTCTTACCTTGGTAGAGGACCTTAGATACAGGATAGCAATGCCTTATAGGAGCGTATGGGTCTCGCTCAATAAAGAACACATCCAACATTCTTGCTCACCTCTTAAGTTTTGACATTTATTATAATCAAAATCCATGAAAGTCTTAGTAACGGGTGGAGCTGGGTACATAGGGTCCCACATGGTGAAGATGCTTGGAAGCATGGGGCATGAAGTTGTTACGTATGACAATCTTTCAACAGGAAACAAAGATGCGGTACTTTACGGCAGGCTTGTGGTGGGTGACCTTTTGGAAAAGGAAAAGCTAAGGCAGGTGCTGATGGATTTTAGACCTCATGTGGTTGTACACTTTGCAGCGAAGATATCCGTACCAGAGAGCGTGAAAGACCCAATTACCTATTACGAGAATAACTTCTGTGGAACTCTGAACCTGCTCTCTGCGATGGAGGAGGCTAAAGTAAAGCATATGATCTTTTCTTCAACGGCAGCAGTGTACGGTATACCAAAGAGAATACCCATGGCAGAAGAAGACCCAACACACCCTATAAACCCTTACGGACGGAGCAAGCTCTTTGCAGAGCAAGCCATAAAGGATTCTGGAGTTAGCTTCATCATCCTCAGGTACTTTAACGTGGCTGGTGCAGACCCAGAAGGTAAGCTTGGAGAAAACTCTAAGGAAGCCTTCCATCTTATCCATAGAGCTCTAAAGGTTGCAAAGGGAGAGATACCTTACATGGAGGTTTACGGGACAGACTACCCAACACCCGATGGCACATGTATAAGGGATTATATACATGTCACAGACTTGATACAAGCACACATTGATGCCATGGAGTACCTTTTGGACGGTGGGAAGTCTGACGTTTTTAACGTGGGATACGGTCGTGGTTATTCGGTTCTTGATGTCATAAAGGCTGTAAAAGAAATTACAGGAGTGGACTTTGAAGTGAGGTTAGCAGGCAGGAGGGAAGGTGACCCACCAGTTCTAATAGCAGACAGTAGAAAGATAAAGAGCATAGGCTGGAGACCCATGTACAACGACCTGAAGTTTGTCATAGGGACTGCTTGGAACTGGGAAAAGAATTATATTTAAAAACTATGGAGTATGAGGTTTACGAAAGGTTGAAAGATATAAAGGACCCAGAGATACCCTTGGATATAGTAAACCTTGGACTTGTTTACGGTGTAAGCGTGAAAGACAGTATAGCGTACATAGATATGACCTTAACAGTTCAAGGATGTCCGGCTAAAACTTACTTTGCGCAGTATGTGAGGGAGTATATCCTTAAGAGTTTCCCCAAGCTTAAGGATGTAGTTGTTCAATTTGTTTTTGAGCCACCCTGGAACAGGGATAAAATATCTGAAGAAGGAAAACAAAAGCTAAGGAGTATGGGATGGAATATTTAAATAACAAATTTAAGGCTTTGGCTGAAGCCATTGAAAGGGAGTCTGTCTTAATTCATCGTGCTGCCCTTATAGATGGGTACAGAGACATACACAAATTTTCAAAGCTTGGTATTGATAAGATCATAAAGAGGGCTGCCAAGTATGGAGGCAAAAAGGGGGCAAACATACTAAAGGAAAGGTATGGTCTTCTCACAGATAGGCTCGATGAAGCATTGGATATACTCACTGTTATAGCAGAATCATCAAGGTTGCTTGATATATTTGAGTACGATATGGATGCTATGGAGATAAGGGTTGAAGGCTCTATACTGGTTGAAGCCATAGGAAAGAGCGAAAAGCCAGTCTGTGAGCCCATGGCAGGATTCTTTGAAGGTTTTTTGGGTGCTCTTCTAGAAAAGAACTTTGATATTAGGGAAATAAAATGCAAGGCACAGGGGCACGAGAAATGTATATTTAAAATACACCAAAAATGATGAAGATCCTTAACATAAGAACTACAAAGAAAACAATGTTTGTGAATATAACCCATGATGTTAGGAATGCGGTAAAGAAATCTGGCATAAGCTCTGGGCTGTGCGTTGTTTATGTTCCGCATACAACTGCGGCTGTTTTTATAAACGAAGGGGCAGACCCAAATGTACTAAAAGACATATCCTACGCAGTTGAAAAGCTAATACCGTGGGAGGACAAAGCATACTCTCACATGGAAGGAAATGCAGCAGCTCATATAAGAAGTGCTATAGTGGGCAACTCTAGGATAGTGCCAGTTGATAACGGAGAGCTTTTGCTCGGAACTTGGGAATCCATCTTTTTGGTTGAATTCGATGGACCAAGAAGTAGGAAAGTTATTGTTAAAACCATTGAAGGATAAATAGGAGGATCAGATGGAAACTGTTGTAGCCTTTCTTGTACTTATCGGTGTGCTCGTTTGGTTTCATGAGTTTGGACACTTCTTATTTGCTAAGTTTTTTGGTGTAAAGGTGGAGGTTTTTTCCATAGGCTTTGGTCCCGTGCTAGCTAGTAAAAGGCTTGGTGAGACGGAGTATAGGGTATCAGCTGTACCTTTGGGTGGTTTTGTAAAGCTTTACGGTGAAGAAGGGCAAACTGATGACCCAAAAGCCTTTTCTTCTAAGCCTAACTGGCAGAAGGTCCTCATAGCCTTTGCTGGCCCTCTTTTTAACTTCTTTCTTGCCATCTTTGTGTTCTCTTCTGTCTTTATCATGGGCAGGACTATGCCATCCTACCTTCTTGAAAAACCCGTTGTGGGTTACGTTGTCTCTCAGAGCCCAGCATACAAGCTTGGTATAAGGGCTGGGGACACGATACTGGAACTTAACGGAAAGAAATTAAACACATGGAAGGACTTAGAGAGTACAAGCCTTGAAAACGTACTGAAAAAGAACTGGTCTCTGAAAGTTCTGAGGGATGGACAGACTCTTGAGCTTTTTGGTAAAGTAGAGCTCTCCAGAGCTACTGGTTTTGGTGCAGAACCCTACATAAAACCCGTAATAGGTAAAGTTTTGCCCAGAAGTCCAGCAGAGCAGGTGGGTCTGCAAGAGGGAGATATGATCCTGGAGATAAACGGTCAGAAAGTAAACAGTTGGTATGATCTGGTCGATGGAATAAGAGAGTCAAAGGCTGATGTTATAAACCTAAAGCTTAAAAGGGGAGACAGAGTTTTTGAGAAGATGGTAGTGCCGATAAGGAGCAAAGAGACAGGAATACCCATGCTAGGAATATCCCCTTACATAGAGACCATAAAGGTCAGTGAGCCTGTTCACAGAGCATTCCTTGAAAGCTTGGAGAGAGTAAAGACCTTGACACTTCTATCCCTGAAAGCCATATGGGGACTGTTGACGGGTAGTATATCTTTAAAGACCTTAGGTGGGCCAATAGCTATAGCTCAGCTTGCTGGTGAATCAGCACAGCAAGGAGTTGTTGCCTTCTTAGGTATGATGGCATTCATATCAGTTCAGCTTGCAGTCTTCAATCTCATACCCCTTCCCGTTTTGGATGGAGGTCTTATACTTCTTTTCCTGATAGAATCTCTGAGAAGAAGGCCTCTCTCTCAGAAGTTCAAGGAAAATTGGCAAAGGATCGGTTTTGCTATAATAATAGCCCTTTCAGTTTTTGTTATACTGAACGATATACTGAGAGTGCTTACTGGGAATAAGGTCTAAAAAGGTTTGTCTGGTACCTTTTCCCAGTCCTTTAAGAAAAGCTCTAAACCTCTATCTGTAAGTGGATGGTTGAAGAGCTTCTTCATAACTTCAAAGGGCATAGTGCATATATCCGCACCTATTAGGGCAGCCTCAGCAACGTGCATGGGATGCCTGACGCTTGCTACTATTATTTCAGTTTCTATGTCGTAGTTATCGAAGATGGTCTTTACATCCTTTATTAGCTTCATCCCCTCTCCAGATATATCATCTATCCTACCTATGAAGGGTGATACGAAGGTTGCACCAGCCTTTGCAGCTATGAGCGCCTGAGTAGGAGAGAACACCAAAGTTACGTTTACTGGTATGCCTTCAGATTCTAAAGCCTGGACTGCCTTTATACCTTCTGTTGTCATCGGTACCTTTACGACAACGTTATCCCCAAGCTCGGCGAGCATTCTCCCTTCCTTTATCATACCCTCTGAATCAAGGGATACAGTTTCTAAGCTTACAGGACCGTCTACCAATTTTACTATCTCCTTGGCAACATCCATGAAGGGTCTTCCTGTCTTGGCTATCAGGCTTGGGTTTGTAGTAGCTCCGTCCAGTATACCCCAATCTAGAGCCTGCCTTATCTCTTCCACATTTCCAGTATCAAGAAAGAACTGCATGAGAACCTCCTTTTATAATTATACAACACTTCTTGGTCTTCCTAAAAAATCCATCACTTTGCTTGCCAGATTATGGGATACTTTTATGCAATCCGACACAGACACACCATGTATGTAGTTTCCGCCCAAGAAGAGGCCAGGTTGCTCCTTCTCTATAGAGTTTGCAAGCTCTATATACTTTCTATATCCCAAAGTGTACTGGGGTATACCCCTTTTCCAGCGAGTAACCTTTAAAAATTCAAACTCCTTTATGTCAAGTATATTTTCAAGCTCCTTCTCAACTATGCTCATAACAGCTTCATCTTCGTAGTCTACCACCTCTGGGTCTGTTGCTCCGCCAAGGTATACAGTCAATAGTTCTCTAACTTCTGGGCTTCTTCCATCAAAGAGCTGTGAGGAGAAGATAACTCCTAGAATTCTTTTCCTTTCCACTCTTGGAACTAAGAAACCAAAGCCTTCTGGCAATAGTCCCTTTTTGACAGAGACATGCACAACCAAGAGGGGAGCATAGTATATATTGTCAAACTCCTCCGATGCACTCCAAGATAAGTCTCTGAGCAGATAGCTTGTAGACGTCGCTGGAGCACAGACAATAACTGCCTTTGCTGTCAGTTTACCCTCCTTAGTGTCCAGAAGGAAAAGGTCATCCTTTCTTCTTATTCTGAGAACCACGTTGCTTTTACTGATGCTTAGACCTTCTGATAGCTTATTTATCAAGGATGCGTTTCCATCTTTGAAGGATACTAGCCTTCCATTGGGTCCAATAGCCTTGAGCTTTATAGCCCCCTTTATCAAACTTCCAAACCTTTTCTCCAACTCGTACACTTTCCTCACTGCATACCTTACAGAGAGCTCCTCTGGGTCACCGGCATAGACTCCAGACACAAACGGTGAAACTATGTAATCCAAAAACTCCTTTCCCAACCTTCTTCTGACAAAAGCCCCTATACTTTCCTCCTCCTTTTGAGACCTTTGAACGAAAGGCTCCTTTAGAACTCTTAGCTTTGCTCCTAAGGAGAGCAAGGGTGATGTAAAGAACTCTATGGGTGACAGAGGAAGAGCTAAAAGCTTTCCTTTTTTGTATATGTACCTTTTCTTTGAGGAGGGGTTAGAATATATAGGTTCTATGCCTACATCCTTAAAGAAGTTCTCTACGGAATCGTCAGCTAAGATGGTCTGTGGCCCAAGCTCCAAAAGATAACCATCTCTGTATTCGCTCTGTATTTTGCCCCCAATTTTATCCTCCTTTTCGAGGACATTGACATCTACTCCGGCTTTTTTAAGATGATAGGCTATCGAGAGACCGGATATACCACCACCTATGACGGCAACCTCTATCATGACTTGTAAGGAACGCCTTTAAGAGGGGAGGATGGAACTGCGTATGTTCTCTTTGGCATCCTACCAGCAAGGTAAGAGAACCTACCGGCTATAACTGCATACCTCATAGCTATAGCCATCTTTACAGGATCCTTTGCTTCAGCCAAGGCTGTGTTGGTAAGTATGGCATCCACTCCAAGCTCCATAACGGGGGGTATGTCTGCAGCGCTCCCTATACCAGCATCCACTATCACTGGGACAGAAACAGCCTCCTTTATGAACATTATGTTATAAGGGTTTTGAAGTCCAAGCCCAGAACCTATTGGAGCTGCCAATGGCATTACAGCGGCACAACCTACATCTTCAAACTTCTTAGCATATATGGGGTCATCAAAGATATAAGGAAGAACCACAAAACCCTCTTTTACTAGAAACCTGGCAGCATGCAAAGTCTGCTCCATATCTGGGAGGAGCGTCCTTTGGTTACCTATGACCTCGAGCTTTATCCAGTTTATGCCCGTTGCCTCTCTTGCAAGAAGAGCAGTCTTTATAGCCTCCTCTGCTGTGTAGCATCCTGCTGTGTTGGGAAGTATCAGATACCTTTTGAGGTCTATGTAATCCAGAAGGTTTTCTTTAGTGGGGTCTGTTATGTTTACCCTTCTTACGGCTACTGTTATTATCTGGGCACCGCTGTGTTCTAACACTTCCTTTGTCTGCTGAAAGTCCTTGAACTTACCAGAGCCTATGATGAGCCTGGACAAAAATGTCCTTCCCGCTATCTCAAGCGGATCATCCTGAAGAAACTTTTCTATATCTTGCATCATCCACCTCCTACCAGATGTATGACCTCTACGCTATCTCCTTCTTTTATATACTTGCTTTGATACTCTCTCTTGAGAATTACCTCGCCGTTTATAGAAACTGCGAGCCCCACATCCCTGTAAGCTATACCTAAATGAGACAAAAGTTCCAGTACACTCATACTTCCTTCAATTTCTTTTTCCTCTCCGTTTATCCTGACCAACATTTTGGAATTAAATATATAGCCAAGCATAGGATTTTCAACTTTGCAAATATGCAAAAGTTTCTGTACAAGTGCAAAAACAAATTAGGACTTGACAAGGTATTTTTTGTATGCTAGAATTTAGGTATTAAATCCTTCAAAGGAGGGTAAGAACATGAGGAAGAGTCTTTTAGCAATGGCAGCCCTTATGGGAGCGGCGGTACTGCCAGCAGAGGCGGCAGTCATCAGAATTGACGAAGACACTTTTGCCAACACAGGCCTCAAGCTTCAGATCTGGGCACAAAGGCTTGGAAAAACAACCCCAGGTGGTAAGGACTTAACAGACTTCTCCATCACCAATGCCAGAATCTACTTCAGCGGACAGGTCAACAAAATGGTCCAGTTTGGAGCTAACCTTGACTTTGCTTTGCATGGAGCAGGCTCTGGAAGAGGACTCCATCAGGGTACAGAAGTCTCCAGGGCAAACGATGCTTTCATCAATTTAAAGCCTATGAATGAAGTTCAGCTGATGGCAGGTCTTTATAGGCTTCCCTTCTCAAGAGCTACCCTTACAGACAGCTATAGCTACTATATACCGACGGGCTATGGCTACAGCATAAGGGGGAATATGTTTGCTCCCTTTACAGTAGGCTCCGACATCAAAAATGCTTACAGGGATGCTGGGGTCACCCTTTGGGGTAACGTAGCGGATGGTCTTCTCAAGTATCAACTTGGTGTGTTTGATGGAAGATGGGACCACGTAAACCCTCTTGGTGTGAAAGACAACGTTGCCTTCTCTGGAAGGCTCCAGTTTACTCCAACTATGCTTGGTTTCAAAGCTGAAAAGGGCTTTACCTTAGCAGACACCTACCTTGGAAAACAGAATGTGCTCTCCATAGGTCTCGGTTACAACACCCAAAAATGGGATGATGGTAAGGGCAACTCAGCAACAGCAAAGGCTTGGACTGTTGACGCCATGTGGGAGCAAAAGTTTGGAGACATAGTGCCTAACCTCCAGCTTGGCTATCAAGACAGAAAGGATATGCCTGCTGCCACACTTCCTGGAAAAGTAAAAGACAGAGCTTGGTACGTTCAAGGTCAGCTTCTCTTTGACCAAGTTGTAGGGCTTGGAAAACCAGCCCTTGGTGCAAGGTACGAAAATCAGGATGACAGAACGGCTGCTAACAGAGACACAAACAGGACAGGTGTTTTCCTCAACTACTACGTAAAGGGTCAGGATGCCAAGATCCAGTTGGGTGCTGACGTTGTAAGCTTGAAGAACAAGAGTGCTACTGAGAAGAACTACACAGACTGGACATTGGCCCTTCAAACACAGTTCTGAAAAGACAAAAGCCCCGCTTCGGCGGGGTTTTCTTTTATAATCCTTATATATGTCTATCTTAATCTTTCTTATATTTCTCATAACTTCCTGTAGTGCGGAGGATAGAAGCCAAAATCCTACTCTTGGTATAAACTCCAAGGATGTCCCCTGTAAGGTAGTTCACGTTTCAGACGGTGATACCTTTAAATGTATGCTCTCCTCTGGTGAGGAGATAAAGGTAAGGCTCATCGGCGTTGATACTCCTGAAAGTCATGTAAACCCAAAGGCAAGAAGGGATTCTCAAAGAAGCGGAATAGACCTGGAAGATATGATCAAGATGGGTCAAGAGGCATATAGGTTTACAAAAAGTTTGATAGATAAAAAAACAGTCTATTTAGAAACGGATGTTCAACTTACGGATAGATACGGAAGAATTCTGGCATACGTGTGGTTGGATAGGGAAAGGATGCTCAACGAGGTGCTTGTAAGAGAAGGTTACGCTCAGGTTTACACCATTCCTCCAAACGTTAAGTATCAAGAGAGATTTCTAAAGGCACAGAGAATGGCAAGTGAGGAAGGAAAAGGCTTTTGGAAAGGTTGGAAGTACGGCTTTTAAAAGGTTATCTCTCTCATGATCTCTTCTGGAACTCCCACGTTATCCCTGAGCTGTCCATTTCCAAAGATTATGAACTTCTCTATGGTCAACTCCTCTAAAGCCATTGGACCCCTTGCGTGTATCTTATCTGTAGATATACCCATCTCTGCTCCCATTCCAAACTCGTTGCCATCTGTAAACCTTGTGGACGCGTTAACATACACAGCTGCTGAATCTACCTCTGTCAAAAACTTCATAGCCCTTGTGTAGTTCTCTGTAATTATGGCATCAGAATGCTTGGAACCATATTTTTCTATAAAATCTATAGCCTCTTCTATGTCATTAACTACTTTTACAGCAAGTATGAGGTCCAAAAACTCCTCGTAGTAATCCTCCTCTTCTGCTGGCACAGCTTTAACAAAAGAAAGCTTTTGGTTGGACTTTATCACTTCTAAACTCTCATCATCGCACCTTAACTCCACTCCTGCCTTTCCAAGTATGTAGGCCATCTTTGGAAAAAACTCTTTCAAGGTCTTTCTGTTTATAAGAAGGTTCTCCACCGCATTGCACACAGATGGTCTTTGAACTTTAGCGTTGTAAACTATGTGATAGGCTTTCTGTAAGTCTGCCTCATCATCCACGTATATGTTGCAGACTCCTTTGTAGTGCTTTATCACTGGCACCTTTGCATTTTCGGAGACAGCCCTTATTAGGCTCTCACCCCCTCTCGGTATAGCAACGTCTACCTTGCCCTCCATCTGCAGAAGCTCCCAGACTATCTCCCTCTCTGGCCTGTCTATGAACTGAATGGCATCCTCTGGGAAGCTTGTCTGTCTTGCTGCCTCTCTTAGTATCTCCACAAGGATCCTGTTAGAGTTTATGGCTTCCTTTCCACCCCTTAAAATTATGGAGTTGGATGACTTCATGCATAGGGATGCAGCCTCAACTGTCACATTGGGTCTAGATTCGTATACGATGAAAACAACCCCTAAGGGAACCCTCATCCTTCCTACTTTCAGGCCGTTTGGTAATGTCCACATCCTTGTTATCTCGCCAACTGGGTCTTTAAGATGAGCCACATCCCTGAGAACCTTCATCATACCGTTTATCCTCTTGTCGTCAAGAAGAAGCCTGTCAATGAGTGCAGAAGAAAGACCCAAGCTCTTTGCATACTCAATGTCCTTTGCGTTCTCCTCCTTTATTAGCTCCCTTTTTTTGTCCATAAGCTCAGCAGCTAAGAGAAGGGTTTTGTTTTTTGTATCCGTCTTTAAAGATATAAGACTGCGCAGTACCTTTCTTGCTTTTTCTACCTTTTCTTCAGCATAGCTAAGAGTTTTCGAACTCATGTTGAAGATTTTACCCCTTACTTATTTTTCAGTCAACTTGATTGAATTCTATTTCCTTTTTGAATAAGTACCATAGGATAACGTGGCTTGCACGCCCAAGATTTCTGGGTCAAAGGGTAGGTATGTTCTTTTTGACTTGGAAAGACCGTCGATATGTATGCTTGATTTACTCGTAAAAGCGTTCCTTCCTACTATAGGTTTGTTAGGTTCAAGTTCAAGCCCCTTATTTATAACATAGTCTATCATCTGACGAAGTCCCATTATATCTATACCTGTGTGTATCTTCTGTACAACTTCAAGATAGAGAACAACCTCTTCAGTTGGAGCTATACCACATCTTTCACCCAGCCCCAGTAAAGATGTGTTTATATACTTTGCACCAGAAAGTGCTGCTACCACAGAGTTTGCTGTAGCCATACCAAAATCGTTGTGAAAATGTACCTCCACATCTATTATGGGTGAAAGTTCTCTAACAAGCTCAACCACCTTTATCGGATTTAAAACTCCAACCGTATCAGATAGTCTTATCCTATCTGCGTCCATCTCTTTTATGTGGTCTACAAACTTGAACACAAAGTTTTTATCAGCACGGGATACATCCTCAAGCCCAACGGACACGTAAAGGCCATGAGTCTTTGCATAGGGTACTAAGTTCTTAGCAAGGCCAAGCACGTATTCCCTTGTCCTTCTTAACTTTTCTTCTATCATGATGTCGGATATGGGGAATGCTATCTCTACTTTTTTAACCTTACACTGGATAGCGAGTTCTATATCCTTTTGGTTAGCTCTATTCCAGACGATCAGCTTTTCTGCATACTGGCTTTCTGCAAGATCCTTTATGTATTCCCTCTCTTCTTCGCTGTAAGCAGGAACACCAGCTTCTATTTCCTCCAAACCAATTAGAGCCAAGAAGAAGAATATATCTTTTCTCTCTTGATAAGAGAGTTCAAAACTTGCCGACTGAATACCCTCTCTTAAGGTAGTATCCGTTATAAATACCCTCATACCATGCTCCCTATTTTTTCTAAAACATCCCTTAGAGTGTTAAGGAATGTTTTTATATCCCCTATGGATGTAAGAGGTGGTACTCTTATGAAGAGAAGGTCTTCAAAACCACACTTCTCCTTTATCCTACCCTTTACCCTGTTTACCATGCAGGGAGATGGATAGCTCAAAAAATAACCCTTCTTTTCCATGAAGGATATTAGCATTTCTGCCTCCATGTCCTTTAAACCATAAGAAAAAAGGCCAGGAGCCTTCCAACCTTCTTTAAAGACTGGAGGAAGAGATAGATTTTCCATAATGTATCTGTCGCAAAGGTTGAGGCTTTTCTTCACAGCCTCCTCTCTTTCCATCAAAAGTGCTATAGATTTGGATAGTGAGAATGTCCCAAAGAGATTTTCCTCTCCAGCTCTTAATCCCCTCTCCTGAACCCCCCCTTCTATCAGAGGCTTGACCCTTACATTTTTTCTCACGTAAAGAACACCTACTCCCTGAGGTCCAAGCAGGAATGGTCCATCCAAGCTTGCCATATCAAGATCCCTCAAGTCAATCTGGCTGGTGGGATAATAAAGTCCCCACAGATCAAAGTGGCAAAGGGTGTTCGGATTTGCTCCTTTAACTGCCTTTGTAATTCCATTTACATCCCTCAACGTCGCCGTTTCTCTGCACACTGCCCCCATGGTGACCAACAACGTATCTTCAGTGACAGCATCTTTTACACGCTCTGGGTCTATGAAACCTGTTTTGTCTGTCCCTAAGTAAACTATCCTTAAGCCTTGTTTTTCTGATAGAGTTTTTAAAGGGTGTAGGATGGAGGGGTGTTCAAAATCGGTGGTAATTATGCTACCCCTTTTGTTCCACACAGCACCTTTTATAGCAAGGTTGTTGCTTTCCGTAGAGCTTGATGTAAAAATTATTTCAGAGTTAGCACATTTAAGGAATTCTGCCACAACTGCCCTTGACCTTACAAGCATCTCCTTTGATTTTGTGGATAATGTGTTTAGTCCAGAAGGGTTTATAAAAAAGTAGGGTAGATTATTGTAAACTTCTCTAAAGACCTCTGGAAAAGGAAAGGAGGAGTATGGTTCATAGATCATGCATAAACTCCTCTAAGGAAAGCCTGACAAGCGTCTCTTTTGTTGGCTTACCTTCCTTATCCCAGCCAAAGGCATTGTAAAACTCCTTTATCATAGACACAAGTTCCTCTTCTGTAGTTCTGTACCCCATCTCTGTACATTCTTTCTTTATCCTATCGGGCAACGTGTCATCCTTTCTGGAGAAGCCCTCTTTCACATTGAAAAGTCTTTCGAGTGTATAGATCCTTTCTCCTATCTTGTAAAGCTCGTCCATGGAGATTTCCCAATCCATTAGGGCGTTAACCATATTCAGTATCTCCTCATTGAGCACGTACCCCACAACCCTTTCCGCACTAAGACAGTAGATGATGCTGTTGACCACACATGTCCAAACAGCAAGGTCCTTACCCATTTTTCCTTTACCCTCTGGCTTTCCTAAGGGTACTATGTTATTCTCTTCCATTCCAGGCCTTATATCGCAATGGACTGGTCCCCTGTTGGAAACAGCGTAACCAAGAGCCTGAGTCTTTACAGCCCTTGGAGAATGTCCTGCTATCTCCGTACCTTTGACTGTCAAAAGAAAGGACTCTCCTATACCAAGGAACTTAGAGGCCCTCTGAGAGCCTTCCGCAAGCACATTACCTATACCTTCCCTAAAAGCTATCTTCTTTAATAGTTTTTTGACAGCCTCAGTGTTGCCAAAATTAAGCTCAAGTCCATCCAAACTTTCCCTACTTATGAGCCCCTTCTCATAACACTCCATAATCCATGCTACCACTCCACCGGTCTGTATCTGCCCAAGCCCAAGCTCGTCTGTCAGCCTATCCAAGCTTATCAGCTCATCCAAATCCCAGTTTCCAATGGCTGTTCCCATAGAAAAAATACCCTCATACTCCGGACCAACTGTGAAGGTATCTTTACTCACAGAGTATTTTCCACAGGGAACTATGCATCCAAAACAGGAAATATCCTTTATCACCTTACTCCTCAACGATTCTCCGCTGATCTTTTCTGCAAAGGGGAAGGTCTCCCTTTGCCAGTTGTATGAGGGCAGAGCTCCAATGTGCTGAAGATGCATAACCCCTGCAGCCGTTCCAAACATCACAAGATTCTTAACTCCAGGATGTTTATGGACTTTTTCCTCAAAGCCTTTTATAAAGTCAATGAGTTTATCAGGATTACGAGGTTTTAATAACCTTTCCCCTCTTACTGTGATAGCCTTTACTCTTTTTGAACCGAGGACAGCACCAATACCACCGGTGCCCACAGCTCTTAGGTCTGATATAACGCAGGCATACTTTACAAGATTTTCACCAGCTGGACCGATAACGAGAGTTTTCACATCCTCTCCATACTTTTCCTTTAGCTTTTTTTGAGCAATACTCGTGTAGGAACCCTTTAGTTCCTCTGTCTTGTTGAAGTAAACCTTATCGTTCTCTATGTGTATATGTGTCCAATCATGGCAAGATCCGGTGAGTATAATACCATCCCACCCGGCAAACTTTATTTCCTGTCCAAACTCACCCCCGCAGAAGCCTTTGGTAAAGCCCAGCGTCTGGGGAGATTTGGTAAACATAGCAAGTTTTGAAGCCATCGGTAAAAGGGTACCGTTTGCTGGGCCTGTGTTGATTATCACAGGATTATCCTCTGAAAGAGGGTCAGAACCTCTTTTTGTAAACTTGTAAAGAAGGTATACACCTAAGCCGTTTCCTCCTAAGTACTTCTCTACAAGCCCTTCAGGTACTTCGTAAACATCGTACTTCCTTTCTGTAAGGTCTATTAGAAGATACCTTCCCCACCAACTCATGACACAAACTCCAAAGCATTTAGAAGACAAAAATCAATACAGTACAATTCCTGACAATCTTCACAATAGCCTAACCTGTATGCGATGGGTTTATTCCCTATGTCCGTTTTTATTTCAATGGAGGAGTACCTTGGATTAAAACCTCCCTTTTTATAAAAGGAACAGGCCAACATGCACCTTTTGCATCCTGAACAAAGGTCTAAGTTTAACCTTATCATCTTAGCCTCCTGCAGTTGGAAGTGTTATCACAAGCTCGTCATCTTCCTTCACCACCTCCGTGTCCTTACAAACCAGTCTACCGTTTAGTATTAGAAGTATGCCCTCCCACAACTGGCCTCCGCTGTAAAGGAGTGCATCCATACCCTTTAAGTTTGAAACCCTGTCAAGCACATCCTTTATGTTTTTAACGTTTTCTATTTCAATGACCTCCTTTCCAGCAACATACCCAAGGTAGCCCAACAGTTTCACCCTCATCCTAGACATTATTGTGCAAAGAATATGCCAGGTTTTTATTATGTTTTTTGTAAACTTTGTTACAAAAAAATGTAAGAAAAATTACAAAACCTTTTTATTCCATTGGTACAGATGTTGCATATATTATTTTAGGATGGATATGGAGATTTTAAAGAGGTTTATGAGTGCTGAACTTCAACTACTTTATAACTTATCAAAAAAACTCACCACAATGAATTTAAACCCTGGGCAGTTAATGAAAGACTTAGTATATATGCTTGGTGAGTTAGAAGGTGTTAGGAGGGTGGCCCTTTACGTTGCCAATACAGATACATCTAGCGTATCTTTGGTTTCGAGCATTGGTGTGAATGAGAGCAACGTAACGCTTGATAAGGAAGAAGGTGTGGTAGGCTTTATATTTGGAAAGGGCTATCCTGTTGTTATTAAGAATCTTATGGAAGAGCCACTTTTCTTAAACAAGATCAAGAGAGAAAGGCTAAACGATGTAAGCTTCATAGGTGTTCCAATTAGGTACAACGACAAGATCGTAGGCGTTATAACAGTTGATATAAACAAGGGATTTATCGCAACGGCATACTTAGCAGACCTACTTCTCATGATAGCGAACCTTATAGGGAATTATATATACACTTACATGAAGCTAAACGAGAGGGAGAGTGTCCTTAAAGAAGAGATAGCGACGCTTAAGAGAGAGTTTATAAAAAAGTTTAAGGTTGAAGGGTTCATAGGCGTAAGTAGGGCTTATCAAAGCATCGTAAAACAGGTTTTGAAGATAGCTGAATTGGACGTTACCGTGATGATAAGGGGGGAATCTGGAACAGGCAAGACTACACTTGCCAAAGCTATCCATTACTTTTCTAAAAGGAAAAACCGCCCCTTTGTTGAGATTAACTGTTCAGCGATTCCCACAGAATTACTCGAAGCAGAGCTTTTCGGTTATGAAAAGGGTGCATTCACCGGTGCTTACACCACAAAGATAGGCAAGCTTGAGGCAGCAAATGGGGGAACTATATTCTTTGATGAGATAGGAGACTTAAGCCTTACCATTCAGGCAAAGCTTTTAAGGTTTATGCAGACAAAGGAATTTGAGAGGCTTGGTAGCACAAAAACGCAGAGGTCTGATGTCAGGATCATAGTTGCAACGAATAAAAACCTTGAAAATATGGTAGCAAAGGGAGCGTTCAGAGAAGACCTATATTATAGGATAGCTATCTACCCCATATATATTCCGCCTTTAAGAGAGAGGAAGGAGGACATCCCCGTTTTAGTTCAGCATTACCTAACCCAGCTCGGCAGTATGATAGGTAGAAAGTTAAAGGTTGAAGAGAGCACATTGAAGGCGATAACATCCTGTGATTTTCCAGGTAATGTAAGGGAACTGATCAACTGTCTGACAAGAGCCGCCATATCATCCAACACGGACCTTATAAAGATGAGCGACCTATCGTGCATAGGTACAGGTGTATGTTTTTCTCATATTAAGAAGGAGGATACTGAAAAAGAGAATACGCAGGTGGGAATAAAAGGACAAAAAGATCCCACTGTTTATGTGCCAAAAGATGAAAGGTCCATGATCATAGAGACTCTCGAGAAGGTTGGTTATGTTCAAGCAAAAGCGGCAAGATTGCTTGGTATGACAGTTAGACAGCTCAATTACAGATTGAAGAAGTACAATATACCCATAAAGAAGATTTGAGCTTATAATCTTCTTGATGGATAAGGTCAGATGCTTGATCGTAGACCTTGAAGGTACTACAAAGGAGATAACAGAGAAGTTAAACGAAGCAATTTCTGGCATTGAAATGGAGGGTGGTAGAATAGTTGATATAAAGATAACTCACGCAAGGGAGCATGGTATAGACGGTTTTGTGGTTGTCTATACGATCGCTTACACGATCTCCAAGGAGGTTCTGGAGGAATGATGATAGAAGTTAGGGCAAAGCCAGGCTCAAAAGATGAGTATGTAAAAAAGTTGTCGGATGAGGTTTATGAGGTGGCAGTGAAAGAACCTGCAGAAAAGGGAAGGGCGAACAACAGAATAGTAGAGCTCCTAGGTGAGCATTTTGGAGTTCCTAAGAGCAGAGTAGTGCTTATAAGAGGTAAAACATCTAAGATAAAGCTTTTTCAAGTAGAGATATAAGACCTTTTGGCTCTGATACAAAAAAGTCTGGTTTTGTACCGTTTGCATCAGAATAGCCCCATTCTGCCAGAGTTGTCCATACACCAGCCTCTTTTCCAGCAACTATGTCTGCATCCGTATCCCCTACCATCATAGCATCTTTTGGATGTAGACCAAAGTATTCCAAAACCTTTAGGATGGGCAGAGGAGATGGCTTCTTCTCTTGAAAAGTATCACCCCCTACTAAAAGGTCTATATGTTTGTGAAGCTCTAACCTTCTTAGTATCTCCTTAGACAGGCTTTCCGATTTGTTTGTTACCACAGTTATTCTTTTGCCATTTGTTTTTATAAATTCCAGAAGCTCCTCTATCCCTTCGTAAGGCTCTGTATAAATAACTGGTTCTTTCATATAATACTTCCTAAAGAGCTCTAAGGCTATTTCTACCTGATGCTCTGGAAAAAGGTTCTCTATGAGTTTTCTTGCTCCGCTACCTATCATTCCCTTTATTCTCTTATGGTCTATCTGTTTTCTTCCAAGGTCCTTCAAAACTCTGTTTAAATGAAAAGCTATGTCTATATGGGAATCTATCAGAGTTCCATCCAGGTCAAAGATCAAAAGCTTCAAACGCACTGCCTTTCTCTCAGATAATCTTGGACCTTCTTCTTTTTGTACTCTTCATCTTTGACATAGTCAACTATGCAGGCTAAAGCTTTAGGTTCTACATAACCTGGTATGCTCAGAACTATGTTACCCTTTCTGTTATAAAAGAGCAAATACGGAAAGGAATTGACCCTTAGCATTTTTGCGAGCTCTTCTTCGCTTTTTACTCCTTCTTTCCCCTCAAGCTTATACTTAACCTTTGAGTTGCTCTCGTAGAGAATCCTGTAAATGTTCATACTTTGAAGGGCTACTTTGAGATTTTCATCGCTTTTGAGGTCCTTGTCCAGTTGCTTGCAGTATATACAGCTTTCACTCTCCACTATGAGGAGGTTGTGCTCACCTTTTGGCGTTATATCTTTCATCTGGGATGAGGGGCTGTTGTTTTGAGCTTTGTTACATGCAAAAAGGAAGACCATTGAAAGGATAAAGAATACTTTCCACTTCATAGTTCTATAATTTTATGCAACTAGGCTTTTAGTTCAAGATGGTTGGTATAGATATAATAAAGAATGAGAGAATAAAAAGGGCTATAGAACGATTCGGAGACAAATTCCTGAACCGTGTGTACACACCAAGAGAGCTATCTTACTGTATGTCCCAAAAATCCTTTTACCAGTGCCTTTCTGCCAGATGGGCTTGTAAGGAGGCAGTACTGAAAGCCTTTTACCAAAGGTTTGGCATAGTTTTAAAGTTTTCTGATATAGAGGTCGTAGGGAACAGAGGAAAGCCAGCAAAGGTTAGTATTCTCAGAGATGACCTTTCACACCTTCTTGTAAATGTTACAATTATAGTTTCCCTCTCTCATGAGATGGACTACTCTGTTGCCATAGCCCTTATAAATGACCTCCAGGGTGTTTAAAATACAGCCAGACATCTGCCTCCCTCTCAGGCATTCCTACCAACCGTGAACTTTTGGTTTATAACTATGGATAAGCGCAGTAGCAAAGCCATGAATGCTATCCATCTCTTTAAAACCGGCCTGTTTTTTTTACACCCCTTGACAAAATTTTTTTATATTATATACTATATTATGTAGGTTATAAACGTGGGAGTGACAAACTCCCTCCCCCTCCCTCCCCTAATTGTTTGCCCTACCGCCCGGTAGGGCTTTTCTAAAAATGAGATTTCCCAAGCTCATAGAGGCTGAGTTTTTAAGCAGGATAAACCGCTTTGTGTGCCTTGTAAAAATAGATAAGAAGACCTTTTACGCGTATGTAAGAAACACGGGTAGATTAACGGAGCTTCTTTGCAGAGGCAAGAGGGTCTATCTGAGAAAGAAGGAGAGTGGTAAGTATCCTTATGAGGTTTTGCTTGTCTTGCATGAAAACACGCTTGTATGTGTAGATTCTCAGTTAGCCACAAAGGTATACGTAGAGAGCCTTAGTGGGAAGGTAACCTATGAGCCCAGAATTCTCAACAGAAGGTTAGACTTACTTCTAGACAACACCCTTATAGAAGTAAAATCTGTAAACCTTGTGAAGGAAGGCATTGCTCTTTTCCCAGATGCACCTACAGAGAGGGGAAGGAAACACATAGAACTTCTTATGAAAGTTTATCCTGAGTTTGTACCTAAGGTTATTTTTGTCGTTATGAGGGAAGATGCCAAAGTCTTCTCTCCCAACTGGGATACAGACCCTTCTTTTTCCAAAATGCTGAAAAACTTCTTTGATGCTGGTCATGAGGTAAGGGCTTACGTGTGCCAGGTTAGTTTAGAAGATATTAAATTAAAGGGAGAAATACCCATCAAACTCTGATGGAGGTGAAGCTATGAGATTGAAACTTACTGCGAAGGATGCTCTGATAGTGGTTGATATGCAAAACGACTTTATGCCGTGGGGTGCACTTCCAGTTCCAGACGGAGATAAGGTAGTACCCAGATTGAACAGATACATAGAAACATTCTCTTCCAAAGGTCTTCCTGTGTATTTTACAAGAGACTGGCATCCAAAGGAACACATATCCTTTGAAGGTTATGGTGGTGTATGGCCTCCCCACTGTGTACAAGATACAGAAGGAGCCAAATTTCACAAAGATTTAATAATACCTGTGGATAACAAGTTCATCATCTCTAAGGGTACAAGTAGAGATTTTGACGCTTACTCTGGCTTTCAGGGAACTCTCCTGAATGAACTTTTAAAAGAAAGGGCAGTAAGGCGTGTTTTTGTTGGTGGAGTTGCTACAGACTATTGCGTTAAGAATACGGTTTTGGGAGCCCTTAACCTTGGATACTCCTCCTTTATCCTGCTTGATGGTATAAAGGGGGTTGATGTACATTCTGGGGATTCAGACAGAGCCATAGAGGAGATGATGTCAATGGGTGCTGTTTGTATAGGCTTTGAAGACTTGACTTTATAAGCGTAGCTTTTTATCTTTATTCTTATAAAAACTTAAAAGGAGGTAGGAGCATGAGAAGAGGACTTTCACTTTGGAGCCCAATAGCAGAGCTTGAAAGGATAAGAAGGGAGTTTGATAGGTTAATATCGGAGATCTGGCCAGCGGAGGAGGTAGAGAGAGCCTTTTCACCAGCCGTTGAGGTGTACGAAACAGATAAGGAGGTTGTTGTCAAGGCTGAGCTTCCAGGTGTAAGGAAGGAAGATATTAAAGTTAGCATTAAGGACAACATGCTTTATCTGAAGGGTGAAAAGAAGGAAGAGAGAGAAGAAAAGACAGAGACCGTACATAGAGTAGAGAGGGTTTATGGAAAATTTGAAAGAGTGATAACTTTACCCTCAGACGTGAAGATGGAAGATATTAAAGCAGAATACAAGGACGGTGTTTTGGATATAAGACTACCAAAAACGCAAGTGGCAAAGGAGAAAGAGATAGAGGTCAAATAAGGCTATGTAGTGGGCGCTTTTCTATATGCGCCCCTAACTTCCTTAGCTTTTCATCCATCCTTTCGTATCCTCTTTCCAGATGGTGTATATCCCTTACAATAGTCGTTCCCTCTGCCACAAGCCCAGCGAGAACCAAGCTCGCAGAAGCTCTCAGGTCAGTGGAAAAAACTTCAGCACCAGTTAATCTTTCCGTCTTTCTTACTATTGCGGTTCTTCCATTTATGTGTATGCTTGCTCCCATCCTCTGAAGTTCTGCCACATGCTGAAACCTATTTTCAAATATGTTTTCTGTGACCTCTGAAGTGCCATCCGCTATACAACACATAGCAATAAACTGAGCTTGCATGTCTGTAGGAAATCCGGGATATTCAGAAGTTTGTATAGTTAAAGGTCTTATTCTCTCATCCTTGGAGTATATCCTTATTCTATCCTTATCTTTTACCTCTATGCTTGCTCCAGCTTCGTAGAGCTTTTCCAGCACACTGCCCAGATGTTGAGGGTAGGCTCCCAGAAGCTCTACATCCCCCCCTGTCATAAAACTTGCGACGAGAAAAGTGCCCGCCTCTATCCTGTCTGGTATAACTCTGTGTCTAAAGCCCCTCAGTTGGGACATCCCCCTTATTACCGCAACCCTACCCTCTATTTCTATTTCAACACCCATTTTCCTGAGAGCCTCCACAAGGTCTATTACCTCCGGTTCAAGGGCTATGTTCCTTAGAATGCTTCTCTTTTCGCATCTGCTCAGAAACATGATGGCGTTCTCCGTTCCAGTTACTGTGATAACATCAAAAGTGTGTTCCACTGGCTTTATTTTTTTTAGTTCTAAGTGTATGTATCCATGCTCAACTCTTATGCTAGCCCCACCCTTTTCAAAGACCCTCAGGTGCTGGTCTATGCTCCTTACACCTATGGAACATCCTCCAGGCATAGAAACAGTAGCTTTACCAAACCTTGAAAGGAGAGGGCCCATGGCAAGCACAGACGCCCTCATCCTCCTAACGATATAGTCTGGAGCCACATAGTTGCTTAGGTTTGAAGCATCAACCCTTAAGACTTTATCCTTGTATTCAAACTCAGCTCCTAAAATCTTTAGGAGTTCTAACGTGTTTTCTACATCAAGGAGCCTTGGAACGTTCTCAATATAGCAAACTTCATCCGTCATAAGCACAGACATCATCAGAGGAAGGGATGCGTTCTTTGAACCAGAGACCTCAACCTGCCCCTTTAGCCTTCTTCCTCCTTCTATTACTAAGCTCTCAGAAGAATATGATGTTATGTTTTTCATCCTTCCTTATTATAATCTTTACCACTTCCCACTTTTTAGAGTAGTATATGAGAACACCATCATCCTCTTCTAAGTAAACTGGTTCCTCTTCTGAGTATACAACGGTTATTCTATCCTCCCCATCCAACACCTTTGGATAAGTCATATCCTGACCACTACACAGGTGAGTGCTTCCTTCACACCTTCCAACGAGTGTATCTTATTTATAACTAATCTACCAAGCTCATCTTGATTTCTAAGTTCAGAAAAAACTATAATATCGTATGGACCAGTTACTACATCTGCTGTTTTTACACCATCAAAAGTTGAAAGAGCAAGCATGATGGACGGTATCTCTCTCGGGTCTGCTTTTATTAGAATGTAGGCTTTTATGGAATACTCGGATTCAAGCTCCATCAGCTCTGTTATAGACATGGGATAACCCTCTGAACGCGTTTCCATACTCTACCTCCTTGACGAATATTTTATACAATCTTTCTGCCATAGATGGTTGCTTCCTTATCTCCTCAACAACGGAGTGTATGAGCCTTCTTACCGCCGGTTCCTTAGCCTCTAAGTCCTTCCACTCTTCCTTTATTCTTATTATGTAATCCTCCACGCTCAGGAGATGAAGCCATCTTATGAACTTTTCCACCTCGTCCCAAAGGATTATCTCCCCCTTTTCTTTTTCCTTTAACCTTTCCATAAGGTTTTTCTCCGCTATGCTTTTTAGGTCATCTATGTTATAAAGGAAAACCTCATCAAGCTCATCTATAGAAGGGTCTGCATTTCTTGGCACAGATATATCTATGATGAACATAGGGTTATATTTCCTGACCTTCATAGCCCTTTTTACTTCGTCTCTCTTTAGTATAAAATCCTTCGAACTTGTTGAAAGGATCACTATATCGAATTCGCTTATATATTCAGAGATGCCTTCAAACCTAAGAGCATGCCCATCAAGCCTTTGCGCAAGTTCTACAGCCCTTTCGTAAGTTCTGTTTGTTATGAATATCTGAGCCTGAAACTTTTTCATGTACGTGGATGCAAGCTCTGCCATCTCACCAGCACCAACAAGAAGTACCCTTGCCTTTTTCAGGTCTCCGAATATCTTCCTTGCAAGTTCAACGGCAACATAGCTTATGGAAACAGCGTTCTTGCTTATACTCGTCTCCGTTCTTATCCTCTTTGCTGTTCTTAGAGCTTTCTCGTAGAGCCTGTTGAAGATCTTTCCCGTAGTTCCCACTTCTTTTGCTATTCTAAAGGCCTCTTTGAACTGTGATGTTATCTGAGTTTCCCCAACAACCATAGAATCAAGGCTTGAAGCAACGCTAAATATGTGAAGCAACGCCTCCCTTCCCTTCAAAAGGAAGGAGTGCTTCCACAGATCCATACTTACCCTTTTTATAGATAAAAAATCGTTTACGAGTTGACGCATAGAATCGTACCCATCCGTTCTTGAATAGATCTCAACCCTGTTACAGGTGGAAAGGATAACAAGCTCCTTTATATCCCTTGTTGTTTTTAATGCTGGAAGCAGGTATTCTATCTCCTCCCTACTGCATGCAACCCCTTCCCTAAACTCTATGGGTGCAGTCTTAAAGCTAAGACCCCATGCAAATATGCTCTCCATCACATAATAATATAATGCTATGAGAAGGTTTTTTGAGAGCGTAAAGGATAAACTTTGGAGAGACTATAGCTGGCAGATTAAACATAGAATAAAAATAAGGGAAGAGCTTGAAAAGTACATAAAGCTTCTTCCAGAAGAGGTAGAGGGGATAGAGAGAACTAAAGGGCTATACCCAATGGCCATAACTCCTTACTACCTTTCTCTGGTGAACCCCGAAGACCCAAGAGACCCCATAAGACTTCAGGCTATTCCAAGGTACGAAGAAGTAGATAAAGAAATTCAAGAACTTGGAGACCCGGACCCCTTTAAGGAAGAGGGAGAAGTACCTGGGCTAACCCACAGGTATCCAGACAGGGCGATGATCACAGTTACAACCTTTTGTGCTGTCTACTGTAGACACTGTATGAGGAAAAGGATATTTTCCCATGGAGAAAGGTCAAGGACTAAGGAAGAACTATCAGTTATGGTAGATTACATAAAAAGGCATGATGAAATAAAGGATGTGCTCATATCAGGTGGTGAACCACTTTCTTTAAGCTACGAGAAGTTGGAGTTTCTTCTTTCTGAGCTGAGGAAAATAAAGCATTTGGAAATAATAAGGTTTGGAACGAGGTTGCCAGTCCTTACACCGCAGAGATTCTTTGACAACAAGCTCTTGGATATACTTGAAAAACATTCTCCAATATGGATAAACACCCATTTTAACCATCCAAAGGAGATAACTGAAGAATCTCAGGAGGCCGTTGAGAATCTTCTGAGAAGGGGCATACCAATTAACAACCAGACAGTACTTCTTAAGGGTGTAAACGACGAGCCTCAAACTATGCTTGAACTTTTCAGAAGCTTGCTCAGGATAAAGGTAAAGCCTCAGTATCTCTTCCATTGCGACCCAATAAAGGGAGCCATACACTTCAGAACGAGTATAGAAAGGGGGATAGAGATAATGAGATATCTGATAGGGAGACTTTCCGGGATGGGCATACCCATATACGCAGTTGACTTACCTGGTGGAAAGGGAAAGGTACCCATAATGCCCAACTATATACTCAAAAGGGATGGGAACAGATATACATTCTTAAGCCCATTGGGAGGTACCGTAGATTATGAAGTTGTTTGATAGTATAAAACTTGGGTTTAAAGCCCTTTACCTTTCTGTGTACGAAGGCTATACCTACCACGCTGCTTCGCTTACTTATAACTTTCTTATGGTTCTTGGCTCCTTGGCTCTCTTTTTCAACTTCATAGCTTCCTTCTTACCCTTTTTTGATTTTGATAGGCTTGCAGGCTACTTTTCTCGCTCCTTCCCCGAGCAGGCAGGAGGCATGATCCTTAAGATATTTGAGATATACGAACATAGAGTGTCTGGCTCCATAATATCTGTTCTGATAGCCTACTTTTTTTCCGTTGGATTTTCTAAATCAATACACAGGGCCTTCTTGTACGTACTCTCCCAAGCTTACAGAGAGAAGGAATACACTTTTTGGATAAAGACACCCCTGCTTATAGTTGCTTATACTTTTGTCCTCTCCTTCATCTTTCTGCTTATGTCTGTTATAAAGTATTACTTGATAGGCTTTTTTAGCTATGTGTTCTATGTTGTAAACTTCCTATCTCTCTGGCTCGTTATTTTCCTTGTGTACTATCTTTTTCTTCCTCTTGGGTTTAATGTACTTTATCTTTCCCAAGGTGCTTTTTTTGTATCTATAAGCTTCTTTTTCCTCAACAAGATATTCACTTTGTTTGTAGTTAAAATAATACTCCTGAATCCTCTGTATGGTTTGATGGGTTCTGTTCTGCTCTTTTTGATATGGTTAAACCTATCCTTCACTGTTCTCCTTGCCGGAGTCAAGTACGTACAGCTAATCGAAAAGGAAGAAAAGAATAACTGCGTTTACTAAGCCAGAGACTGCATCATCTGCCACAACGCCATGTCCCTTTGGCAGTCTCTCAAAAAGCTTTATGGGATAAGGTTTTACAATATCAAGAACACGGAAAGTTATAAAACCAACGAGGATTGTCTTTATGGTTGGTTCCACAAACATGTAAGAGAGGAAGTATCCGAGAACTTCATCTATAACTACCTCTTCTGGATCCCTTTCTTTTGTCATATCTATCATATAGTTAGAAGACCAAAGGGCCAAAAGGTAAAGGAATATTCCAAGGGTAAACACCACCCACCATTTGAAAGCAAAGAGGTAAACTAATGGTATACCCAAAAGAGTTCCAAAGCTGCCTGGTGCGTACTTCATTCTTCCAACGTAAAAACCAGTTGCTATAAGTTCTTCAAGCATGTTAGAATATTATACGGAGGTTTTGGATGGATATACAGCAGGCTCTTTATCCAAACTACACCCTTTTTATACAGGCAGGTCTGTTTCTCCTCTTTATGTTTCTTGTAAACTATATTTTTGTCAAGCCATACTCAAAGGTCATAGAAGAAAGGGAGAGAATAACGGAAAAAAATTACGAAGAAGCCAAAGCTCTAAGGGAAGAAGCTTCTAAGCTTCTTTCGGAAGCATCAAAGATACTTGAGGAAGGAAAAAGGGAATCAAACGCTGTATTGGAGAAAGCAAGGAAGGAAGCGGAGAAAATGAAGGAAGAAATAATAGCGCGTGCGGAAGGAGAAGCACAGGAAGAGATCACAAGGGCTGTTAATGAGCTTAGAAGGACGCTGGAGGAGGAGAAGAAGAAGCTAAAGGATAGGATAGAGGATGTGGCAAGGCTCATAAGGGACAAGCTCTTGGAGGAAGCGGCATGACAGAAGGAGGACACCACACCATAGAGCTCTTATGGAAAGGTTTTAACATACTGCTTTTATTGGGTATAGTTTACTTTTTTGCACGTAGGCCCGTATCCGAGGCTTTTGGTAAGTACTTTATAGGTTTAACGGAAAGGTTAAACCATTCTGAGAAGGAGCTTGAATCCGCCAAACAGGACCTCAATAAGGCAAAATTTGAGTATGAGGATGCTCAAAGAAGGTACAAAGAACAGATAAGATTGGCTGAGGAAACAGCCGACTACATCAAGGAGGAAGAGATAAAAAAGGCTCAGGACATGGCAGATAGGATAAAAGAAAAAGCTAAAGAGGTGATAGAGATAGAAACAAAGAAAGCAAAAGAAGAATTGGTACGCTATGGTATGGAGGAGGCAAAGTATGTGTCTGCAAGAATGCTTGAAGAGGCCTTTAAGGACCCTCAAATTCAAAGAAGGTACATAGAAAAGTCTATAAGAAAAATGGAGGAAGCATGCAAAAGAACGTAGACCTTGCAAGGAAGTTAGCCAAAAAGCTCATAAGCAGCCTTCCCAAGGAGAAAAAGACCATGGTCCAAGCTTCTGACTTCTTGGACCTTTTATCAAAGCTCTACAGAAGGGAAAAAGAGTTTAGGGATTTTATGCTCAACCCTCTTATACCTGTTGACAAAAAGAAGGCTTACATGGAAAACCTAAGGGGAAAGTTTGGTCTAACCAAGGACATAGATAAGGTTATGCACTTACTTGTGGAGGTTGGAGCCTTCCCAATGATAGAAGAGATAAAGAGATTATACGACCGTGAGATGGAAAACCTTCTTAAGTTGGCCAAAGCATACCTTTTTCTTGCGAAGGATGCAGATATGGTTCAGGTTGAAAGGATAAAGAATGTTCTCAGTAAGCTTGTTGGAAGGGACCTTGAGTTTGAAGTTAGAGAGGACCCTTCGCTGATCGGTGGCTTTGTTGTGAAAACAGCCAGCTTTGTGTTGGATACTTCTGTAAAAAGGAACCTTGAAAAGGTATTGAGGGAATGAGCATGGAAAGGACATTGGTAATAATAAAGCCCGATGCTTTCGAAATGGGTGCCACTGGAAAGATAATAGATATATTCCTGTCACAAGGACTTAGCTTGAGAGCTATGAAGCTCCTTAGGTTTACCAAAGAGCAGGCAGAGAACTTTTACATAGTGCATAGAGAGAGGAGTTTTTACAGAGAGCTTGTGGATTTTATGACATCTGGTCCAATAGTGGCATGCATATTGGAAGGGGAAAATGCTATAAAAAGAGTGAGGGACCTGATAGGTCCAACGGATAGCCAGGAAGCAAGAAAAACAGCTCCAAACTCTATAAGGGCTCTCTTTGGTACAGACAAAGGGAAAAATGCCATACATGCCTCGGATTCAAAGGAATCTGCAGATTACGAGATACCCTTTGTATTTTCCCAGCTTGAAATAGTATGATGGATCCCTCTTCTCCTTTGGAATGGTCTCTTAAATTTAAAAACCATGGAGTATATGAGAGTTTTTTTAAACACCTTCTATGGTTATGCCGTAGAGATAGTACCTTACTTTGTTCTGGCAGCGCTGATAACTTCCATAATACAAACCTATGTGAGCCTTTCCTGGTTGAGGAAGGCATTAAAGAATGAAAAGACAGCGCCTATCTTTACCGGTTTTTTAGGTGGTTTACTTCCTGTCTGTTCCTGTTCTATGATACCAGTAGCTAACCTTATAAACAACTTTTCAAGGACGTACGCACCAGTTCTAGCTTTTTTGGTCGTTGCTCCAGTGGTCTCTCCTATAACTGTAACGCTCACCTTTGCTTTCTTTGGACTTGAGATGACGCTTTTCAGAGTTTTTGGCGTGTTTCTTTTTGCTATACTTTTAGCTTACAGCGTAGGTATGTTCTATAAAAAGGAAAGAGCAATACCTCTTCTTGGAGGATTCAGCGGTACGGAGAGTAAAGGTAATGTTTTTTTAAAATCCTTTAAATTCACTCTTTTATCAACTGGTAAGTACCTACTGTTGGGAATATTTATAGCAGCCCTGATAAAAGCCTTTCTGCCAATGGAGCTTGTCAGCTATGTAGCAGGCACACCCCTTTCTTATCCTCTCATAGCTCTTGTTTCTGTACCTGTATATGTTTGTTCTGGGGAGGATGTACCCATAGCAAAGGCTCTTTTGCAGGTAGGTTTCACTCATGGAAACGCACTCACCTTCATGCTTGGTGGCAGTGGCATATGCGTACCAACGATATTGGCCACAATGAGCTTTTTACCCAAGAGGATAGTTCTTGTGTACACCGTTTCTTGTTTTTTTATGTCGTGGTTAGCGGGTCTCTTGTTCGATCTATTGTTTTAGTATATACTATATTGTAAAATAGGAGGGAAAAATGGACAAGTATATGCAGGTGCTTCAGGAGCTCATAAAAAGCAGCGGGTTAGAAGGTGCTTCTTTATTTTCTGCTGATGGACTTCCCATATCCTCTGTTCTCAAGCCTGGCTTTGAAGAGGATAGATTGGCTGCCATGAGTGCTGCCATTCTATCCCTAGGTGAGAGAGTTTCAGAAGAGTTAGCAAAAGGTACGCTTGAGCAGATAACTATTAAGGGGCACAATGGGTACGTCATTCTAACTGGCGTTGGTCAGGACGCTGTTATGGTAGTGCTTGCTGACAATAACGCCAAGTTAGGGCTTTTGCTCATGGAGATAAAGAAAGCCCAACAAAAGTTGAAAGAGATGATATAAATGGTTCTCACTGGTGACCTTAGCACCTTTAGCTTTGTGGATATATTTCAAGTACTTGCAAAGGACAGGAAGAGCGGTATTCTGATCATAGAATGGCAGGATTTTACAGTATCTTATTACGTTAAGGACGGAGAGATAGTCTTTGCAAGACCCGTAGACAGAATATTTAGAGTTTATGCAGAGAGAGATTTTGACCATCTTATAGATAAGCTGAGGATATCAAAGGAGAACCTTCCAAAGACTGTAGAGATATTTCTTATAAACAGGTTGGATGCTAAGGATGGTATTTTTTCTTTCACACCAGGTTTTATAAGCTATAACTCCGAGTTACCCATTAAATACCCAATAGAAAAGCTCATAATGTATGCTTCGAGACTTCTGAGTCCTGAGGAGGTTGAGAGAAAGATATCCGATGAGATGCTTGTGTTTGAAAGTCTTCCAAATAACACAGGGAAAAAGGAAAGAGCTGAGCTATCGCAGGAGGAGAGTAAAGTTCTGTCGCTCGTTGACGGTGAAAGAAATGTTTTAGACATAAGGCGTCAATCTGGACTTGATAATCTCACAGTGGACAGGGCCTTGTACGGTTTTTTAGCGTTGGGTGTAATAAGAAGGAAGAAAAGGGAAAGGAAGCAAAAGCCATCTATAACCCTTGAGCTACTTGCCAAGATCATTGAGAAGATAAAGGGGATGTAATGAAGGCCATAAAGAAGATAAAGATAGTTATAGCCGGACCTTTCGCTGCAGGTAAGACACAGTTTATAAACACGGTGAGTGATATAAAGACGGTGAAAACAGAAAGAAAAACGAGCTTATCTGGGGAGAAAGGTATAAAGGACCATACCACTGTAGCCATGGATTTTGGGAAGATAAAGATAGATGATGAGCATGAGCTTTACCTTTTTGGTACCCCTGGACAGTCCAGGTTTGACTTTATGTGGGATATACTAGGGGAGGGTGCTCTTGGTATCATACTTCTGGTTGATAGCAGAGACCCATCAACTTTTAACGAGGCGAGAAGGATAATAAACTTCTTCCAATCAAGGTTCCCAGTACCTATGGTTGTTGGCGCAAACAAGCAGGACCTTCCAAACGCATGGCCTCCAGAAGATATAATGACAGCCTTAGATATTGACAAAGATGAAGGTATACCAGTTCTTCCTCTCTCTGCTCTCAATAAAGAGGATGTGAAGAGAGTGCTTTTACACCTTCTGGAAATGATAAGGCAAGAGCTTTCGAGCTAAGGGAATAAAGCCCTCTTTTCTATTCCAACAGTCTCTTCTATGCTCATCATGATGTTCATACTCTGTACAGCCTGTCCAGAAGCCCCCTTCCCTAAGTTATCTATAGTGCTCACAATCGTAGCAACACCTGTCCTTTCATCGTAATAGGGAAAGATAAAACACAGATTTGTTCCCAAGACATACTTAGTCATGGGTGGATTGCTTACTATCTTTACGTAATTCTCTTCTCTGTAAATTTCAACAAAGAGTTCCAAAAGGTCTAACTTTTCCATATAGACGTAAGTTGTTGAGAGCATCCCCCTAGACATGGGAACAACCTTAGGAGTGAACCTAATGGAAACCTTCCTTCCAGAAACCCTTTCTATTACATCTTCAATTTCTGGCGTATGCCTGTGTTTTGAAACTGAGTATGCAAAGGCGTTCTGTTCCATCTCCGGGTAATGAAAAGACTGGGCTGTCCTTCTGCCAGCCCCGGAGACTCCAGATACAGCATCGATTATGACCTTCTCAAAGCTAACTTTAGCTTTCAAGAGTGGATAAAGACTGAGAAGGGCAGCAGTAGGATAACATCCTGGATTTGAAACTATGTCTGCGCCTTTTATGCTATCTCTGAAGACCTCTGGAAGACCGTAAACTGCCCTCTCAAGGATAGAAGGATACTTATGCTCAAAGCCGTAAAATGCGGGATAAAGGGATGCATTCCTTATTCTGTACGCACCAGAGAGGTCTATGACCTTTTTACCCATGCTAAGAAGATTGGGTACAAGCTCAAGGGAGGCATCGTGTGGAAGACAGAGAAAAGCCAGATCAAATTCTTCATCAGGTTCTTCCACCAATGGCCTTTGGGATACGTACCAATCAGAAAAGTAAGGGAAGAGGTCAGAAATATACTTGCCTTTGTATGTTTGCGAAGTTAATGAAACTACTCTTACGTACGGGTGGTTTGAGAGTATTCTCAGGAGCTCTATGCCTGTATAGCCAGTTGCACCATAGATGCATACCCTCAGCGTTTGCTCCATCTATAGCCTTTGCGTGCCTTCATAAGACCGTACTTCTTCCTTTCTTTCTCCCTTGCATCCCTCTTTAGCAATCCTGCTCTCTTAAGTGATTGTCTTATATCTGGGTTATACTTGAGAAGGGCCCTTGCTACGCCGTACATAATGGCTTCTGCCTGGCCAGATATGCCACCACCCTCTACCGTTGCATAGACCCCAAACTTACCGTCAAACCCAGCAACTCTGAAGGGATAGAGAACTTTCTGGAAGAGAGCTTCCCTTTGCAAGTAATCCTTTAGATTGAACTCCTTCCCACTATCTTTGGACTTTACCACCATCTTGTCTGTGTTCCTAAGAAGCCAAACCCTTGCTATGCTCTCCTTTCTTCTCCCCGTTCCATAGTAAGCATTATCAAAGCCAATTTTAAAATCCTTCAGCTTTTTTATCATACCTTTACCTCCATTACTTCTGGCTTTTGAGCCAGATGGGGATGTTCTGAGCTTCTGTATACTTTTAGTCTCTTCACCATTCTATGTCCGAGCCTATTTTTTGGAAGCATCCTTTTAACAGCAAGCTCTATGACCTCTTCTGGCTTGTTTTTTATCATCCATTCTAGGCTCCTATCCTTTAAGCCACCAGGATAATTGCTGTGAAAGTGGTAAACTTTTTGATGAAGCTTTTTCCCAGTAATGCCCACTTTATCTGCGTTTATGACAATCACAAAGTCTCCACAATCTACATCCTGCTGATAGTAAGGCTTGTGCTTTCCTCTTAGCACCTTGGCTATCTCGGAGGCGAGCCTACCGAGACTTTTATCCTTTGCATCAACTACCCACCATTTCCTTTCTATATTCTCCTCTTTTACCCTGTAAGTTTTCATTTCCTTCTCCTATTTTGGATTTTTAGGAGTTATATTATAACCTCTGTTTTGAGAAAAGGCAATACTATAAAATGATCCTTCATGCGTTTGGTCTATGTTCTTTATCAGCTCATAAAGAGGGATATAAAAATAGCCTTTGCTGGTTCTATGTTCGGTACTGTATGGATGTTCCTAAACCCTCTTCTTACCATGGGTGTTTTTTACATCATATTCCAGCATATAGTGAATGCAAGATTTCCCCAAGAGGCCACATACGGTGCAAGCTATACTGTTTATCTTCTTACGGGTCTTGCCTTTTGGAATGGTTTTACTCAGTCGCTGACCAAGGGGATGAACTCTCTTCTGGACAACGCCTTTATACTAAAAAAGACATCCATATCCCCCTACCTTTTTCTTATAGCTTCCACCATCACTGGTTTTATATACGCTTTTGTATCTCTAAGCTATGCACTTTTAATTCATAACTTTCCTAACAGCCTTAAGAGTTTCCCTTTGGTTCTTGTTTCTTTGGCTGTGGAGCTAATATTTGTCTTGGGGCTAGTTTTCTTTCTGGGAAGTCTCTGCGTTTACGTAAGAGATATATCCCAGATAGTTTCTACCTTTCTCAGCTTTATATTCTATTCTCTTCCCATAATATACCCTGCTTCCTATGTACCAGACTCTCTGAAACCTTTCCTCCTTTTCAACCCTCTCTATTACATACTCAGAAATGTTCAAACTTCCTTACTTTTGGGGCATGTTCAGATAGGAGAGTTTTTAATATCCTCTATTGTATCGCTGTTAACGCTGTTTATCGGTTTATTCTTTTACAAACTTCTCAGAAGGGGTTTTTATGATGTGCTTTAGCTTTTTATAAATGACTTTCCTCATCTTGAAACATTTTGAGAACTCTTTTAATATGATTGCAAAACTTAATAAGGAGGATTTAACATGGCAAAGACGGTTACTCTAAAGGGAAATCCTGTAACGCTGGCAGGACCAGAGTTAAAGGTAGGAGACGATGCCCCACAAGCTACAGTTGTAACAAAAGACCTTCAAGAAAAGACCATTGGAGGTTCAAAGGGCATTCTGCAAGTTATAATAACCGTTCCCTCTCTTGATACACCTGTGTGTGAAACAGAAACGAAGAAGTTCAATGAGTTGATCTCTGGTATTGACAACGTAGATGTTACTGTTGTATCTATGGACCTTCCTTTTGCAGAAAAGAGGTTCTGCGATAGCTTCAACATAGGTAACTTAACTGTGGCTTCAGACTTCAGATACAGAGATATGGAAAAGTACGGTGTCCTGATAGCCGAAGGAGCTCTCAAAGGCATACTGGCAAGGGCAGTCTTCGTGGTGGACAAAAATGGAAAGATAGCCTATACTCAGCTTGTCCCAGAGATATCTCAAGAGCCCAACTATGAGGAGGTCGTATCCAAGGTAAGAGAACTTGTGGGATAAAATATATTCTTTATGAAAGAAAAGATAGTTAGGTTCTGTGTCTCTTTGCCCGTAGATTTGCTCGAGGAACTTGATAAAAAGATAATAGAAAAAGGATACTCTTCAAGGTCTGAGCTCGTTAGGGACCTCATAAGAGAGCTTCTAGTGGAGTACAAGTGGCAGGGGGAGGAGGAAGTTATAGGAGTACTTACGATAATATACAACCATCACCAGAAGGAGTTAAATCGGAGAATGCTGGAGATTCAACATGACCATTATGTGAAAGTTCTATGCAGTACACACATCCACCTTGACCATCACAACTGCTTGGAGAATATCGTACTGAAGGGGAATCCTGAGGAGATAGAAAGCCTGTCTATAAAGATCGGGGGATTGAAAGGTGTGAAGTTTGCAAAACTAACAAAGACAGCATCCGTTGTATAATCATCTCATGCTTCTTTTCAAAGAGTGGATTACCTTCATAGATAAGGTGAGGGAATTTTTTAGAGAAAAAGGGTACTTAGAGGTTTGTACAAGCATTCTACAGTCCTACCCCAACATAGACACATACGTGGAACCTATGAATGTAGAGCTAAACGGCAAAAGATTTTGGCTCAGAACCTCTCCAGAGAACGCCATGAAAAAGCTCATAGGCAAGTACAGGGAGGACATCTTTCAGATAGGTAAAGTCTTCAGAAAAGACCCTTACGGAAGGTTGCACAGACCTGAGTTTACAATGCTTGAATGGTACAAAATGGGAGAAGGTCACAGCTATCTTATAGAAGAGATGGCTGAGCTTCTAAACTATCTTGGTTTATCTTCATCCTATGAAGTTATATCCATCGAGCGTGCTTTTGAAGAGTACTCGGGTATAGTCCTATCCGAGGATGAAGAGGTCTTCAAAAACAACCTTCTGGCTTACGGATATGAGTTTGACGACAGCGAGGATTGGGAAACTCTTTTTTATAGAATATACATAGATATAGAGAGAAAGCTTGGGCACGATGCTCCTACCTTTCTGACACCTTTTCCTTCGAGGCTAAGTGCCTATGCACAGATAAAAGATGGTTATGCAGAAAGGTTTGAGCTTTACATAAGAGGAGTGGAGATAGCCAACGGTTGGACAGAAGAGACATCAAAGGAGGAGATAAAAAGAAGGATGAAAGAGTATCTTCAAGGAAGAGACCTCCCCATAGACCAAGATCTTTTGAATGCTTACGAGGACTTTCCTCCCTGTGCAGGATGTTCCATAGGTCTTGAGAGGCTTTTTATGGTTCTAAAGGGTTTTGAGAGCTTTGAGAAGCTTGAATTCTTGGATTACTGACTTTTCCCAAAGCCTATAAGCTTCTCTATCTACTTGAAAACTATTTTTGAATATGGTATAATTACATGTGTGAGTTCTGAAGAAACTGAACCATTACCTTTTACATCCCTTCTAAAGAGGTTTAACATGGTTATGTATTTACTTTCTATTGCAATCTTTATTTCTTTTTCTGTCTATGGTTTATATCTGCTCTTTACAGTTCCTTCTTTTATAATAAGTTTTAATATCTCATCAATCCTTGATTTCTCCTTTGGTGGAGATGCTCTTTCAGGATTTTTTATTCTTCTTATATCTACTCTTTCAATTCCCGTATCATTTTATTCAATAGGGTATACAAAACACATTAATAATAAGTTGCTTATGGCTCTCTTGTTCAATCTCTTTATACTTAGCATGTATGCTGTAATACTATCTCAGAACATAATAACCTTCCTTATATTCTGGGAAACCATGTCTATCATATCTTACTTTCTTGTTACCTTTGAAAGGGATGAAAGGTCTGTTAAGGCTGGTCTTGTTTATGCGGTTATGACACATGTTGGCACTGCTTTTATCGTTATACTCTTCCTTTTACTCTACCATTACAGTGGAAGTATGAACTTTTCAGACATAAGGAATGTTTCTCTGAATATACCAAGTGAAATAAAAGATACTGTGTTTGTTTTTGCCCTTATAGGCTTTGGTACAAAGGCTGGAATAATTCCTTTCCACACGTGGCTCCCAAGAGCTCACCCCGCAGCACCTTCCAATATTTCATCCCTTATGTCTGGTGTGATGATAAAGACAGGGATTTATGGCTTTATAAGGGTGTGCATGGATATGCTTGGTGGTGGTTCCGAATGGTGGGGCATAACGGTGCTAATAGCGGGGGCTGTCTCTTCTGTTTTAGGCGTAATCTATGCTCTTATGGAGCATGACCTAAAAAGGCTCCTTGCCTATCATAGCATTGAAAACATAGGCATAATACTTCTGGGTATTGGCGCTTCCATGCTTTTTAAAACCCATAGTATGTATGCTCTGGCATCCATCGCTCTTATAGCAGGGCTATATCATATCCTTAACCATGCGGTATTTAAGGGATTACTCTTTCTTAGCGCAGGTTCGGTGCTTCATTCAACGCATACAAGGGATATGGAAAAGCTGGGAGGACTTATAAAACTCATGCCTTACACAAGCCTATTCTTTCTCATAGGGTCTGTTTCCATATGTGCCCTTCCGCCCTTTAACGGTTTTGTAAGCGAGTGGCTAACTTACCAGTCCCTTCTGCTTGGTTTTAATGTGCCTTCCATAACGGTGAAGATCATCTCTCCCCTTGGCGGTGCTGTCCTTGCGCTCACCGGTGCCCTTGCGGCAGCGTGCTTTGTAAAAGCCTTTGGCATATCCTTCCTTGGTATGCCAAGGAGTAAGCATGCGAAAGAGGCAAAGGAGGTATCACCCTCAATGATACTTGGCATGGCTATACTTGCAGTCTTATGCCTTCTTCTGGGTATATTTCCTGGCACCGTATCAAATATCATAGCTCCCGCATCTTCCATAATCAGTGGCTCTTATGGCCTGCATTCTTATAAGGGCTTAATCCTTATAAAGGAAACTGGCTCGGGGTTATCATCTGGCTTTGTGCTTGCAACTATGATAATCGTAAGCCTTGCTGTCATACTCTTTATATACATAGCAGGAGGTAAGAAGAGGGTAAGGTATGGTGATTCTTGGGACTGTGGCATACCTTCTCTCACTCCTAGAATGCAATATTCAGCTACTGGTTTCACAAAACCCATAAGGATGATCTTTAAGAGGATATACCTTCCAAGGAGAGAAATATCTGTCTCTTATATTGTAAAACCCTTCTTTGTTAAGTCCATAAAATATAAAAGCGAGATAACGCCCTTTTTTGAAAAATACATTTATGAACCTGGTGTGCTGTTTATACACAGGCTTGCAAGCAAGATGAGGCTTCTCCAGTCAGGAAGCCTTCACCTTTATCTTGGCTACATATTAATAACACTCATTGTACTTTTGATATTTGGGGTGTAAAAGATGGAACACTTTCAATTTTTGATAATTATAATTTTTGCGCCCCTTATCAATGGGGTAATCAAAAAGTTCAAGGCAAACATGCAAGGAAGGCTGGGACCTGGTATTTTTCAACCCTACTACGACCTTATAAGGCTTTTTAAAAAGGAATTAGTTCTTTCCGATGTATCATCTTGGGTCTTTAGGGCAACGCCGTACATTGTTTTTTCTTCAACCCTTGTGGCAACCATGATGGTGCCAGTTATTACAGACAAGGTTCTTTTTGGTCATATGGCTGATATTATCGCCCTTATCTATATACTTGCCCTTGGAAGGTTTTTTATGGCTCTTGCAGGGCTTGATGCTGGTACAGCCTTTGGTGGCGAAGGTAGTAGTAGGGAGATGACGGTGGCTATTCTTGTTGAGCCAGCTATGATGCTAAGCCTTTTTACCGCTGCCATATCCGCTGGATCTACAAATCTATCAAATATAGTAAATTCAAGCACCTCCCTTTACACACCATCCCACATCCTTGCCCTTTCTGCCTTTATAGTTGCAATAATCGCCGAAACAGGCAGGATCCCCGTAGATAATCCAGACACACACCTTGAACTAACCATGATCCATGAGGGTATGCTGCTTGAGTATTCAGGAAGATACTTAGCCCTTATGGAATGGGCCCATTACATAAAGCAGATGCTACTGTTTACCATTGCCATTGATATATTCTTCCCAGTAGGGATTGCAAGCTCTGCAGACATCTCAAGCCTTGCAATTTCCACAGCCTTATACCTTTTAAAGATAGTTTTTATAGCCTTTATGATGGCTTTTATTGAGTCTACAAGGGCAAAGATGAGGTTCTTTCAGCTACCATCCCTTTTGGGTGGTGCTTTTGTTCTTGCTCTGCTTTCCCTTTTGAGTTATGTGATGATGGGCAAATGATAGGAGGTAAGGCATGAAAGAATGGATTCAAGCATCTTCCGTTATTGATTTCCTATCAATGGGCATACTTCTCACAGCCATAGCCATGAACGCCCTTAAAAGGCTTGAATCTTGCATTAAGGCTTACGCTTTTAACTCATGGCTTCTTTCTCTTTTGATAGCTGCGGTGGCCATAGTAACAGAAGATACTCACCTTTATATAGCTTCCCTCATTACCCTTTTTAGTAAAGGAATAGTTATCCCCCTATTTTTAAAGAGGATAGTAAGACGTATGAGGGTTACCCATGATGTGGAACCATACATAAGCAACACCCTTTCTTTGACAATTTCAGGGTTGCTCGTGGGAGTTGTTTATGCAGCCCTTAAGAAGGGTATCTTTGTTGTAGGTTTTTCAAGCACTGCCTTTCAAATATCCATTGCGGTTATGCTGGTAGGGCTTTTTATCATGATAACAAGAAGGAAGGCTATAACGCAGGTGATAGGTCTACTTTTTATGGAAAATGGTCTGTTCCTTATAGGTTTTTCTCTCACTTACGGTATGCCAGCCATAATTGAACTGGGTGTGCTTTTTGATATGCTTATGGGCGTAATAATACTGGGCATATTCACCATTCAGATAAAGAGGGCTTTTGCCTCCACAGACCTTGATAAATTGACCATTTTAAAGGGGTAAGAAGGATGGTTTTGATGCTACTAACTCCCATCATGACAGCGCTGGCTTGCTATATGTTAAAAGGTTACCGTCTAACAGGCTATGTGAACCTTGTAGGCGCAATTTTCCTTTTAGTTTTTTCAGCATTTCCCATAATCAAAGCCTTTAACACACCTTTGGAGCTCTGGGGCTTTTTCTATATGGATGCCTTTTCGGCTTACATAGCCTCCCTTGTTGTCTTTCTTGGTCTTGTATCTTCTATATATTCCATCCACTACATAGACCATGAGTTCCACGTGGGTCTTATCAACGAAGAAGGTATAAGGATATACTACTCTTTACTTCATCTGTTCATCTTTACCATGCTATTAGTGGTTGTATCAAATAACCTTGCTTTGGTGTGGATAGCCATTGAAGCAACCACCATAGTCTCAGCCATCCTTATAGGTCTTGGGTATAAGAAAAGGCCCATGGCTATTGAGGCAGCATGGAAATACATAATACTCTGTACAGTTGGCCTTACCTTTGCTCTCCTTGGTGTATTCATAACCTATTACGCATCCACATCTGTTGGTGAATCCAAGGGCATGCTTAACTGGACGGACCTTATACAGATTGCCCATATGTTAAATCCTCTAACTATGAAACTTGCCTTTATATTTGTCCTTGTTGGCTATGGAACAAAGGCTGGTCTGGCACCGCTTCACAACTGGCTCCCCGACGCCCATAGCGAAGCGCCAAGTCCCATAAGCGCACTACTCTCTGGAATACTTCTGAATACAGCCTTTTACGGTATCATAAGGTTTATAGCCTTAGTTGAGCCATCAACTGGCAAAGCCTTTGTAAGCAATCTGCTTATCATCTTTGGAATTCTCTCAATGGGCATATCTGCCATCTTTATATTGGTGCAAGAAAACTACAAGAGACTTCTTGCCTATAGCAGCATTGAGCATATGGGTATCATAGCCCTTGGCATAGGTATAGGTGGTCCTGTGGGCATATACGGTGCCTTGCTCCATATACTAAACCATGCCCTTACAAAGCCTCTTATGTTTTTGACGGCGGGTAGGATTCAGGCATACTATGGTTCCACAAAGATAGAAAAGGTAAGGGGAGTGCTTTCAACTCTTCCACTGCTTGGAACGCTTACCTTTATAGGTGTGCTTTCATTGGCTGGTAGTCCACCCTTCAACGTGTTTATAAGTGAGTTTACAATCTTAAAAGCGGCAGCTCTTAATGGCTTATGGTGGGTTGTATCTTTATTTTTGCTTTTCGTTGTAATGGTATTCTATGGAATGCTCTCCGCTTTTGGAAGGATGCTCTTTGGTCAGGGGTCAGAGGAGAGGTCAAGGAGTTTGGAAAAGGTAAGCGTGGCTTCCGATTTTGTTATGGTCCTTATGGCATTGCTTATTATACTTCTTGGCTTTAGGGTGCCGGACTTCTTAGATAGTGTCATAAGGTCATGTATTTATACCATGGGGGTCAAGTGATGGAGTGGCTAATGCAGAAGGCTATAGGAAAGAGAGAACATCTCAATGAGCTTTATTTGGAGGTTAAAAAAGAAGACTTTAGGGATACCTGTCTATACCTGTACAACAAAAAGAGGGCCCTTTTAAGGCTTATGTTTGCAACCGATGAAAGGCAAAAGGATGGTGCTTTTAGAGTTTATACTGTGTTTTCTATTCCTGGTATTGATAGGTTCTTTATTGTCTTTATAACTCTAAGGGAAGACCTAACCTTTCCATCCATAACAAAAGATATACCCGCCGCCCACTGGTATGAACGAGAGATAAGGGATATGTTTGGACTTATACCAGAGGGGCACCCAGACCTAAGAAGGCTTGTATTCCATGACTCATTCCCAGAAAACTCCCATCCCTTAAGAAAAAATTGGAAAATATCCGAGGAAGATTTAAGGGAATGGGGAGAAGGAATAAAACAAAAGGTTCCTTATAAATTTTTGGAAGTGGAAGGAGAGGGTATCCATGAAATACCCGTTGGGCCTGTACATGCTGGTATTATTGAACCAGGGCATTTTAGGTTTAGCGTGGTTGGGGAGGTGATCTTTTTCCTTGAGGCAAGGCTCTTTTATACCCATAAGGGCATAGAAAAGCACTTTGAGTCTATGAGCTTCTTTGATGGTGTAAAGCTTGCTGAAAGAGTCTCTGGTGTATCATCCTTTTCTCACTCGGCGGCTTACTGTATGGCCGTTGAGAGGATGGTGGGTATTGAAATAAGCCAGAAGGCAAAGGCTATAAGGACACTTCTCCTTGAGCTTGAAAGACTTTACAACCACATAGGTGATATTGGCAATCTGTGTGCTGGGACAGGTCTTGCTGTAGGTTACGCAAAAGGGGCAATAATAAAAGAAAGGCTAATGCAACTTAACCAAAGGCTCACTGGAAGCAGGTATCTTAGGGGTATAAATCTTATAGGTGGTGTTAGCAAGGATGTCTTATCACAATCAGACGATATTCTATCAACTCTTGATGTGGTTTCAAGGGAGTATGAAGAGCTCATGGATATGCTTTTAGGAAGCATATCCCACATAGAAAGGCTTGAAAACACCGGAAGGCTTCCAAAGGATATAGCACAAAAATTGGGAGTTACGGGTGTGGCGGCAAGAGCTTCTGGTATAAACGATGATATAAGAAGGGCACACCCGCACCTCTTATATGATAGGGTGGACCTAAGAGTACATACTATGCAGAATGGAGATGTTTTTGCAAGGATGATGGTTAGGGCAAAAGAGGCAGAGAGCTCCATGTCCATTATAAGGACCATATTGGAAGGCAGGTATGAAGGAGAGCTCACCGTTGAGGTAAAGGAAATACCTGAATATGCCAGTGCGCTGGGATATACAGAAACACCAAGGGGGTCTGTTTTTTATTGGGTTATGTCTGGTAAGGACGATAAGCCCTTTAGGGTGAAGGTAAGGTCGCCATCCTATTGCAACTGGCCAGCCTTGCCCTTTGCAGTGCATGGCAACATAGTGCCAGACTTCCCCCTATGCAACAAAAGCTTCAATCTAAGTTATTCTGGATGTGATCTGTAAAATAAAGGCTGGAGGTAAGTGATATGCTAAAGTACATAGTTAAGAACCTTATCACAAAAAAGAAAACTACACCTTTTCCAGAAGGCTTCGGTATATCTCCAGAAGAAGAGGCAAGGCTTGTGTCCATGCAAAAGAAGATCCATTCCATCTTTGGAAGGTCCTTGAGAATACGTCAAGTTGATGCAGGTTCATGCAATGCGTGTGAATGGGAATGTACAGCTTTAACAAACCCTATCTATGATATTCAAAGGTTTGGTATAGACTTTGTAGCTTCACCGAGACATGCAGATGCCCTCATAGTTACTGGACCCATATCCAGACAGATGGAGCTTGCCCTAAAGAAGACATACCTTGCCACACCCGAGCCAAGGCTTGTCATAGCCTGTGGAGATTGTGCCATTGACGGTGGGATTTATAAGGGTAGCTATGCAGTAACAAATGGAGTTGCCAATGTTATACCCGTTGATTGCTATATACCCGGCTGTCCGCCAATCCCCATCCAAATAATACATGGCATAGAAAAGCTCCTTGATGAAGTTGCTTCTAAAAAGGCTAAATAGAGCCTTATCAAATTATCTTCCTTTTATTCTATCCCTAAAAAGCTCATGGCATGCCATACAACCTTGTATCATCTGGGTGTAGCTTTTAAAGGCTTCTTCTTTCTTACCTTCCTTTATAAACTTTATAACATCCCCTGCACCGCCATGAACCTGCCTTTCAAAGGTTGGCATAAGCTTGGCAAACTCTTCCCTCTTTGATGGGTCTATGTACTTTAAGGGTCCTCCCTTTGGCATGGGATGCTCCGCTATCTCCTTGGCTCCTTCAATTATCAGCGCATCATTGTTTAAAAGAAATCCTTGAAGCATTTTCAAGGCTGACGTATTTACCATCTGCATCACCTGCTTAAAAGTAAGAGAGCTTTCCTCCATATGCTCATGGGCAAGCCCAAGGCTAAGGCTCAGAGCAAGAGTAAGTCCTACTTTCCTCATACTACAACCCCCTTATCTTCATCTTCCACTACCTTCAAACGCCATCTAAACCAGCATGGTTTACAAACTAAAGCCTTAAGTTAAGTATGTAAATGATTACAATCATATAAGCATTTATTATTTGACAAAGTTATTCTTATATCTTAGATTAATAAAAGAACATGTTGGAGGTAGAAAGATGAAAAAAGGTCTTTTCTTGGTTGCAGCAGCGGTACTTGTTTTCTCTTGTCAAAAAAAGCCGACAGAAGAAGCTCCGAAGGTAGAGACTCCACCAGCTCCAGTGGAAAAGAAGGAAGAGGCTGTAAGCGATAAGGGTATAGGACCCATTACGGAGGTAAAGCTTGGACCTATAGATCAAGCTCTTGCAAAGAAGGGAAAGGAAATCTTTGATTCCAAATGCACATCCTGTCATAAACTTGAAGAGAAGTATGTGGGACCCCCCTTAAAAGGCGTTACTCAAAGAAGAAAGCCAGAGTGGATAATGAACATGATTTTAAACCCCTCTGAGATGGTGCAGAAGGACACAATAGCAAAAGGGCTCTTGGCAGAATATCCCACGCAGATGCCCTTTCAAAACGTATCACAGGATGATGCCAGAGCTGTCCTTGAGTATCTAAGAAGCGTTGACAAGGGAAAATAAAGCAGCCTACCTATTCTCTCACCTTTTCTCCTTTTTCCTTTTATAAATTCTTTTTGATGTGAAATTATCATAAATTTAAATCTTGACATTATTATAAGAATTTCTTATTATTTCCATCATAGAAGCTTATAGGAGGTAGGACCATGAGAAAAAAGGTTAGAAACACCCTGATTGGGGGGACGGTCCTTTTGGTAGGAGCCTTGCTGGCAGGGTGTCCACCAAAGAAAGAAGCTATGAAGGCGCCAGCCCCAACTGAAGCTGCTTCTAAGGTATACGTGCCACCAGGTAAGTACGATGAGTTTTATGTGTTTTTCTCCGGTGGTTTCAGCGGTCAGGTATCAGTTTATGGTATTCCATCCGGAAGGATACTCAAAGTAATAAAGGTATTCGCACAGGACCCAGAAACTGGATACGGCTATACACCAGAGACCAAGCCTATGCTTATGACTTCCCATGGCTTTCTACCTTGGGATGACAGCCATCATCCATGGCTTTCTCAAACTAACGGAGAACAGGATGGAAGATGGCTCTTCATAAATGCCAACAGTGTGCCAAGGATTGCAAGGATTGACCTTTCAACCTTTGAAACCACAGAAATAATTGAGATACCAAACTCCGCTGGAAACCATCCTTCACCTTACGGAACGGAGAATACAGAGTACGTGGTTGCCGGCACAAGGTTCTCCATTCCCATTCCGCAAAGGGATGTACCCATAGACTCATATAAGGAGAACTTTAAAGGAACCATAAGCTTTATAAAGGCAAACGAGCCCAGCAAGATGGATGTGGCTTTTCAAATACTTATGCCAGGTTTTGACTATGACCTTGCAAGGTGTGGGAGAGGTCCATCCCATGGTTGGTGCTTCTTCACATCCTACAACACTGAACAAGCACACACACTACTTGAGATAAACGCTTCTAAGAACGATAAGGACTTTATAGCAGCCATAAATTGGAAGAGGGCAGAGGAGTGCATAGCTCAAGGAAAGTATCAGGAGATGCCCGCAACTTATTACCACAATTACTACGATGAAGAGAAGCATATGGCTGTTTCCGAGGTTAAAAAGTCTGTAAAGGTTATAAATCCTAAGGATTGTCCAGGTGTAGCCTACTTTTTACCTACGCCCAAATCTCCCCACGGTGTTGACGTATCTGACGATGGAGAATATATAGTAGGTGGTGGAAAGCTTGCCACGGTTATACCAATTCATTCCTTTTCTAAAATGCTAAAGGCTATAGAGCAGAAGGCTTTTGAAAAGGATATTGATGGTATACCAGTTCTTAAGTACGATGCTGTTTTGAATTGTGAAGTAGAAAAACCATGTCTTGGGCCTCTTCATACAGAGTTTGATGGAAAAGGTTATGCCTATACTTCTTGCTTTGTTTCCTCTGAGATAGTAAAGTACGATTATAAGAAATGCAAAGTAGTTGATAGAGCACCAACCTACTATTCTATTGGACACCTCCTTGTAATGGGTGGCGATACAAAGAAGCCTTATGGAAAGTATGCAATAGCCATGAATAAGATCACAAAGGATAGAGAGCTTCCAGTTGGTCCTGAGCTCTTACAATCTGCACAGCTTTATGATATAAGTGGTGAAAAGATGCAACTTATCCATGAGTTCTTTACCGTTGGTGAGCCGCATTACGCACAGGGCATACCCGCAGATAAGATAAAGGATAAGGTGAAAAAGATATACGAGCTTGAAAAGAATAAACATCCTTATGCTGTAAAATCTGAGAAGGATGCAAGGGTTGAAAGGAAAGGTAATGAGGTGCACGTTTACATGACCATGATAAGGAGCCACTTTGTACCCGACAATATAGAAGGGATAAGGGTAGGCGATACTGTATACTTCCATGTTACAAACATTGAGCAGGACTGGGATATACCCCATGGCTTTGCCGTCAAAGGTTCAGAAGATGCTGAGCTATTGGTAATGCCCGGAGAGACTAAAACACTATTATGGAAGCCAAAAGCTCCAGGCGTTTATCCCTTCTACTGCACAGACTTTTGCTCAGCCCTACATCAAGAGATGCAAGGTTATGTAAGGGTTTCACCAGCAGGTTCTAATGTGCCCCTTAAGTACTATACAGGCACCACAGCGCAAAAATAGGAGGAATGAAATGAATAAGATTTCAAGGGGGCTTTTGGCCCTCTCTTCGCTTCTTCTTATCCTTGTTTACTTTTTTCCCCTCTGGAGGATAGGGTTAATAGCTCCCCAATATCCAGAGGGGCTTAGGATGTTCATATGGGTAAATAAAATAACTGGTGGAACTGAGTTTGACCTCTACAACATAAACCTCTTAAATCACTACATAGGGATGAAGACTATAACGCCTGAGGCGATTCCTGAGCTTAAGATAATGCCTTATATAATTGGCTTTTTGATCCTCTTTGGCTTTCTTTCCGCCCTTCTTGGAAGAAGGGTACTTCTCTATGCATGGATTACCATCTTTGTACTTTTAGGCATAGCTGGCTTTGTGGATTTTTATAAATGGGAATATGATTATGGGCATAACCTTGACCCAAATGCTCCCATAAAGATACCAGGACTTGCCTACCAGCCACCCCTTATAGGGACAAAGCAGCTTTTGAATATGACCGCAAGCTCCTTTCCGGACGTGGGCGGATATATAGCTATAGCCTCTCTTCTTATAGGTTTTCTTGCTGTCTTAGTGGACATAAAGCTTTTGAGGAAGGCATGATGCTCCGAGTGCTATTAGTTTTCCTCTTGCCCCTCTTCCTTTTTTCTTGTAAAAAAGATATACCAGAACCTATAAGGCTTGGCGAGGATGTTTGCGAGTACTGTAAGATGGTTATAGCCGATGAGAGGTTTGCAGCGGAGGTGATAACCAAAAGGGGGAAGGTTTACAAGTTTGACGCCATAGAGTGTATGGTTGGATACTTCAATGAGAAGGAAGAGCATATAAAGAAAGCCTATGTGGTAAACTTTTTAAACCCAAAGGAATTCTTGGAGGCAGAAAGCGCTTTTTATGTGAGAAGTCCCGACATAAGAAGCCCTATGGGGATGAACCTCTCTGCTTACAAAAGCCAGGAAGAAGCAAGGGCTATGTTAAAGGATAAGCAGGGAGAGGTCCTAGACTGGAAAGAGCTAAGAGAGCTCATCAGAAAGGAGTACAAGTATTAGCATGTTAGCCTTGGCTTTTGCCCTTGTGGTGTGTCAAGCATGCGAACTTAAAGATATACAGAGTGCTGTGAACCTTGCCAAAAATGGAGAAAAGGTTGTGGTTAAAGCTGGGAACTACAAAGGACCGATAATTATATCCAAAGGCCTTGAGCTTATAGGTGAGGGAAGACCGGTTATAGATGGAGAGGGGAAACATCAGATAATAACTGTGATGGCGGATAACGTGAAAATAGAAGGTTTTTTAATAAGAGACTCTGGCATGTCCTACAGCGAAGACATAGCGGGGCTAAAAGTAAGAAACTCAAGCAATTGTGTTATAAGGAACAACCGTTTCATTAACAACTTCTTTGCCCTCTACCTTGAAAAAGTGAGCAACTGTAATGTTGAAAACAATACCATTATAGGCTTTGCTAAAACTGAAGGCTCATCTGGGAATGGTATACATGCGTGGGATTCCAAAGACCTTTACATAAAGGGAAATTATGTAAAAGGGCATAGAGACGGTATATACTTTGAGTTTGTGAAAAACAGTACCATAGAAGAGAATGTAAGCGAGAATAACCTGAGGTACGGACTACATTTTATGTTTTCTAATGAAAACTCTTTTAAAAAAAACCATTTTTACAGGAACGGTGCGGGTGTAGCTGTCATGTACTCCAAAGGCGTGGTCATGGAGGATAATATGTTTGAAAGGAACAGCGGTCCAGCAAGCTACGGCTTTTTACTTAAAGACCTATCCGATAGCAAGGTTTACAAGAACGAATTTGTAAATAACTCCTATGGTGCCTATCTTGATGAATGTGATAGGACAAGGTTTGAAAGGAATGTGTTCAAAAACAACGGATGGGCTGTAAGGATATATGCCAGTAGTGAGAATAATACGTTTGTGAAAAACATCTTCGTAGGCAATGCCTTTGACGTATCGACAAATACTCTCTCCTACTTTGAAAATACCTTCTTAAAAAACTACTGGGATAAGTATGAAGGTTACGATATGGACAAGGATGGTGTAGGTGACATACCCTACAGGCCTGTGTCTTTTATGGCTGTACTCTTTGAAAAGTATCCTCTTACTCTTCTTTTTTATAATAGCTTTCTGGCACGTATAATAGATGCCATGGAAAGGCTCATACCCCTTTTGAACCCAAAGGGGCTTGTGGATAAAGAGCCGTTGGTGAGAAAACCGTGATAAAGTTAGAAGATATACACAAATCCTTTGGGAAGAAGGTCCTTTTCAAAGGGTTAAACCTTCAGTTTAACGAAAATAGAACAACGGCTATACTTGGGCCCAACGCCTCTGGGAAGACAACGCTCGTTAAGATCATCCTAGGGCTTGTGATGCCAGATAGGGGGAAAGTTTTTATAGATAGTAAAGATGTACTTAAGGACTCTTCTTACCGTAGACTGATAGGCTACATGCCTCAGATTCCAGAATTCCCAGAGAACCTTACCGTAAAAGAAATAGTGGATATGGTAAAGGACTTAAGAAGAGAGAAACCAAAAAGGTTTGATGAGCTTGTAGAAATTCTGAACCTCTCAAAAGAAATGGATAAAAGGTTCTCAAATCTATCAGGTGGAACAAAGCAGAAGGTAGGAGCCATCGTAGCCCTTTCTTTTGACCTACCCATCCTTATACTTGACGAACCCATGATAGGCTTTGACCCTATCACTGCATACAGACTGAAGTCCTTTATAATTAAAGAGAAAGAGAGGGAGAAGACTATAGTTTATATCTCTCATATAATGTCTGAGGTGGAAGAGTTAGCGGATGACATAGTATTTATAACAGAGGGTAATATTATATTCCAAGGGGGTGTTGAAGAACTCAAGAGAAACACTCAAAAGAGCAAACTTGAGGAGGCTGTACTTTGCTTGTTAAGCTCATAAAGTATGAAATCTATGACCTTTTCAAAAGTAAGTGGGTAATTGGTACCTTTTTATTTTATTTACTCCTCGCTTATGTACTGCTGGATTTTGGAAGAGACCCAACAAAAGCTCTCATAAGCTATAACAACATCTCTTTGATAACTCTACCCCTTTTCTCCCTCCTACTTTCTGCCATTTACTTTTACAACAACAAGAATTTTATTGAATTTGTTCTAACGCAACCGGTAAGTAGACTGTCACTTTTTTTGTCCATCTTCATTAGTATAAGCTTATCCTTATCAGTAAGCTATTTTTTTGGTTCTTTTTTACCCTTTTATTATTTCTTAGGTTTAGATTTTACATACATAAAAGCTATTGTTCTGACAACTCTTCTTGTACCACTCTTTGTTTCCATGGGTATTCTTCTGGCTCTCCTTGAAAGGGATAGGCTAAAAGGTGTTGGCCTTGCTCTCTTTGTATGGTTACTCTTCTCCGCTCTGTACGACAGCGCTCTACTCTATTTTATTATCGCCTTTTCAGATTATCCGATAAATGGGCTCGTTATACTTCTAACGCTTGCGAACCCAATTGACATAATCAGACTTAACCTTCTCATGGATACTGGACTTCATGAGATTATGGGCTTTGTAGGGAAGTGGCTTATAAAGTATTTCAATCATCTTTTTTCTCTTTCAATTTTAGTTCCTTCTTTCTATAGCTTGATATTTTTAACTTTTGGTACTGTGGTTTTTAAGCAAAAAGACTTTTAGGAGGTCTGTTATGTGGGGCTTTTTCATTCTCCTATCCCTTATCATATCTTGCAACAGTCCAAAGAAGGGCGTAGAGTTAAAGCCTGAGGAGGTAAAAGAGCTGTTCAAAACAAGAGGATGCACCGATTGTCATGATAAAGGAAGGGACCTTATAGGTCCATCCTTCATGGAGATAGCCAAGAGATACAAGGAAGAAGGAAATGCGGAAAATATACTTTTGAGAAGCCTTAGGGAAGGATCATGCAAAAAATGGAAGGCAAGATGGAAGTGTATGCCACCACAAAGGGTGGAGGAAGAGGAAGCAAAACACATGATAAAGTGGATACTCACCTTAGAACCACAAAGCTCCCGGTAGCATCATCGTAGGTTACAAGGGTACTCTCCTTAGGGTTTTTGGGTGTTTCAAACTCAAGCTCTTTTACCTTTTCCTTATGGGCTGTCTCTTCCATCCTTAGCCTTAGTCTTTTCCCTTCAGGTTTTAAAAATATCTCTTCGTAGACAAAAAGTGAGGCATCCTTCCTTAAGCCCCTTGGGTTAAAAACTTTTGAATAAATCACCTTCCCTTCCAAAAAGACATCCACCTTAACAGGGGACCTCTCTTTTGCTATAGCCATCTGAGCTTGCATATGCTTTAAGCCCGTACTCTCCTTAGCGATCTCTTTGACTGGGGAGGACCTGTACTTGAAGTTGAGCACTACAACAGATTTATCTGTAGGATAGAAGGATATTCTATGGGTTGTGAGCGGGTAAAAGAGGAAAATAGGAAGGGCTAGGACCATAGTTGCCAATGCGTAGTTTATCTTACCCAATGTTATGATGGTTGACTCTTCCTTGTTTTTGTCTGCCTTTATGAAGACATCTATCTCCTTATCTATTGACTTCACGTAAGGAGCTTCAAGAATCAAGACCTTTCCACCTATAACCTTTTTCCTCAAGATAGGTCTTCTTTCCCTTTTATACCTTTCTTCCAACCACTTGTTCCCTTCTCTGAAGTAACAGTCTTCGTACTCACAGGATACCAGGATAAGACCCTCTAAGCCCAAATTGAGAAGTTCTTCTGCGTAGAGAGTGTTGACAGCACCTATGCATGGAACAGTAAAGGACAAAAGCCCTTCCCTCTCAGGTATCTGAGCACTAAAGGGACATCTAAAGGCCACATAGAAAGGACTTTCCTTTTCTATTCTTTCCTTTATGCTTTGTATAGGAAAGGTAGGTATGTCTATTGCCTTTACACTACAGGATCCCACGCATATACCGCAACCTGCACACTTCCCTTCATCCAATACAGCCTTTTTATCGTTGTCAAAGCTTCTCATGGTTATAGCTTCATAGGGGCAGTCTATATAACACTGCTCGCATCCTGTACATTTTTCAAAGTCTATATGGGCTGGTGGGTTTCTCCTTCCCTTTATGAGCCACGGAAACACAAAAAGGAAGGTGAAAAATCCTAAGAAGAGGACCCAGTTTAAGGACATGGGAAGGTACTTGAGCAGAGGATAACCAAAGAAGTAAAACCAGTCAAGGCTCATCTCAAAGGGGAGCTTTTCTATACTTGCTGGTGGGTCGCTCTTTGCGGGGAGCAGTATGGAGAGTGCTATAAGAAGCAAGGTTATGGTTATATAAAGAAATTTAGGAGGTATGAGCCTTGGCCTTGCGTTCCTCATCACATGAACCCAAAGGGTAAAAACTATAAGGATGGTTAGGGCTATGTGGGCAAAAAGGAGTATTCTAAAAAGCCCACCCAGATACTTTATGTCGCTACCAAGAAAGGCACTCATGAGAACATCTCCAAAGATTGGCAGAAAGGAAAAGAACTTGGCGGTTAATATACCAACGAGCTGTGCCCTTACGTCCCAAACTAGTATGTAGCCGGATATACCTATAGCTAAAAAGATCAAAAGAGTAACAATCCCGGTTACCCAAGCTATCCACCTGAACATCCTAAACCTGTCTGTGATGATAACATGGACCATATGGGCTACCGCAGTAAGGATTAGAGCATCGGAGGAATATCTATGAATGCCCCTCATAATGTTTCCAAGAAGGCTTTGGGATATAGCCTCAACGGATGCATGGGATGACTTTGGGTCTATGCTGTAGAAGAAGAAGAGATAAACACCTGAAATTGTATCAATCACCAAAAGGAATATGGCTATGGCGCCAAGATGATAGAGAGGGTTTAGTTTAGAGGAAAAGAACCTACTAAGAGTGTAGGAAAGTTTTTGAAAGGCTATGTAAATGGACTGGATACCTATGACTTCCATTGAGTACCTCCTTGTAAATATCTACTTACTATTAATATAAGCACTTTATTAAAATTTTATACGTTTTAATTTCACGTTATAATATAATAAATTTAATTGTTGACAACAAAACCATTTAATACTAAACTATTCTTGTAAGTAACTGCTTACAGGAGGTGAAAACATGGAGGAAAAGAAGAGAACATCTTTCCTTCAGTTGGTTTTGGATGACTTTATGCTTCTTCTTTTCTTGGGTGTAACCATCTATGCAGTGTCTTATCTAATCTGGGGACTCATAGAACTCGCCTGGCTTTCCCCCATACCTGCGGAACTAAAGCAATCTCTTATGGGAGGTAAGTGATATGGCTCTATTACCGCCCGAAGAAGGATGGTACTTTAAGAAGGTTGCAAAGGACGAGAAGATGTGGATAACCCTAGCCCTGGTTGTGTGCCTTATCCTCTTCCTCTGGATGATTGTCTGGCACATATACGGAAGGCAGAATCCTTCCTTTACTACCTATAGAACGACTCCTCAGGAGTTTAACGCCTTGGCTACTGCCTTTATGGAAAAGTATAAGACTGGTGAGATGAACGGAATACCAGTAGTTGAACCATCACCCAACGGTGATGTTTTCCTTGTTGCTAAGATGTGGAGATGGGAGCCTGTTTTGGTACTCAAAAAAGGACAGGAGTATAGGTTTCATATATCCTCCTTAGATGTTCTTCACGGCTTTTCTCTTCAGCCTGTGAACATGAACTTTATGGTCTATCCAGGCTATGACTATGTGCTTACCTTTAAACCCACATCTTCTGGAGAGTTTGCCATAGTGTGCAACGAGTTCTGCGGGATAGGTCATCACATGATGATAGGAAAGATCATAGTCAAGGAATGAGGAGGTAAACCATGTTTAGGACATGTGATATTACAGGTCTAAAGGTTGATTTGAACGCAGAAAAGCTTATAAAACTTAATGCAGTCATGGCTGTTGTGTCTCTGCTTGTTGGTGTGATCGCCGCTCTTCTTTTGGTCCTTACAAGATGGCAAGTGGTACATCTTTTGCCCGTTGAGTGGTATTACAGGATACTTACCCTTCATGGTCTTAACGCCCTTATATTTTGGATCGTATTCTTTGAGATAGCTGGTCTTTACTTTGGTTCTACCATAGTCTTAAACTCCAGGATGTCCTCTTCCAAGTTTGGATGGCTCTCTTTAATACTTATGGTTCTTGGCTTTCTATTAGTTAACTCCACCATACTTACAGGAAATGCGGATGTTTTAATGACCTCTTACGCTCCTTTACAAGCTCACCCTGTTTATTATCTGGGTGTTATACTCTTTGCAGTAGGTGCACTAATAGGTGTCTTTCTTTTCTTTGCCAACCTTTTGATAGCAAGAAGGGAAAGGACTTATGGAGATAGTTTACCACTTTTTACCTTTGGTCTTGTTGCTGCCGCTATAATAGCCACTCTAACCCTTGCCACGGGTGCCATAATATACATTCCCACCCTTCTTTGGTCTTTGGGAATCATAAAAAGCATAGACGCAGGTGTTTATAAGCTTATCTGGTGGGGTCTTGGACATTCCTCACAGCAGATAAACGTTACAGCTATGATAGCTGTGTGGTATCTTGGAGCTTTTCTTACGGTTGGTGGTACCTCTATAAATGAAAAGGTAAGTAGGTTTGCCTTTGTTTTTTACGTCATAGGTATAAATGTAGCATCTGCTCACCACCTCTTGGTTGACCCAGGACCAAGCCCAGCTTGGAAGGTCTTTAACACAAGCTACATAATGTACATAGCCGTTCTTGCTTCTATGATACACGCCTTTGCAGTTCCATCGGCGGTTGAATCAGCTCAAAGGAGAAGAGGTTTTACCAAGGGCCTCTTTGATTGGCTAAAGAACGCGCCTTGGGGTAATCCTGCATTTTCTGCAGTCCTTTTATCTATCATCCTATTTGGTTTTATAGGCGGTGTGACTGGTGTGGTTAACGGTATGGAGCAAACCAATATAATAGTCCATAACACCCTTTCCATACCGGGACACTTCAAGGGAACTGTGGTCGGTGGAACCACCTTAGCCTTTATGGGTGCCACTTACTACCTTATACCCCTTGTGTTTAGAAAGCGCATCTCTTTCTTTGGCCTTGCAAAGGTACAGCCTTGGGTCTTTGGCATAGGAATAGCCATATTGGCGGTATCTATGTACATTCTTGGAGCCTTTGGAGTTCCAAGAAGGCACTACGATATTACCTTTTCCGGCGGACCCTTCACCTACACCTTTAACCCTGCGGTAGACTTCTTCTGGGTTCTCTTTGCCGTAGGTGGCATATTGGCGGTTATAGGTGCTTTAATGTGGATACTTGTAGTGGTTTTCTCTGTCTTCTTCGGTGCTCCTTTAAGAGGCCCTCAAGATATGCAACTTCAGATAGCGTCCCCTCCACCCCCTGCCAAAGAAAACCATGGCTTTGAGGCACCTGGAACCCTCACACTTACCCTTCTCTTTATGGGAGTTTTCCTCATATTCCTACTTCTCAACTGGGGATGGCTTGCAGCTATGTGGGAGGTAAAATAATGATCCTTTTCCTCTTCCTCTCCCTTCTTACCTTATTCCTCGCTGGTGTCTTTGGACTTCTGATAGCCCTTACAAGAACTCCTATGTTAAAGCTTCTTAACTCACCAGAGCTCTTCTATCACTTCTTAGTGGGCCATGTGACCTTTTCCATAACAGTTTGGCTCATGACCTTTGGCATAGCCTTTTGGAATTACAAGGAAGGCAGGAAGGGGAAGGTAGCACCTCCAGCCATCCTATCTGGTATGCTCCTCCTTTCCCTCTCCTGTCTTTTTCCCTATGGACAGCCCCAGCTCAACAATTATATACCAGTTATAGAAAATCCCATTTTCTACACAGGGCTCACCCTTTTCTTTTTAGGGTTTTCATCAGAAGTGGTTCTTAGGCTACGGAAAGCTATAAAGAACCTTCTGTCTCAAAACACACAGACACAGCTACTGTCTCTATCGGTTATCTTTGGCTTCTTCACAGTATTGTCCCTTCCTGTATCCTTACTACTTGTGAAAGGTGAAGGAAAGCTATACTTTGAAAGACTCTTTTGGATACCTGGTCACCTTCAACAGTTCATGTACACAGCCCTTATGCTATGCGTTTGGCATGAGCTTTTGAAGAAAAACTCAGAAAAACAAGTATCAAGCCCTATTATGAATTCAGCAAACCTCCTTATGTTCCTTTTCTCATTGACCCTCCTTTATGGCTACTTTACAGACATGCTCTCTGATGGTTTTAGGCTTCTTATAACACTTTCCTTTGGAATAGGTTTGGGTGTGCCCGTCTTCATACACACCTTCTATGTGCTAAGGAATATGAGGATAAACAAGGATGTATCCACCCTATCCTTGGTCTTCTCCATGAGTGTGTACTATGTGGGCGAATTTATAGCCTACGGCGGTATGCAAAGCGACCTTAGAATACCTGCCCATTATCATGGTGTTGTGTCTGGGGTAACCGTAGCCTTTATGGGGCTCACCTACTATATGCTAAAGGAGAGGCTTGGCTTTGTGAGTTGGGAAAGGTTTGCCAGACTTCAGCCTGCCCTTTTTGGATTTGGTATAAACCTTTTGGTGATTGGCTTTTATATTGCCGGCCTCTTAGGTGCGCCCAGAAAGACCTATGGCTTTGAGTATGTACAAAAGGCTGAGGTGCTTCTGGCTTTGAACGTGATGGGTATGGGGAGCTTGCTTGCTGCGGCAGGCGGATTACTCTTCCTCTTTTACTCCTTTACATCCCTTATGAAGGTGTACAGACATGGTAAAGCTTTTTAGTCTCCTTTTTATACTCCTTTCCTTCTCCTTTCCCAACCTTTTGCCCGATGAGAAAAGGACCATAGGTACCTATGTGCCTGATATAAGGCTTCAAGACCATGAGGGAAAGGTTTACAGCCTAAAGGACTTTGCCCAAGGCAAAGTGCTCATAATAAACCCCATATATACCAAATGTTCCTCCGCCTGTCCTGTTATGACAGAAGAGTTAAACAAGGTCATAAAAGACCTTAAGGAGGATGTGAAAGTCCTTTCCATCACCTTTGATACCTCGGATAGCCTATTGGACCTCAAAAAGTTCAGAGAAGTCCATAATCTTCCAAGCAACTGGATTGTGGTAAGGAGCGATGAGGTAGCTAAGCTTCTAAAAGCTATAGACTATAAATACAGATATGATGAAGGGCTTAAAGAGTTTGAGCATCCCAACCTCTATGTGATCATCACACCCTCTGGAAAGGTGTCAAGGTACATATACGGTATAAGCCCTAAGCTTAAAGATCTAAAGCTTGCTGTCCTTGAAGCAAAAAAAGAAGGTACAAGCCTTAATCCTGTAGAGAGCTTCTGGCTAAGGTGTTTTAGATATAATCCAGAAACAGGCACCTATCAGATAGACTGGTTCTTTGTCTTTGATGTGATGGGAGGACTTACTACTTTTCTTGTTGTTCCTCTTTTGGTTTGGGGTAAGTCCTTGTTGCGCTTATGAGGGGTAGACATGTATGAGGTTTTTTATTTATCTTATAAGAGATTTTTTGGTAAAAAAATATTGACATTTGTAAATACTTACTTTATATTTAATACTATGATATTTATCACTGATATATCTTATAAGGAGGTTTGAGATATGAAGAAGAAACTCCTACTAAGCGGTGTCTTTAGTATTGTAGCAGCTTTTGGTTTCTCTGCAGTAGGGCTATCTTTGGCACAGCAAAAGGAGGAGGCCCCACCCCTAACAAAAGAAGAGATGAAAAAGGCATCGGAGATCTACTTTGACAGATGTGCAGGATGCCATGGAGCTTTAAGAAAAGGAGCAACTGGACCAAACCTTTTGCCTGAGAAGACAAGGAAGATGGGATTGGAAACTCTTAAGACCTTCATAACTTACGGAACACCTGGCGGCATGCCCGACTGGGGAAGGCAAGGAATACTTACATCCGGAGAAGTGGAACTAGTAGCCAAGTTTTTAATGCATGATCCACCACCACCTCCAGAACTACCCCTTGGAGAGATGAAAAAGTCTTGGAAAGTTTATATCCCACCAGAAAAAAGGCCCAAAAAGCCCGAGCATGGGAGGAGTTGGCAAAACTTTATGGCTGTTATACTAAGGGACATAGGAAAGGTTGCTGTTATTGACGGAGATACCAAGGAGCTTGTGAACATTGTGGATACGGGTTATGCGGTTCACATAGCAAGGTATTCCGCCTCTGGAAGATACCTTTACACCATAGGAAGGGATGGCAAGGTGGTCCTTATAGACCTTTGGATGCAAAAGCCTGACAAGGTTGCAGAGGTCAAAACATGCTACGATGGAAGGTCCCTTGACACATCCAAGTATAAGGGTCCAAAGGGAGACTTCCTTGATAAGCTCGCCATCATAGGTTGTTATTGGCCACCCTCCTTTGTTATAGTGGATGGACAGACCTTGGAACCTCTAAAGATAGTTGCTACAAGCGCCTACACTTACGATACCAACGAATTTTTAAGAGAGGCAAGGGTTGCATCTATAGTGGCTTCTCACCATGACCCAGAATGGGTGGTCAACGTAAAAGAGGCTGGGCAGATATGGCTTGTGGACTACTCTAACATACACGCTCCCAAGATAACCATGATAGAAGCTGAGAGATTCCTACACGATGGTGGTTGGGACAGCACAAAGAGATACTTCTTAGTTGCTGCAAACTTCAGAGACACCATATCCATAGTGGATACAAAGGAGAAAAGGCTTGTTAAGAATTTAAAGGTGGGCACAAGACCACACCCAGGAAGGGGAGCCAACATAGACCATCCCAAGTATGGACCCATATGGTGCACGGGGCATCTTGGGGATAACACCATCCAATGCATAGGCACAGACCCTGTAAAGCATCCCCAGTATGCATGGAAGGTAGTTGCAAAGACAGAGATGCCCGGTGAAGGTGGTGGTAACCTCTTTATAAAGACCCATCCTAAATCTCCTCACCTATGGGCAGATAGAGCATTAAACAATGACTCCAAACTTCAAAGGTCTCTCTTTGTGTTTGACAAGAACACCTTAAAGCTAAAGACTCAGATAGAAATACCGGAGAAATATAGTGGAAGGGCGGTTCATCTTGAGTATAACAAGAACGGTGATGAAATGTGGGTTGCTGTATGGGGTAAGAAAAACGAACCTCAAAAGCAGGCTATCCTTGTTTACGATGACAAGACGCTAAAGCTAAAGAAGGAAATAACAGGAGATTGGGTGGCAACTCCAACCGGGCACTTCAACGTCTACAACACTATGAAGGATATATACTGATGATGCTTCCTCTTCTGAGCATGATCTTTTTCTCCCTCTCCTTTGGAGGGGAAGAGCTTTATAAAAAGTACTGTTCTTCCTGCCACGGAGAAAACAGACTTGGGAAAAGCGCACCTCCTCTTTTCCCCCATTTTTTAATGTCCAAATCTGATGAACATCTTTATCAAGTAATAAGAGAAGGCACTGTTGGTATGCCAAGCTTTGAACATCTGAAGGACGATGAGGTTAAGGCCATCGTTGAGTTCATTAAAAAACCCATAGATGAGAAGGAACTAAGCTGGGAAGATAAAAATATAAAGGAAAGTGAGGAAGTCTTGAACCTTCAAAAGATAAAAGTCAAAGACCTCAAAGACTACACCCTGGCGGTAGAAAGGGGTAAAAATCTCCTTTGGGTTATGGAAGGAGATAAAGTACTTACTAGATTTTTCTTCTCTGGTGTTCACGGAGGTATCAAGTTCTCTAAAGATGGGGATGCTTACATACCTTCAAGGAGCGGGTACATCGGTAAGTACTCGCCACAGGATGGAAAACTAAAGAAAGTAAGAGCTTGTATATATCTGAGAAACATAGCTCTCTCCTTTGACGAAGGGCTTGTTGTAGCTTCCTGCTGGTTACCCCCCTCTTTGGTCCTTTTTGATAAAGACCTCAACCTCCTTGATATAAAGAGAGTGGAAGGGAAGGTAAACGCAGTCTATGAACTGCACACAAAGAAGGGCTTTATCTTTACTTTTAGAGAGAGGCCTTATGTTGGACTCTTGGATGTGAAGAACCATAAGATAATTTATAAAGAGCTTGACACTACTTTAGAGGACTTTACATTAGACCCTCTCGAGGAGTATCTGATAGGAACTGCAAAAGAGGGGCTAAGGATTTATTCCTTAGAGAACTTAAGGCTCATAAAAGTCCTAAGAACACCCGGACTTCCCCATCTTGCCTCGGCTTACTTTTGGTATTCGGGGGGGATCTTTTACTTTGCAACTCCCGTTATAAAAAAGCCTGTGCTGTCTGTATGGAAGGCTTACGACTGGAAGCATATAAAGGATGTATCCCTTGATGGAGATGGTTTTCTCGCAAGAAGCAACTACGGTACCCCTTACATTTGGGTGGATGAATCTTCAGATGCTTTGGTCCTTCTTGACAAAAGAAGCCTTGATATAAAGAGAGTAACGCCACTTGTTGGAAAAAGGGTTACGCATACGGAACTCTCTGGCAATGGAAGGCTTGCATACGTGAGCCTTTACGATAAGGATGGGGCTTTGGTGGTCTACGACGGTGTAACTCTGAAAAAGCTAAAGGAGTATCCCGCAAGCTTTCCCGCTGGGAAGTACAACTTTTTTAACAAAAGCAGGAGCTTTGACCCCGCCCAGCTTGGCTATCAGGTGTTTATGGAAAAGTGTTGGGGATGCCACCATACCACAGAGCAAGCCTTTGGACCACCGCTAAAATGGTCCGCCCAGAAAAGAGATAAGGCTCTCATAATAGCGCAGATACTTGACCCAGAGAATACCCATAAGCTCCTAGGATATTCAGAGAATGCCATGCCCCGCATAGACCTAAAAGAGGAGGAGCTAAAAGCCCTAATAAGCTTTATGGAGGCGTTAAAGGATGGCTGGATGGATCGATAGCATATCCCAGATAAGAAGACCCCATTTGGGTAAGGATGTGCCCATCCTTGTGTTCAGAGCCTTTAGGGTATTTTCTGGTATATACCTTGAGGATACCTTAGGACAAAAGGGAGCTTCAGCCCTTATTCAGAACGCAGGAAGGGAGTTTGGAAAGGAAGTGGGTGAAAGGCTAAAGCATGAGGATTTAGACAGGTACATTATGAATGTGGCTGACTTTGTTAAAGACATGAAGGTAGGACTTTTAATACCCGTTGAAATGAACAAAGAGAAGCTTGTGGTAGCTCTTGACGAATGCATAACTTGTTCTGGCATGTCCAATATAGGAAAGAAGATATGCCACTTTGAGGCTGGCTTCGTGGCAGGGATAGTGGAAAGCTATCTAAACAAAAGGGTAAGGGCTTACGAGGGCAAGTGCAACGCCAATGGAGACAACATATGCGAAGTGGTAGTGGAGCTCAACTATGCTTAGGATGACGGAGTATTTGAGGGATGTATTAGAAGGGAAAGAAACGAAGGCTTTTGGGGACAGCGTTATACTCATATGGAACTTAATCAACAGATGCAACCTCTACTGCAAGCACTGTTATTCCTCTGCAAAGGATACAAGGTCTTATGATCTCACCTTAGAGGAGGCCATAGACCTTGCAAGAAGGCTACCACGTATTAATGTAAAGTTTGCCATCCTCTCCGGTGGTGAACCCTTGCTAAGGGAAGATCTCTTTCATATAGCAAGACTTTTAAGAGAGCAAGGTATAAGGACCTACCTTTCTACCAACGGCCTGCTTGTTAGGGAGGTTATAAAGGATATAAAAGAGCATTTTGACTATGTTGGAATAAGCATAGATGGAGAGCCAGAAGTCCATGAACTCTTTAGGGGCAAGAGGGGTGCCTTTGAAGAGTCTCTAAGGGCTATAAGGCTCTGCCTTGAGGAGGGCATAAGGGTTGGGCTCCGCTTTACTCTTACTCCCCAAACGGTTAAGAGCCTACCTTTTATATTCAACCTTATAGAAAAGGAGGGCATTCCCAAACTCTACATATCCCACTTGGTCTACTCTGGAAGAGCCAAAAGACTAACAGACTTGGAAAAGAAAGAGTACAGAAACACTGTCAAGTTTATAGTTGAAAAGGCTTTTGAGTATGTGGAAAGGGGTATTCCCATAGATATAGTCACTGGAAACAACGAGGCGGATGCGGTCTTTCTTTACAGGGAGTTCTCTAAAAGGTATTCAAGCCTATCTGATAAGCTCTTTGAAAGGCTTGTGCTTTGGGGAGGGAATCAGGCGGGCGTGAAGCTCATAAACATAGACCACCTTGGAAAGGTAAAACCAGACCCCTTTTTCTTCCACAACGTAGGCAATGTGAGGGATGAAGACCTTGTAAAGATATGGCATGGTAATGGACTGCTTAGCTTTCTTAGGGAAAAGCCAAGGAGGCTAAAGGGAAGGTGCGGAGGATGTAAGTACATAGGGATATGCAACGGAAACTCAAGGGCAAGAGCCTATGCTGTCTTTGGTGATTACAGAGAGGAGGACCCAGCATGCTACTTATAGTGCTCTTGCTTGTGCCCATTCTTGCCTTCTGCGAAAAGCTTTATGTGGTAGAAAGGGAAAGGGGGACCTTGGCGGTTGTGGAGGATGGGAGGCTACGGGGTGAGATAGAAGGGCTTGGTAACCTAAACCATGCAACGGTGAAGTTTTACAACGGCTTTGCCTATGTGATAAGCAGGGATGGCTTCCTTTCAAAGATAGACCCAAAGGAGGACAGGCTTTTCAAAAGGGTAAAGGTGGGCAACAGCGGTATAGGACTTGACTTCTACAAAGAGTATGTGCTTGTGGCCAATTATGACCCAGATAGTGTGGTACTTTTGGATAGGGACCTTAACCTTGTTAAAGCTATTAAAACAGGCTCAAGGAATGTGGGTATAAAGGCTTACTCTTCTGGCTTTGTTTTTGCTCTTATGGATAGGGATGAGGTATGGGTTGTGGAGGGAGAAGAGGTAAAAAGGTACAGAAATGTTGGGAAGATGCCCTTTGACGCTTTACTCTACGAGGATAAATACCTATTGGGCTTCTTTGGAGAGCCTTCTCTTGGTCTTTTTGACCTAAGGAAAGGGGAGTACAAAAAGATAGCTTTAAGTTCTAACGGTGAGGTTGTTTTTAAGATACCTCACTTTGGTACTTGGGGGGTGGTGGATGGAATGGCATATGTGCCGGCGGTGGGGGAAAGAAGGTTATACATATTGAACTTAAAAAACCTAAATCTGGAAGGAAGTATAAGCCTTTCTGGCCTTCCAGTTTTTGTGGTATCTTCTCCCGATAAAAAACTTTTAGCTGTTAACTTCAGCGGTGATAAGGAGGACTATATAGCCCTAGTAGATGTGGCTGAGAGAAAGGTGATAATGGAGGTGCAGTTAGGCAAAAGGATAATGCATATGCGCTTTTCCAAAGATGGTAAAAGGCTCTATGCCTCTTCCTACTTTGATTCAAAGCTAAAGATTTTGAGCCTTCCAGACCTAAAACTTCTTCAAGAGTTGGACGTTCCAAACCCATCTGGCATTTTTGTTTTGCCATAGGAGGAAGAACTATGGGTAAAACATACCTTGTAGGAGCAGGGCCAGGAGACCAAGAGCTTTTAACACTTAAAGCTTTAAGACTCATAAAATCTGCGGATGTCATACTCTACGACAGGCTCATAAACCAAGAAATACTTCTTTTTGCAAAGCCAGACTGCGAGCTCGTATACGTAGGAAAAGAAGATGGAAAGCATACAATAGAACAGGAGAAGATAAACGAGCTTTTGCTAAAGTATGCTCAAACAAAGGATGTTGTCGTAAGGCTAAAGGGAGGAGACCCTTTCATCTTTGGAAGGGGAGGAGAAGAGGCATTATTTTTGGCAGAGCATGGAATAGACTTTGAGATAGTTCCAGGGGTAAGCTCCTTTTACTCAGTACCAGCCTATGCGGGTATACCATTGACCTTTAGGGGAATATCCTCTTCCTTTGCGGTAAT
>JAXSMZ010000004.1:0-78702 GCA_037924335.1 Aquificaceae bacterium
GTTCTTATGCGGTTCACAAGGGAGTCTATAGTCTCCTTGCCTGCGAAACCTCATCCTGTGGAATATTTTTCTATGGGATGAGGAACTATATCTTTCTCCAAAAACTCGCATTAAAATAGTCCAGAACAGGTGATCATAGGAGGTGCGCAATGACTGCCAAGCTGATATTTAGCACACCAAACCATAAGGTAGCCTTTTTTGAAGAGTTAACTCCAGCAAGTGCAGTACAGGCAAACCAGTACGTCATAATCCATAAAGGTGAGGGTGTAATGCTAGACCCAGGGGGCCATAAGGTTTTCCCAAAGCTTCTATCGGACATATCAGTTCTGATACCACCAAACGACATAAAGTACATACTCCTATCCCATCAGGACCCAGACATAGTTGCATCCATAAATGGCTGGCTCATGACCACAAAAGCAATTGCTTACATATCCAAGCTCTGGACGAGGTTTTTGCCTCACTTTGGGCTGGACTCTCAGCTGGAGGATAGGGTAATTCCTATAGATGACAATGGCACAAAGCTAAAGCTAAACGACTGCGAGCTTTTAATACTCCCAGCTCATTTTCTTCACTCTCCCGGAAACTTCCAAGTTTACGACCCATGCTCAAAAATACTCTTCTCAGGAGACCTTGGAGCATCTTTAGGACAGGACTACTTCTTCGTTGAAGACTTTGAATCCCATATAAAGTACATGGAAGGCTTTCACAGAAGGTACATGGCGAGCAACAAGATATTAAGGTTCTGGGTAAACATGGTAAGACAGCTTGATATAGAAACAATTGCTCCACAGCATGGGGCCATCTTCAAAGGAAAGGATATGGTAGAGAAATTTTACAGCTGGCTTGAGAACCTGGATGTGGGCGTGGACCTGATAACTCAGGACAGGTATAAAATACCTGTATGAAGGGCAAAGACTTCTTAGCTCTGAGCGTTGCCTTTAACATAGCTGGAGGGGTCTTGGCAGGACTCTTGCTAGGCTATGCCTTTGATAGGTGGTTTATGGAAGGGGTCTTCAAGACTAAAACTTTTCCCATTGGTCTCATCTTCTTCTTCTTACTGGGTATAGTCTCTGGCTTTTGGAATGCGTACAAAGACTTAAAAAGGTTACAATGATAAACTACTGGACAAAGAAGCTAAAAAGGGTTGGTGCCTTGCTCTTCCAAGAGGGGCTCGTAGATGCTAGAGCTGGCAATCTGTCTGTTAAAGTGGGGCAAAGGATGATAATAACAAGGGCTGGGTCACACCTTGGCCTCTTAACGGAACAAAGCTTTATACTTTTAGACATAGACAGAGAGGGTATTCTGGATGAAAGGGCATCATCGGAGCTTCCTGTCCATAGGGTGATATACAAAAGAACATCAAAGAGATCCGTAGCTCATGCCCATCCACCAAGGGCTGTTGCCATATCTTTTGAGGTGGAAAGGATAGTTCCAAAGGATTCTGAGGGGAAATATCTTTTGGGTGAGGTGCAGGTCATCCCTGACATGCCTTCTGGTAGCTTGGAACTCGCCAGAGAAGTCTCAAAGGTTTTAAAGACTAAAAGGCTTGTTGTGGTAAGGGGTCATGGTGTCTTTTCTGCTGACGAAGACCCTTTTTATGCTTACAGTCATATATCCGTGCTTGAATATTCTTGTAAAATACTCTTGGGATGAGTGAGGTCTACAGGGGTTGTAGAATACCATCTGAGCTCTATTACGATATAGAGAATCAAGTGTGGTACAAGTTGGAAGAGGATGGCACTGTTAGGATAGGAGCTACAGATGTTGGGCAAACAAGGGCTGGGAAGATGGTCAACGTGAGGATAAAGCCAGTTGGTAAGCATGTACCAAAGGGCAAACCCGTAGCAAGCTTGGAAAGTGGCAAATGGACTGGTCCTGTCCCAGCAGTTATTGAAGGAGAAGTTATAGAAAGGAATGAAGTCTTGTTTGACACTCCAGAGCTTATAAATGAGGAACCATATGGCGCCGGATGGATAGCAAGGGTCAAACCAATAAACCTTGAGAGGGATATAAAAGACCTCATTACTGGGAATGAAGCCATAAGGAGGATGAAGGAGTACATAGACAGAGAGTCTGTAGAGTGTAAGGGTTAATCCTGTGAACTACTCCATCTTATAGAAGATGGAGCTTCCTGCTTCATAGAGGCTTTTCACCTCTCCACAGGCTTAAGTTCGGGTAGTTCCTACCCTACCACCCGTTAGGTGGGTGAGCCCACTTTGGTTTTCAGAGCTACAAATAATTATAGACTGACATATGAACTTTGTCAAGTTTTTGCAATTCATCTCCACCCTATAGAGGATGGAGACTTCTTGCAAGATTTATGTTAAAGCCTTATCCACAAGGGAAGGAATAAGAGGAAGCTCGTATTCAAAGATGGTCCTAACATCCAAAAGGATACAATCATCCTTCACCCTACAAATTATAGGTGTTTCAAGACTTCTTAAGCGTCTCTCTATCTCTTGAACGCTAAAGTTTTTGTGTTTCAACGCTACACAGTAGGTCTCAAGAGTTAACTGAGGAAGTGAACCACCTCCACATTTAGAGAATTCCTTTAAAACCTTTACCTCCAAGCTCTGAATCTTCTTCAATAAGTTCATCAACCTTTTAGCCTTCTTCTTTAACTCCCAAGGTTCATAGGTTAGCATTCTTACTATGGGTATCTGTGTGTACCTTTCCTCTATATAAAGCCTTAGAGTCATCTCAAGGGCTGCAAGCGTCATCTTGTCCACTCTCAGAATTCTGCTCAGCGGGTTTTTCTTCATAGCTTCTACAAGCTCTTTTTTACCCACTATTATGCCAGCCTGCGGTCCCCCAAGCAGTTTATCCCCGCTTCCCGATATTACGCTTATCCCTCTGCTGATATAGCTCCTAATGTCTGGTTCATCTGAGTTTATTCCAAACCTCCTTAGGTCTATAACAAGTCCACTGCCAGCATCGTAGTAAACTGGGATACCAAACTTTAAAAGCTCCTCAGGCTTGACATCTTCAACAAAACCCTCCATGTAAAAGTTGCTCCTGTGAACCTTCATAATAAGGCTTGTGTTCTCCGTTATAGCTTTTTCATAGTCAGAAAGCTTGGTTTTGTTGGTCGTACCTACCTCAACAAGCTTAGCTCCTGATTCTCTCATTATATCTGGTATACGGAAGCCTCCTCCAATTTCTACAAGCTCACCCCTTGATACTATAACCTCCCTACCTTTGGCAATGGTGTTGAGAACTAAAAAAACCGCAGCGGCGTTGTTGTTTACTACAAAGGCTGATTCACATCCTGTCAATCTTTTTAAGTAGTCTTCAACAATTTCAGACCTTGATCCCCTTTTCCCCTCCAGAAGGTTATACTCTAAGTTAGAATAGCTCTTTGCTATATCTTTGACAAACTCTGCCGCACTGTCAGATATGGGAGCCCTTCCCAGGTTTGTGTTTATAACGACACCCGTAGCGTTTATAACCTTTCTCAGCTTGGTGTTTATCCTCCTTTTCACTTCGGCTTCTATAAGGATTTCAAGGTCTTTCAGGCTACTCCTTCTTCCTTCTTTGACCTCTTGCCTAACCCTGCTGAGAGTATCCCTTATGGCTTCCTTAAGATAAGCCTCTGGATATTTTTCCTTGTACCTTTCAAGGAGTTTGGATACCTGTGGCAAACTTTTCAGCAGGTCGTATCTCATCTGATAAATCTTCTCACATCACCTTCTCTAACAGTCATACCAATCCTATCTATGTGCTCTAGTAAGGGGATAAGGTACTTCCTTGTAAGCTTAAGTTTTTCCTTTGCTTGCTGTAATGTAAACACTTTCCCTATACTTCTCAGTTCTTCTACGTATCTCCCAAAGAGTTCACTCTTCAGATAAAGGAAGTTTCCTATGCTCAGTATATACCCTCTCTTTATTGCAAGTATTAGAAGACCCCTGAAGGCTTCAAGCTCCTTCTCCTCCTTTATGCTCTCTCCCATAAAGTCCATAAGCTTTTTAAAATCTTCCAAATCCTCAATTTTTGCCTTTCTCTCATCAATTAGAAAGCCTTCTAAGACTGCGTATCCTTTCAGCTCACTCAGAAGGCTCTTTGTAACCTCCTCGCTTATTTTAAGCATTCCTCTCAGCTTAGAAAGCTCTATAATGCCGTTGGTCTTATCAAGCGTGACTTTTATGCTCTCCTTTATATCCTTAAGAACCTCTGTGGAGTAAATTCTGTTTCCTATTCTAAAACCGCTTAAAGATTGAGGATTTAAGGGTTTACCAAAAGAAGAGTTTATGCATCTTATTTCTACCCCGTCCTTTCCCCATTCGAAAAGCTGGTAGACTATAAGGTCTTCCTTTAGAATGGATAAGCCCTCTCTTAAAAACCTTTTGGAGAGCCTTCTTGGGTTTGGATGTAGGACTTTGTAGCTTCCTACGTACTTACCAGATGTGCTAAGAATGGGTCCCCTATCCCCCCTTATACACAGAACTGGTTGAGATAATCTCAAAATGTAGCAGTTGTCTTCTACCTGCTTTGGTACTGTAGAAACTTCTCTCATACCAAAGAATGCAAGGTACTCTCTACCAGGAAGGATGCCTTCAGCTTGAACTATGACAGCCCTTGTCTTTGTAAAATCCCACTTTTTTGTTAACCAGTATCCCCTTTCGACCGATCTCCAGTCTACTTCTGGAAGGTTTATGGCAAGCCTCTCTCCAGCCCTCCCTTCCTTTACAAACTTCCCATGATTCTGTATCTTCCTAACTTTACCCTCCAAGCCTATTGGCTCTACAGTTAGAGTGTCCCCCTCCCTTACAAGGCCCGATACGCAACTCCCCCTTATGACAGTCCCATAACCTTTCACATGGAAAGCTGAGTCTATGTTCAGCTTAAAGAAGGCATCGTAAGGTGGGAAGCTTATGTGCTTTATGTAATTCTCTATACCTGCCTTGAGCTCCTCAAGTCCGACCCCATCTACGACGGATACACAGAAAGACCCGTAACATTGAATGCCCTCCTTCCTCAAAAACTCATTAACTTCTTCCATGACAAGCCTTCTTATCTCATCCTCAACCTTATCTATCTTTGTTATTACCACTACAGTGTGGTCTAAACCAAAGCTCTTCATAAGCTTTAGATGCTCCACTGTTTGCGGCATTATGCCTTCATTTGCATCCACCACAAGTATAACCCCTTGCACGCTGGAGAGACCAGCTATGGCATTCTTTATGAACCTTTCATGCCCCGGTATATCTATTATCTCTACTCTAACGTCCATGTTAGGATAGTCTATAAAGGCGAATCCTATGTCTATGCTCATCTCCCTCTTCTTTTCCTCTGGTAGTCTATCGGTATCTACACCTGTGAGTGCCCTTATAAGGGATGTTTTACCATGGTCTACATGGCCAGCTGTTGATAGGGTTACATACTTCATACAATTTAAATTAACCTAAATTACATAAACCCGGTACTCTTCTTTTTTCAAGCCTTTTAGCCCATCCGGAAGGGTATCTATCTCAGATAGAAACATGTCCCTTATTTCCTTTAGGCTTGGTAAAGCCTTCTTTAAGCTGCCCCCCTCACAGAAAAGCTCAACAAGACCACCCTCTTTGTATCTGACAACCTCATCATGATCCATTTTTCCATCCTTGTAGTACCTTATGACCTGCCTCTTGTAGGGAAAGGTAGCCTTCCCAGTGCTCAGCTTAAACTTAGGTTTTCCTTCGTATTCAACGAGCTTATAGGCTATGTCAAGATAAGGTGCATCTGAAGAAGTTATGAACTTTGTACCAACACCAAAAGCATCTATTGGACAACCGCAAGAGAGCCAATCTTCTATGCTATACTCATCTACGCCACCGCTTACTATTATTTTTACATCCCTCAGCCCTTCTTTATCGAATATCTCTCTAACACCCATTGAGAGTTCTTTTATATCTCCGCTGTCCAGTCTAACCCCAACTACATTTACACCTTCTTTCATAAGTTTTGCCGCTTTTCTTGCACCCTCTAAGGTATCGTACGTATCTATCAGAAGTACAGCCCTACCTGGGAAGGAGCTGGCAAAGGCTCTGAATGCATCCTCTTCCTCTTCAAACACCATGACAAAGGAGTGAGCCATCGTACCAAACACTTTTATCCCAAACTCTTTACCAGCTTGAAGGTTGGAAGTACCATCAAAGCCAGCTATATAGCTTGCCCTTGCTGCATAAAGCCCGGCTTCTGGCATGTGAGCCCTTCTTAGACCAAAATCTATGAGTGATTTTCCCCTCGACACAAGAAAGCTTCTTGCAGCCTTTGATGCGGATAGTGTTTGAAAGTGTATGACATTTATAACGAGCGTCTCAAGAAGCTGAACTTCTGGTAAAGAACCCTCTATCTGAACTAATGGCTCGTTCTGAAACACTATCCTTCCCTCAGGTATGGCATAGACCCTTCCTCTAAACTCATACTCTCTGAGATACTCAAGAACATTCTCTTTGAATATCCCTAAGCTTTTGAGATACTTTAGCTCTTCGTCCTCAAACCTGAACCTTTCAAGATACTCTAAAAGGGTTTCAAGACCGCAGGACACTAAAAAATTTCTTTCTTCTGGAAGCTCTCTCACGAAGAGGCTAAAAACTGCATTTCCCAATTTTTGAGCGTCAATGTAGGCTTGGACCATGGTAAGTTCATAGAGGTCTGTTATCAGAGCCGTTGATTGCATATCAGCCGTAGCTTGTCTCTTCTTCCTTTGGCTTTATCCTAAGGAGAGCATCTTCTGGTGTTACGTTGTCACCTGGTTTGACAAATATCCTTTTGACAACTCCGCTTATAGGTGCGTGTATTTCGTTCTCCATCTTCATAGCTTCAACTATAACCACAGTCTGACCCTCTTTAACATCTTCACCCTCTTTTACCAAAACCCTGACAACCCTTCCTGGCATTGGAGCTGTTGCATCACCAGGTTCAGTAGCCTTTGGTATTCCCTTCTCTTCAGTTTGTATGGCAGAAGCTGGTGCTCCTCCCGCTGGCAAGGCTTCTACTAAAGGGGTAAGTTGAACCTCTTCCAGCCTTCCATCTACTCTTAGATAATACTTCCTTGGCTTTCTTGCTTCTTGGTATGCGCTGACCCCCTCTACTTTTACTTTGAACTTCTCGCCGTGATAGACTATCTCAAACTCAACGGGTGCTGCACCTGGAACAACTCCAGGTTTTACTTCTGTGGCTTGTTCAAGCTCTTCAACAGGCTCTGGGTGGAGCTCTCCCTTCTCTCTTGCTATGAAGAAATCCTTTGCCTGCATGGGGAACAGGGCATAGAGGAGCGTCTCTTCATCGGAAGGTTCTCTCCCAAGCATGGAGCCTGTCTCTTTGTATGCCTTGTCCCAGTCCTCTGGGTCTGCAAGGTCTGCAGCCCTTATGGAAAAGTCTGGCTCCTTACTGGGACCCAATATCTTCTCTGCCAACTCCTTTGAGATTGGGCCTGGTGGCCTTCCGTACTTGCCCTCCACATAATCCCTAACCTCCTTTGTTATCACCTTGTATCTCTCTCCAGATATGACGTTAAGAACAGCCTGAACACCCACTATCTGGGAAGAGGGGGTAAGGAGCGGTGGATGCCCTAAATCCTTTTCCACATGGGGGACCTCTTCCAAAGCTTCCTCCATTTTATCCAAAGCGTTGGCCTCTATGAGCTGAGCCACCATGTTGGAGATCATTCCGCCGGGTATCTTGTGTATGAGTACTTTTGCGTTTACCCCAGCATATTCTGTTTCGTACCTTTTATACTTTTTCCTTATGTTCTTTACTATCTCGGCAAGCTCATCAAGCTTCTTCATATCTATGCCCGTATCAAAGGGAGTTCCCTCCAGCATCGCAACCACAGACTCCGTAGCTGGATGGGAGGACCCAAAGGCAAGGGGGGAAAGGACAGTATCCAGCATATCAACACCAGCAAGAACAGCCATCATATGGTTCACTATGGCTGTACCACTCATGTCGTGGTTGTGAAGCAGTACGGGAAGCTTACCTCCTGTTGCTTCTTTTATGCCTTTTATGATGGCATAGGTTTCAAAGGGCATTATGATGCCAGTCGCATCTTTGAAGGATAGCCAATCTGCTCCCATCTGGGCTATTTCTAAGGCATACTCTATCCATTTTTGGTATGTGTGTATGGGGCTTCTTGTGTAGCTTATCTCAGCATGTACCTCTCCACCAAACTCCTTTATAGCTTTTACGGGAATCTCTATGTTCCTGTTGTCATTCAGGGCATCAAACACCCTAAAGACCTGTATGCCGTTTTTTATAGCTCTCTCTACAAATTTATAAACCAGCTTGTCCGACTTGGGCCTGTATCCTACTATGTTCTGACCCCTGAAGAGCATCTGGAGCTTTGTTCTCGGCATAACCTCCTTTATGCGCTTTAGCCTCTCCCATGGGTCCTCCTTTAGGTACCTAAGGCAAACATCGTAGGTGGCACCTCCCCAAACCTCTACAGCGTAAAAACCGACTTTGTCCATAGCTTCACACAAGGGCAAAAGGTCATCAGTTCTGACCCTTGTGGCAAGCTTACATTGCTGGCCATCTCTCGGCGTTAGGTCCGTTATGAGTATCTTCTTTTTAAACCCTTCCCTCTCAAACTCCTTCATCTTCTCTTTTATCTCTTCCATAATCTCAACAACGTGCATACCTTACCTCCTAATTTTTATCAAAGTCCGTGATAGTTAGCTATGGCTGCAGATATCAAAGCAACAAAGTCCTCTTTATCTCTATGCTCTGGATAGTCCAGCAGTCCTTGGTGTTCCTCAAGGTATTTGGTGGTGAACTTCCCACTTCTGAAATGGGAGTCTTTCATTATGTTTATCAGTAAGGGGATTGTGGTTTTTACACCAGTTATTTCATAAGTTTCAAGCGCAGCCTTCATTCTGTCCACGCAAACTTCCCAAAGGGGTGCCCATGCTATTAACTTTGCTATGAGAGAATCGTAGTAGGGTGTTATCTCGTAACCCCTTGATGCTGCATGCTCAACTCTGATACCAAAACCACCAGGTGCGTAGTACCTTTCTATTGTCCCAATGCTTGGAGCAAAGTTCTTCTTTGGGTCCTCTGCGTTTATCCTGCACTCTATGGAATAACCGCTTAGCTTTATGTCCTCTTGCCTGTATCTCAGCTTTTCTCCTGCTGCTATCCTTAGCTGCCACTTTACTATGTCAACACCCGTTACCATTTCTGTGACAGGATGTTCCACCTGAATTCTTGTGTTCATCTCTATAAAGTAAAGATTGCCCTTTTCATCGGCTATGAACTCCATAGTTCCAGCACTGTAATAGCCTATCTCCTTTGCCGCTTTTACTATTAGGCTTCCGTAATATTCCCTTTGCTTTTCTGTAAGCAACAAAGATGGTGCTATTTCTACAAGCTTTTGGTTTCTCCTCTGAATGGAACAATCCCTCTCGCCAAGGTGTATGACGTTTCCATAAGTATCTCCTAAGACCTGAAACTCTATATGTTTTGGGTTCTCTATGTACTTTTCTAGAAGAAGGTCGCCCCTTCCAAAGGCCTTGGCAGCTTCATTGTAAGCGTTCTCATAATTTTTTACGAGTTCCTCCTCGTTTCTACATATCCTTATACCCCTTCCACCGCCACCGGCAGAAGCCTTTAGAAGCACCGGATAGCCTATATCTTTTGCAATAAGCTTTGCCTCTTGCAGATCCTTCAAAACCCCATTGCTACCTGGCACTGTAGGCACTCCAGCCCTTTTCATAACTTCCTTTGACCTTGCCTTGTCCCCCATAAGTTCTATAACCTTCCAATGGGGACCTATGAAGGTTATTCCCTTTTCCTCACAGAGCCTTGCAAAATGCTCGTTTTCAGCCAAAAAGCCGTATCCCGGATGTATGGCGTCGGCACCCACTTCGAGAGCTAAGTCCACTATCCTTTCCATGTTAAGATAAGTATCTAAGGGGTTAACACCTATCATATAAGCCTCGTCTGCCATCTTAACGTGTCTAGCCGTTGGCTCCACATCGGAGTATATACCTACCGTTTGTATGTTAAGCTCTTTGCATGCTCTCATGATCCTGCAGGCTATCTCACCCCTATTTGCCACAAGCACTTTTTTAAACATGCTTCTCATCTCCTCAAAGGATCTCTATATTAAATTCGATGGGTGCTACCTTGTTTATCATGTAAGCTATGGAACACGTTCCAGGTTCGTATATGGTCTTTTCGAGAGCCTTTTCCACATCCTCTTTGGATACATGACCTTTTACCTTCACAAATAGATATATTTTAGTAAAAACCTTAGGATAGCCTTCCGTTATCCTCTCTGCATCCGTCTCTATCTGTATATGCTCCGTGTGCTTTCCCTCTTTGTGAAGAGCTTCGTAAAGATGTATGCCTACACAGCCAGCTATTGAATGGAAGAGTAGCTCAGGAGGTCTTACGCCTCTTCCCTTCCCGCCAACGTAAGAAGCAGCATCTATTGGTACTTCTCTTCCAGACTCTCCTATGCCCACAAAGTGAAAGTCTTCCCTTTGCTCTACCTTAACTTTCATAAAAAAACCTCCTTCAGATCGTTGGACTATTAATTATATATCAAACCTTTTAGATGAGAAGGCATCAAAGTACTTGGACCTTTCTCCCTTCAGCAACAAATCGCTCAAAAGCTTTGCAGTTAAGGGTGCGTTAAGTATGCCGTTTCTGTAATGCCCAGTTACAACAGCATAGTTTTCTCCAAGTTCAAAGATGGGAAGGTCATCAGGAGTTGCTGGTCTGAAGCCTACAAGGGCTGAGATGAACTTAGAACTTTTCAACGATGGTACCAAACTGATGGCATTATGGGAAAGACCTCTCAATCCTTCAAGGCTTACACTACTATCAAAGCCTACATCTTCAGAAGTTGCACCAATGTAGAGGTACCTACTTCTTGGTATTAGATAGGAAATGCGAGAGTAAAGGACTCTAGGAAGGTTTGCTTCCTTAACCTTTATGGCTTGTCCCTTTATTGGTGAAATGGGTAAGTTGAAAAGCTCTTTCGTCCATGCACCAAGGGAGAAGATATAAAAATCAGCTTTGTAAGAACCTTTAAGACCTTCTACGTTGCTTATCTTCCCATTCTCTTTATGCACCCTTATGACTTCATCTATGGAAAGCTCAACACCTAGCCTTTCCATGGAAAAAAGAAGAGCATCCATAAGCATCTGTGCATCTACCCATCCCTCTTCCTTGTAATGTATAACGCAAAGTATTCCATCGGAGATCCAAGGGAAAAAGTCCTTTATATTATCTCTGTACTCCTCAAGCGATACCCCAAGCCTTGAATGTTTTTTAACCAAATCAAAAATATGCTCTTCATCCTTTAAAAGGACTCTGTTTATACCATCCTGCCAAAAGTCTATCCTTTGATTGGACACGTCTCTCAAAAGGCCCAAAAAGGTGGGGAAAGCTTTGAGGCTCTCGTAAGAGAATTCAAAAAGCTCACCCTCTAGCCCTTCAGAAAAGGGAGCAAGCATACCACCAGCTACCCACGAGGTAGCTTCCTCAGGGTTTCTTGTTATTAGCTTCACCTTAGCACCAGACAGAGAAAGCATAAAAGCACTGCTCAAACCAACAACACCGCTTCCTATAACGAGGATCTTCATTATGTATTAGAATATATTTCATTAGAATGGAAAGCATAAGCTCCCTCAGAAAAGAGATAGACAGGATAGACGAGCAGATACTAAAACTTTTGAATGAAAGGCTCAGCATTGCCCAAAGGATAGGTGAGCTTAAAAAGGCAATGGGAGTTCACATTCATGCACCAGAAAGGGAGAGGGAGGTCATTGAAAGACTAACAAAGCTTAACAAAGAGTTATACGGTGGAAGGTTCCCTGAGGAAGCCCTCTTTCATATATACAGAGAGATAATGTCTGCATGCCTTTCTTTGGAGAAGGTTCATAAAGTGGCTTACCTTGGACCCAAGTCTACCTTTACTCATCAGGCAGCCCTTGAGTACTTTGGCTTCTCCGCAGAGTACATACCAATGAGCACCATAAAAGATGTTTTCAATGAAGTGGAGCTTGGAAGAGTAGACTACGGAATAGTTCCAGTGGAGAACACTATAGAGGGGGTTGTGAATTATACCCTTGATATGTTCTTAGAGTCCAACTTAAAGATAGTTGGTGAAGTAGTTACGCCCATAAGGCTACATCTTCTTTCCAACCTTTCTGACATAAAACAGGTAAAGAAGGTCTTTTCTCATAAACATGCCATCGCCCAGTGTAGAAACTGGATAGAGAAGAACTTGCCTAATGTGCAGATAATTGAGACAGAAAGTACAGCAAAGGCGTGCGAGATGATCTTAGAGATGGATGATTCAGCAGCCATTGCAAGCGAGGTGGCTTCCTATACCTACCATCTTAACATACTGGCGGAGAACATACAGGACAGTGCCAACAACTTTACAAGGTTTCTTGTGATAGGAAACAGGGAGGTTAAAAGAACTGGAAGGGATAAAACAAGCTTGATACTCGCAGTAAAGAATGAACCAGGAGACCTTTATAAGACTTTGGAAAGTTTCTATGTGTACGGTGTGAACTTGACAAAGATAGAATCAAGACCATCGAGGAAAAAACCTTGGGATTATGTGTTTTTTGTTGACTTAGATGGTCATATAGAGGATGAAAACGTCAAAAGAGCCATTGAGGAGCTTATGAAAGAAAACAGAATAATAAAGATACTTGGTTCTTATCCAAAGGCATTATTTGAAGAGGGCTAAGATGGTAAGTATCCTTCTCTTTTGCATCTCGCCAAGCTCAGGCTCTATGTGTTCATCGCCTATCTTTAGCCCAACTGGATAACCTTCCTTTATGAACTTTATGGTAAGGTATGCAAGCTTGGATATTCTCTCTTCTAAGGAGCCATCGACCAAATCAAGGGATAGTACTATGGGTTTTCTCTCTTCTGTGTAAGTGTCCTTTACGTACAGGCTGCCTGTTTTGGCAGATGCTTTCCAATGTATGAGCTTAAAAGGTTCGCCTCTGTACTCTTTTATTCCATGTACCTCATCGTAACCCCTCTGTGTAGCACGGAGGTTAGCATATCCAGTCTTTTCTCCCTCATTCGTACCCATCTCAACGCTCGCTTCCGTTGGTTTTGGGAAAACTACAAGGTTAACCTTTACCGTGTGCGTGTAGTACCTCTCAAAAAGCCCAACTGGGAAGTTAGTACGAATGGTTATGTTTATCTTCTCGTAAAGACCCCTTTCGTCAAAGTAAAGAGAGAGACTTCCATATGACTTTCTAAATATGATGGGTATTGCCTCCGATGTTCCGTTGGACGATACGTATACGAGCAAGGAGGGTACCTTTTTCCTGTTTTCAAGGATGACCCTGAAGCTCTCATGCCTGCCAGCATAAACTTCTTGCGGGGGAATGACCTTCACGTCTATACCGTACAAGTTATAGAGGGAGAGGATACCAGAAACAAGCATAAAGGACAACATCGCTGAAACTACAAGGTACAGCAGATTGTTTGCTGTGTTTACAGCGGCTATGCCAAAGAACACTGTTATGCCTATGAATATTAGGCCAAATAAGTTAACCTTTACCCTGTATCTTCTCTTCACCCTTAGTTAAAAGTTTAAACATTTCAAAGGGTATAGGAAGCACAACTGTGTTGCCTGGTTTTGTGCTGACTGTTTGGATAGTTTCTAAGTATCTAAGCTGTAGTGCAAGAGATTCAGAAGCCAGTATCTTTGCAGCATCTGCCAGTTTTTGTGCTGCTTGGTATTCAGCCTCAGCCGCTATAACCTTAGCTCTTCTTTCCCTTTCAGCTTCAGCCTGCCTTGCCATTGCACGCCTTAATTCCTCTGGAAGGTCTATCCTTTTTAACTCTACAGCCACTACCTTCACACCCCATGGGTCTGTCTGTCTGTCTATGATCTCTTGAAGAGTCAAATTGAGTTTTTCCCTCTCAGCTAAGAGTTCATCAAGCTCCACAGCACCGCATACGCTCCTTAGAGTGGTTTGAGCTATCTGAGATGTGGCATAGTAGTAGTTTTCTACTTCAACAACGGCTTTTATGGGTTCAACTACCCTGAAGTAAACAACAGCATCAACGCTAACAGAAACGTTATCCCTTGTTATGATGTCCTGCGTAGGGACATCAAGGGTTACAGTTCTTAGGTCCATCTTTACCATTCTGTCTATTATTGGAATTAGGATAAAGATCCCAGGACCCTTTGCTCCTATAACCCTACCAAGCCTGAAGATAACAGCCCTCTGATACTCGGGTATGATCTTCAAACTGGCAACTAAGAAAACTATTACCAGTATTATTACCACAATAAGCGGTGAAGTTATCATAATAACACCCCCAAAAGTTTTTATAACATCCACACCAAAGATGGAAAGGAGCACAACTGCGAGAAAAAGTAAAAAAGGTAAAGCTTCCAATATTCCTCTCATACGCTTTTATTATATAATTTTCCACCATGAAGGTTAGAGTATTGATACTTCCCAAAAAAGGACTTTTGGACCCAGAGGGAAGAGCTATCAAGGAGATGCTTTTGGAGAACGGATACAGGGTGAAAAACGTAAAGGTTGGTAAAGTCTTAGAGATGGATGTGGAAGAGGACACTGATATAAAAGAGCTTGTGGAGAAGTTCCTTGTCAACCCCCTCATCGAGGAGTATGTTTTGGAATGAAGTTTGGTGTTTGTGTTTTTCCAGGTTCCAACTGCGATTATGATGTTTACTACGTGATAAGGGACATACTGGGTCAGAATGTAGAGTTTTTGTACTACAAGCAGACAGAAATAAACGGTTTTGACTGTGTTATCTTACCTGGAGGTTTTTCTTTTGGAGATTACTTGAGGGCTGGAGCTTTGGCTAGCAAAACGCCTTTGGCTTATGCTATACAGGATTTTGCAAGTAGGGGAGGGCTTGTTTTTGGTATATGCAACGGTTTTCAGATACTTACAGAGCTTCACCTACTACCCGGAGCTTTGCTAAAGAACGATAACCTGAGGTTCGTATGTAAGGATGTTCATATCAGGGTAGAGAGTAACAAGTCAATGTTTACAAAGAAGATAGAAAAGAAGGAAGTGCTTACCATTCCAATAGCCCATGAGGAAGGGAGATACTATGTGCCCCAAGAAGTTCTCAGGGAAATGGAGGATAATGGTCAAATAGTCCTTAGATATTGCGATGAAGAGGGAAACATAACAGAAAATGCAAATCCTAACGGTTCTGTAAGCAATATAGCCGGTGTGTGCAACAGAGAAGGAAACGTATTTGGGATGATGCCACATCCAGAGAGGGCAAGCGAAGATGTACTCGATTCCCACGATGGGCTTTTGCTTTGGTATTCTCTTATAAACTGACCGATCACTTACCAACTACCATAACAGCACCAGGTCTTTTTATCCTGGGAACAAGGATCTCCATGACCCTAAATTGGTGAACCATGTTAACAGTTTCTGTATAAGCCAAGCTCATGTCTAAACTTACAACTATATCCATGTTTTGTGGGCCTGAGGACACGAGAATAGCTTTATCCTGTGGGACTATAGGCGTATAGAAAACATCGGCCACTACCTTCTTTATCTGTTCTAATTCCAAAAGCCCTGTATTGTGATAAACTCTGTTAAGCTGAAAGTATTGTTTAGGATTCAAAAGCAGATAATATGGTCCAAAAAATCCGCTCTCAGATAGTTTGGCAATTCCCAAGGACACATCGTTGAAGGCATTCCCCAAAACTTCCCAATCGCTCATAGACATGGTTTGTCTTCCCTCTACAGTGAGGAGTCCCTCAATACCTAACTTTTTGTTTCCATGAATGATGAGCGTGTCTTCTGCTACTGCGGTGGCAAAGGATGCTGATGCTGCCGCCGAAGTGTCCATAGGTATGTTAAACTGCCTCCAGTACTCTAAATCTCTCCAGCTTACAGTAAAGGGTTTGTATATTGTAGGCAGTACAATATGCTTCCTCGTACCAGTTCTCACCGGTTCACATATTTGGCTCTCCTCACCGGGCTTTACTTCACAGCTCCCTGGCTCCACACCCAAAAAGACATCGTAGGATATGACCTGATGTCCAGCGCCCAATGGACCAACAACTGGCATAAACCTCCTGCACACTAACGTCTTCTTTGCTATATTCAATATTGTCTCTTCCAAAACATTCCACTCTTGCTCACTCAAGGGTGATAGGTCTCTTCCTAAAAAATCCATCCTTCTTACCTCCTATATTATAATAAGTTTCCTTGATAAACTCCCTTAAAAAATAGAACCATCCTTTTGTGTACACGTTTTTGTATTTCCTTTCCCCTTTCAAGATCCCGTAATAGCTCCTGAGAAAGCCACCTTTCCCCATACTGTAGGCTATCCTTTGGAATCTGTACGCGACCCTTGCTATCTTTCCCGCGTACACAAGCTCAGAAACTATATCCCTTAGTAGGTTTCTGTAAAGTTTTATAGCTTTTGATGGTTCTTTCTCTATAGCCTCTGAAAGCAAAAGACCACTCAGTACTGCATAATAGATACCCTCTCCCAGAAGAGGGTCTGCTAAGTTTGCTGCATCGCCAACAAGCAAAACTCTCTCAGAACCGTAATGTACATCCTTTTCACTCTCTGCATAAGGTATGTGCCAACCATAGACCCTTGTCTTGTACTTTAAATTCCTTCTCTCTGCGTAAGCTTTCAAAAGGCTCAAAAGGTTCTCCTTCCCTGCGCTTGCCAATCCTACACTCAGCATATGACCTTTTGGGAAGATCCAGGCATAACCCTTTTCCACAATACCTATATCAATGATAACTTTATCCTTTAACTCTCCAGTTGTAAAGAACTCTAAAGCTCTGAAAAATTTGGACTTTTTAAAGCCAAGAACCTTTGAAACTTTTGAGTGGAAACCATCAGCACCCACAATAAAATCGGCAAAGAAAGCACCCCTTGAAGTATAGACCTTGTACTTTCCCAGACTTTTTTCAAAACTCAAGAATTCAGTTTCTTCGAGAAACTGGACCCCCTTTTCTTGAGCACACCTTGCAAAGGAAGCATCAAACTGGGGTCTATCCACTATGTAAGCTACTGTTTCATTGGATGGGGTTTCAACCCCTCCATTACCCATGTATCCAAGAATTCCAGAGTTTACTCTGTTCAGCACAAGCCCTTCCCAACCTTTTGGTAAAAGCTTTTCCACTCTTCTTGATAGACATCCTGCACAGAGCTTAAAGCGTGGTAGTTTGTTTTTTTCTAAGAGCAATACCTTAAGTCCCTTTTGAGAAAGATAAAAAGCACAGGAAGAGCCAGCAGGCCCCCCACCTACTACAACGACATCATAATTCATAAGAATAGTTTAGCACTCAATCCTCCTTACCATAGTACTTTGTGAGATAGTCAACTATGGCTGGCACATCCTCTGGTTTTATAGGAGCTCCCATTACTTTTATCATCTTGTTTACGCTTGCCTCCCACCCCTTTCTGTTAAGGAAGGGCGAGTTCATCTGTATGTAGTCAAGGCTATGACAGACAGAGCAGTTGGCTTCAACAAGAGCCTTACCTTTACCTTCCTTTAACTTTATGCTTTCTTCACCAGCAAAAGAAAAAGCTACTATTAGGACTATGAAAAAAAGTTTTCTCATCTTTATACCTCCCTAAAGAACCTTTACGGTAATCTTCTGAACTACGTTGTGATGATAGCCTGCTGGGTTCCATATGAGCTCAAAGGTTTGAGTCTGTCCTATGCGGTTTGTTGCCTTTGCCATGATGGTATAAGTTCCTCTCTTTGCAGGTTTAAACCTGTATGTCCACTGTCTCCAAGAGAACCTTCCATAGTCTTTGCCAAGTTCAGCATCTTTCCATGTTCTCCCGCCATCCGTTGAAATCTCAACAGTCTTTATACCGTAGCCACCATCCCACGCCATTCCCTTCACTTCCACCATCTGACCCAGTCTGAAGGTTTGCCCATCGTTTATATTCGTGATGAGCGAATTGACCACAATTTCAGTTATGGGTGTGTTTGTTACTGTCTCTTGGGATACGAACCTATCTACCATGGGAAACTTGCCAAGGGGTAGCCTGTAGGCCGTTTTCATCCAGAAACCGTCATAGGGTCTTGAAACTACGTCTATTGATGTTATATGTTTCATCCAGTAGGTAGCTGTCCATCCTGGTACCACAAGTCTTGCGGGAAAGCCGTTCCAATGAGGCAGAGGCTCTCCGTTCATCTCATAAGCTATTATGGTGTTTTCATCGAGAGCTTTCCAGACCGGTATGCTCTTTATAAAGTCTGGTGTACCAGCAGCCACACCGGAATCTGCACCGTCAAGAATAACCTCAAGAGCACCAGCCTTTAGGCCTGCCTTGTTGAGAATATCCTTCAATCTTACCCCTTTCCATTTGGCATTACCCATAGCACCGTATCCCCATTCAATGCCTGGTACATGAGGTTTCATAAGACCCCTTCTGTTTCCAGAACATTGACATAGAGCCACAAGCTCAACCTGCTCAAACTTGGTCTTTAGGTCTTCCAAAGTAAGTTCTAAAGGCCTTTCAACGGAGTCTCCACCAACCTTTAACCTCCACTCTTTTTCACTTACCTGTGGTATGTTGGAAAGGTGATACCTGATAAAAAATACATCGTTCGGTGTGAAGACCTCGTTAAAGTACTTGACTGGCATCTCATAGTTTGGTGGTCTGTAAGTTTTCTTTATAAGCGGTTTTTTACCGGAAATAGCTTCAAGAGTTTGTTCTTCAATAGTTCCTTCTGGGAGTTCCTTTACTGCAGTGCTAAGAAGTGATGGGTCAACAGTGGCAAGGGCAAGCTTTGGTATCAGTAAGCCACCACCGGTTGCAACAAAACCTCCCACGCTACCTTTGATAAAGCTTCTTCGGCTTAGCATTCTTAAACCTCCACTCTTCAAGTTTTATAAGATAAGAAAATAAGTTATCTAAGATTATATTGCAATAAAAAAAAGTTATAGGATTATTAATTTCATTTATGCCATTATTTTGTATGTTATTGACAATATTTAATAGTTTCTCACCCTAAGGATAAGATTTCGCAGGCAAGGGGACTATAAGCTCCCTCGTGAACCGCAGAAGAACATTCTTACAGGTGAAAAACTGCCATCTATTACTCTTTTGAATATCCTGTTTATCTCTGTCTTCAAAAAGTGCTTTGCCCTCTTCCACAAAGACAAGTTTTAAATACCACTTGCCATCTTTCTTTAAAACCTCTATGTTAGAACACAGCTTCCAATCTCTGAAATAGTTATTGGAGAGGTTTTCAAGGAAGTCTAACTTGCCTGTGTTTGCAAAGTCCAGAGAGAAAAGCAAGCTTCTTTTAATGACACTCCGCACTGCTACATTTATCAATAGGTTTCTATAATTTCAGTGACTAGTTTCTAATACATCCCTCAGAGTGTTTCAAAAAGCGGAGATGGTTATCATCCCCATACACCCCTTGACTTATGATAAAAATCATTTAAATTTATGGTATATTAACGTGAAATTTATCACAGGAGGTGCGTAGCATGGATGTTCTTGGTTTCTACCCCATGTGGTATGTACCAACCTTTGGCAGTGCATTTACCATTGCCATCATAGCTACAATTCACGTGATGGCCTCCCACACATCTGTAGGTGCTTCTATACTGCTTGCCTATCTTGCCACAAAGGCTTACAGGGAGAATCAGCCCCAGATCTACGACTACATCAAAAAGTACCTACTGGGACTTTTAATATTCTCCTACGTGTCTGGTTCTATAACTGGTCCTGGCATATGGTTCTCCGCAACGGTGGCAAACCCGAGAGGTATATCGGCACTCATCCATAACTTTGTTTGGGTATGGGCAGCCGAGTGGGTTTGGTTTATAGCTGAAGTGACACTTGTTTATATCCTCTTTTATACTTTGGGTAAGATAGACCAGAGGAGCTGGCTAAGGCTTGTTTGGACCTTTGCCATAGGATCTTGGGCAACCATGTACATAATAGTTGGGATACTCTCCTTTATGCTCTCCCCGGGTCATGAGAAGTGGTTCACCACAGGAAACATACTTGACGCCTTTTACAACAAGAACTACTTCCCACACCTTCTTGAAAGGTCCTCCTTCATGTTTGCCATAGCTGGAACTATAGGAATAGTCATAGCAAGCTTGATGAAAAAGGATATAAGCGAGAAGGTCTACAAAGATATAGCTAGAACAGTATCTTACTGGGGTATGGGAGGTGTTGTGTTCACTCTTATGTTCTTTGCATGGTACATTTCAACCCTTCCCAACAGAAGCGATGTGATTCTAAACAACATAATCCCCATTTATCTTAAGCTTCCAATAATACTCATAGTTGTAATAGTTCTGCTTCACTTTTTCCTCACTGCTGTTAGACCAACGATCGCGAGACCTTGGATAGCTTATCCTATATACATACTCATATTCTTCATGGGTGTCTACCCTGAAGAGAAGATAAGAGAAACTTTAAGAAAGCCGTACGTTGCCGGTGAATTTGTGTGGGTAAACCAGATCATAGACAAGGATGTTCCGGCAAAGGGTATAAAGTCGGAAGTACCCATAATCGACCAAAAGGGCCTCTTAACTCTAAACCCTTTTGTACCTGAAGGTTTAAAAAAGATAACGCCCGAGAATCAGATAATGGCTGGAAAGACTATGGCTATACTTGCTTGCTCTGGATGTCATAATGTCACGGGCTCTACAGGTCTTAGGCCCTTTGGACAGAAGTTTGCAGGTATGACAGACCCAAACGCTGTTTACAACTTTTTGGTTAGCTATCTGAGAAATAGCCATCCTCCTTACATGCCCAAGCTTGTGGGTACCGATGACGAGGTAAAAGCTCTCTCTGCCTACATAGCAGACATGATGTCCAAAGGTGGCTCTGTATCCGCAAGGATAGAAGTTCCAAAGGCTTCTCAAGAGGCTAAAAGATAAGGAGGTAAGACAGATGAGTGGAAGAGACCTTTTAAGGTGGTTTTTGGTAGGGGTGCTATCCTTTATGCTGGTGGGTGGTAAGGTTGCTTTGGCAGTTGACACTTCTGCTATGCTAAAAGCTATGCCAGACCCAGCTGGTGCGCCTTTCTTTCCTGTTGTGATGCAAATACTTCAGGTGCTAACATGGGCACTGCACATACTCTTTGTCTATTCTGCAGTTGGAGGGCTTTTCTTTGCCATATATGGATTTATCAAAAGGGATGAAAACTGGCAGAGGCTTTCCTCTGCAACCGTAGAGCTTTCTAAGGTATCCGTCTCCCTTGCCATAGTTTTGGGTGTCGCACCCTTACTTTTCTATCAGGTCATATACGACCCCCTTTGGTACTCATCGGCAAACCTTTCCGCCTGGTGGTACATTATGTTTATAGTCTGCCTATTGATAGGTTACTACTTTATCTGGGCTGCATACTTTACAAGGAATAAGCCATCTACTTCCATGTTGATGTCCATACTGGGTATTGTCTTCCTGCTGATTGTGGGCTTTATCATACACGTGGTCAACTATCAATCTCTTTATCCAGAAAAGTGGGTTAGCTGGTATACCTCCAATGGAACTACTATGAACACGAGCGGATGGAACATATACAGCTTTAACCTATTCAGATACTTGGCCTTCTTGGTTTTTCCATCTATAACTGTCACTGGTGTTTTTCTTATGCTATATAGCTGGTATTTCAAAGATAGAGAAGATATGGATAGAGCTTACTTAGATTGGGCTGGAAGAGTTGGAGCAAGGTTTGCTTTGTTCTCTGGTGCTGGATGGCTCCTTTTCCATATCCTTTACATCCTCAGCATACCCACAGATTGGGGTGCAAAGGGAAGCATCCTAACATGGCTTAGCGTCCTTGGAATAGCTTTGGCTGCTGGTGTAGTGTTTATGGCACAGAAGAACCCAAGCAAGATGTCTATACCTTCTTTGCTTGCTGGAGCCGTAGCCATAATCCTTGTTGCTGTCTTTAGAGAGTATCTGAGGGTTGCATCCACGGCCAGGTTCGGCTATTCTATCTATGACTACAAGCTGAACCTTGAATTTCTTAGCCCACTGCTGTTCTTTGGTACTTTGGCTACTGGCCTTATTCTTTATGCATATGCATGGTGGATGGCCTATAGGGCTGGAAGAACTCCAAAAGGTAAGGTTTATGAAGCTTCGGAGACAGAACATTATCTTGGTGATGCCTCCGTTTTCGTTGTTATTCTTTGGGCTGTTGTTTGGATAGGTGTGGGACTAATTATCATAGTAAGGAACTACGGTTAAAAGTCAGCCGGGCTTTGCCCGGCCTTTAGAATGTGTTAAACTATTCTGCGAATGCAAAAAGTCCTCATCCTCGGAAGCGGCCCCAACAGGATAGGCCAGGGTATAGAGTTTGATTACGCATGCGTCCATGCCATATTTTCCATGATGGAAGAGGGAGTCCAAACCATAATGGTAAACTGCAATCCAGAAACAGTCTCCACAGACTATGACACTGTAGACAAGCTTTACATTGAGCCCATAGTCCTTGAGAACGTGCTTGCTGTCATAAGGAGAGAAAAACCCGACGGTGTCTTCCTTCAATTTGGAGGACAAACACCCTTAAAGCTATCCTTGGAGCTTCAAAGGTTGGGAGTGAAGATATTAGGGACGCAGCCAGAGAGCATAGACATGGCAGAGGACAGAGAGCTCTTCAGGGACCTGATGAGCAAGCTGGAGATAAAACAACCACCCAGCCTGGCAGTGAGGTCCAAGGAAGAGGCTATTAAGGCTGCAAAGGAGATAGGCTACCCTGTTCTTGTAAGACCTTCCTATGTGCTTGGTGGGAGGGCTATGAAGATCGTTTACGATGAGGAAGACCTTCTTAAGTATCTGGACCAGGCAGTGAGCGTAAGCTACGAGAGACCCATACTGGTAGATAAGTACCTTCAGGATAGCATAGAGGTTGACGTGGATGCTATAGGGGATGGTGAGGAGTATCTTATAGGTGCTGTAATGGAGCATATAGAAGAGGCAGGAGTACATTCGGGAGACAGTGCAGCATCCATCCCACCTTACACGCTCAAGGAGGAGATTGTAAATACCATAAAGGAGCAATCAAAGAAGATAGCTAAGGCTCTCTCTGTGAAGGGTCTTATAAACCTTCAGTTTGCTGTCCAAGAGGGAGAGGTTTATGTCCTTGAGGTGAACCCAAGGGCCTCCAGGACTGTCCCCTTTGTGAGCAAGGCTATTGGCTATCCTCTTGCCAAGCTTGCCGCTAAGATAGGAATAGGAAAGAGGCTCAGAGATTTAGTTCCAGAGGTATTTGAAAGGTTAGAAAAGGAAAAAGCTCATACTGCCAGCGACTTTTTACCCAAGGATAAGAAGCTTTTTGCTGTGAAGGAGGTTGTCTTTCCTTGGAATAGGTTTCCTGAGGTGGACCCAGTTTTAGGACCAGAGATGAAGAGCACTGGGGAAGTTATGAGCATTGACGAAGAGTTTGGGCTTGCCTACTATAAGGCTCAGCTTGCGATTGGTAACAGGCTACCCACAGAAGGTATAGTCTTCCTTAGCGTTGCGGACAGGGACAAGTCAAAGGTAGTTGAGCTGGCAGAAGGATTTTTAAAGTTTGGCTTTAAGCTGTGTGCCACAACAGGGACTTATAAGTTTTTGAAGGAAAGAGGTATAAATGTGGAGCATGTTCTAAAAGTTTCCGAAGGAAGGCCCAATGTGGTAGATATGATTACCAACGGGGAGATAAACTTAGTGATAAACACACCAACTGGGAAAAAAGCGCGTAGCGATGCTTATTACATAAGGAGGGCAGTTTTGCAACACAACGTACCATATACCACTACAGTGAGGGGGGGATACGCCATGCTCTCTGCCATAAAGTGCTATTTGGAGCACAAAGGAAAGCTAAAGGTTTATACTCTTCAAGATATACATAGATGAAAGTACTTTTGACTGGAGCACCTGGCGTAGGCAAAACCACACTCGTCAAAAAGGTAGCTCAAAAGCTCAAGGGAAAGGTCGTAGGCTTTTGGACGGAGGAGGTAAGAGACATATCTACTGGAAAGAGGACTGGTTTTAGAATAAAGGATACTGAAGGTAATTCGGAAGTTTTTTCCAGCAAGTTTTTCACATCTAAACACTTGGTAGGTTCCTATGGTGTTAACGTGGAGAAGTTTGAAAAGGTAGCCCTGTCCATAATTGAAAAAGCGATGAAGGAAAAGGGAAAGATAATTCTCATAGATGAGGTTGGCAAGATGGAGCTTTTCTCAAAGAGCTTTGTTTCTCTTGTGGAAAGAATATTCTCTGACCCAAGGACAAAGGTTTTGGCTACCATACCTATAAGGGATGTTCACCCTCTAGTGGCTTGGATAAGAAGACATCCTTCTGCTGTTCTCCTTCAGATGACAAAAGAAAACAGGGACAGCCTTCTTGAGGACGTTATAGGCCTACTGACGGAAGGATAAGTCTTTTTATGTCCAGCATAACACCTACAAAGCAACCTAAAGAGAGGAAAGGTCCAAAGGGGATGGCAAAGGAAAGACTCTTGTTCTTTATAACTATCGGAAAGGCATACAAAAGCCCAAAGAAAGAACCAAGAAAGACAGCATAAATTACTCCCCATACACCTGCTACAGACCCAATGAATGCCATAAGCTTTACATCACCAAAGCCAAGGCCTTCCATCTTTTTAAGCTTTACGTAAAAAAGATAGATGAGCAAAAAGGGAACACTACCAGAAAGAGCACCGACTAGGCTGTTCCAGAAGCCAAAACTGTCCCTAAGAAAGGAAGTACTCATGCCAAAGACAAGTCCACCTAGATTCAAGCTGTCTGGAAGTATGAAAGTGTCCCAGTCTATGAAGGAAAGAACGAGAAGCACAGAAAAGAAAACAAACATAACAAAAAATTCAAAGCTTAGCTTCCACTTTGCATAACATAGTACCATCAGAAGCCCAGAGAAAGCCTCCACAAAGGGATACCTGATAGGTATACGAGCCGAACAGTCCCTACACCTTCCCTTGAGTAATATGTAGGAGATTATGGGTATGTTGTCGTACCACCTTATCTTGGAATTGCATACTGGGCAGTGAGAAGGTGGTATTACTATGGATTCTCTCCTCGGTATTCTGTGGATGAGCACGTTGTAAAAGCTACCAAGCACTGTACCTACTATGAAGAGAAGCAAGTAGTTCATAATTTTGAGAACTCTCCCACATTTTTCTCGTAAAGAGCTCTTAGATTCTCGCTTCTTTGGGTTATCCAGTTGCTCCTGTAGAGATGAACTACAAAATTTATCTCTGGATTTTTACCACTGATAACCTTTATCCCCTTTTCTTCTGAAAGGGTTTTAAGGATCTCATCATGAAGGCCCACATCGTCAAAGGACCAAGGAAGAAACTTCCTGCTTTTCTTTGGTCCCAGAAGGGTTTGAAAGCTCCCTTCAGTCTCCCCATAAAGGTTCATAGGAAGACTGATTTTGGCAAGCTTGCTAATGCCATCCTCAAAGGGAGAAAAGACTATAAAGTTTTCAAGCCTTTGAGCCATCCTCTGCACCTGTTCTAAGTCAAAGCATTCAAGAAGGTCCTCTCCGTAAACTAAAAGGTTTCTTATGCTTCCCTCATTTACTGCTTCCCATACGCTTCCTATGTCAGAAAGCTTATCACCAAAGACCTTGTAAACTCCAAGAAAGTTGGCTCCTTTATGAAGCAACAAAACTCTAAAGCCTTTATCCTGAGACATTTCTCTTATGAACCTTCCAACCTCTTTGGCATTGGATAATCCTGTTGTATTAACGACTATAACACCATTACCCTGAAGCCTTTTTATGTCTTCAAGCTCTACAGACGATGGCCTTAGCTTGGCATCCCTTTCTACCTTTCCTACCTTGTAGACCCTACCTTTTATGTAATAAGAAAGGGCTGGGGCTGTTGAAGTTATATCATCACCTACGAGCACATAAAAGTCTGCATCCTTTACTTCGTCTATGTAAACAGGTTCATAATCACCGTATCCATCAAGAAAAGAAAAGAAGTCTGCTTTCAACGGAGAAGTTACGAAGGCACCCAACTTTGTTGCCATTTGCCTTATCCTGTGGAGCACATCGTTGCTAAGGTAAGAAGAGAGAACAAAGGCAGTGCTATCTCCTTTGTTTTTTAGCATAGATGATAAGAAGTTGACTATTTGGTCAAGGCTTTCCTCTTTGCCATACATCTGGGGCTTTAAGAGTCTGTTAGTGTTTAAAACATCGTAGCCAAAAAAGGTCTTAGCGCATATGTTTAGGTCCTCTGTAGGCTTTGTTCTGTAAACCTTTTCCTTTGACCTCCAGTCTCCAACTCCGTACTCTATCTGGACTTCACACCCAACAGGGCAGACGTTGCAAACAGTAGTTTCTTTTTTGACAAGCCAGCTCCTTGTCCAAAACTTAAAAGGCTTGGATATTATGGCACCAACGGGACACACATGTACACAAAGCCCACACATCTCGCACATGGATGTGTCCATAGGTCTTACGGTTGGGACTATGTTGGCTTGAAAGCCCCTCTCTTCCACGTAAAGAGCATGGGCACCGTTTATATCGTCACACACCCTTGTGCATCTGTAACAGACAACACATCTGTTGGAGTAATACTCAAGAAAGTCGCTCTCCCAATCCAGAAAGTGCCTTTCCTTTTGCAGGGCAGATACGGGAACTATCTGTTTCTGTGGTCCAAAGATGGCTCCGTAGTTTTGAAGGTCACATTCTCCAGCCTTATCGCATATGGGACAGTCCAAAGGATGCCTTGTCATAAAGGCCTGTAAGAGATACCTTTGATTGTCCTTCACCAAAGGATGCTCAGTGGATATAACCATCCCATCCTCTACCTTTGTGTTGCAGGAGGTGATAAGCCTTCCCATCTTCTCGTTGTACACTATGCACATTCTACAGGCACCTATTATCTTGAGCTTGGGGTGATAACAAAAGTAGGGAATGTTTATACCGTTCTCCAGAGCAACCTGAAGGATAGTTTTGCCCTTTTGGGCTTCTATCTCTTTACCATCTATAAAAATTTTTACCTTCTCCATAGTTTAGAAATTATATACTTGTTTTTGCTTGCAAGCCTGTGAACTACTCCATCTATAAGATGGAGCTTCTTGTGGAGTTTGTAGATTTACCCACCCTATTCCACAATATGGCAAAAGCTAAGGACCTCGTTTGAATTGCTGGGTATACCCGAGAGGATGTAATATCTCCCCCCTCGCTACACTCACCGCAAGTGTGTAGAGCCGGTCATTGGAGAGCAAAAGCTCCTGTCCGTTCATCTCCATAAAGTATTCAAACACGACTACCGCAGTCCTTTTGTTGCCATCAACAAAGGGGTGGTTTTGTATGAGCTTTGAAAAGAGAGTAAAGCCAAGAGAGAAAAGGTCTCTTTCGCCTTCGTATTCCTTTTTGTTAACCGCAGAAGCTATGGCGGACTCCAGGAGGTTCCTGTCCCTTACTCCAAAAACTCCCTTATGCTCTTGCATTATGAGCCTGTTAATCTCCACCACCTCCTCGCCAGTGGGCAGTATAAGGTCCTTTTCTGAGAGCTTTAGAAGAAGGTCTTTCCTGCGGTCAAGAATAGCTTCAACCCTTCTATAAAAAAGCGGACTAAACTCCATAGTTTAAAATATAAGCCATGAGGGTCAACTACTCCCTAATGAATTAGGGAGCTTGCCCCTCTTGGGGGCATGAGGCTGGTTGACTGCAGCCCTTTACGAAACCTCCACAAGAAGGCTCTCCTTTTCAAAGGAGAGATGAATTGTGGTAAAATAATAATACATAAACCTGTCTGGCATAGGCAGTAATCTATGCCCTACCGTTGGACTGACGGGAAGTTATGCCCTGAGGAAGGGAAGCTCCTCACTTCAGTGAGGAGAGGAAGTCACGAGGTGAATCAATTATCAGGATTATACTTAGCCTGAAAATGCATGACATATATCATATTGACATTGGTTCTCACTTCAATAAAATATTGAAACCGAATTTCAATAAAGGAGGTATAAGATGAGAAAGGTCCTTCTGACAGCTTTGTTTTCCAGTATGGCTTTTGCACAGACAACTGATGAAAAGATTCAAGAGCTTGAAAAGCAGATAAGGATGCTCCAGCAAGAAGTACAGAAGCTAAAGGAAGAACAGAAGAAGGCAGAGGAGACAAAGCAGGAGACAGAAGTCCTAAAGGAGGAGATAAGAAAGCTCAGGCTTGAGATTGCCATGCCACAGCTTGAGATTAAATCCTACTCTGGATTAGGTCCCGCAGCCTCCAAGGTGCACTTTAATCCAAGGGGTGTGTCCATCGGTGGTTATGGTGAGATACATTTTACGTACAATCCAGATAAGCGACCCAAGAGTACTGTAGATGCAAAAAGGCTAGTTCTTTACCTTGGTTATGCTTTTGATGAAAAGCTAAAGTTTAATTCAGAAATAGAATGGGCTCATGCCTTCGTGGAGGGTGCTGAAGAGAGCGGTGAGGTTGAAGTAGAGTTTGCCTATCTTGATTACAATTTTAACGAAAGATTTGGATTAAGGGGTGGTCTTCTCCTCATTCCTGTTGGCATAATAAATGAGTATCATGAGCCTCCAACCTTTCCAAGTGTGGATAGGCCATATGTAGAAAGGAACATAATTCCAACAACCTTTAGAGAGTTGGGTTTTGGGGCTTATGGCAAAATTGGAAATTTTGAATATAGAGCTTATATTACCAACGGCTTAAAGCCTAACGAAGAAGCAGGAGAGAAGGTAGAAAAGGGAGAACTGCTTGGCGGCTTTAAGCAAAAGGGTTTTAAAGCTGCTGCAGACCAAGTAGCCTTTACAGGTAGAATAGGTATTAACCTGCCATATAACATAAAGGTGGGTGGGAGCACATTTATAGGAGGGGTTCAAAACGATGAAGGTAAAAGACTTGGCACTGTCAGCCTCTTTTCTCCACATCTTTGGTGGCAGTACAGTGGTTGGGACATAAGGGCGGTGGGGGTATACGGAAGCACATCGGATGCTCAAAAGATATCATTAGCCGTAAGTCAAGACCCTGCATGCACATATCTTGGCGACCTCTCAAAATGTACAACGTTTCCAAAAAGGTTCTACGGATTTTATACTCAAGTGGCTTACGATATTTTTAGACTTTTTAAAACTAGTGACCAGGAGCTTTATGTCTTTGGTATATATGAAAACTATAATACTCATTCAAGTGTGCCAGAAGGCTTTGAAAAACCTACAGGCTCAAAGGTGCAAGTCTTTAACCTTGGACTATCTTATAAACCCCATCCCTTAGTGGCTTTAAAGGCTGATTATGTGAGGTTTGAGCCAAAAAGTGCCAAAAAACAAAACATATACAGAGCTGCCATATCTTGGATGTTTTAGGGAGGTATAACTATGAGAAGATGGCTCTTTCTCCTACCCTTTTTTATCTTTTCCTGTGGTGGAGGAGGGGGAGAGGTTCAAAAAGATGAGTTTGCCAACCCAGAGCCTAACATACCCCTTGAGTGCTATACAGATACAGGAATAGTAAGATATGGTAAAGCTATAGCAAACCCATGCTATGTTTGCCACACAAAAGCAAACACTCCCTATGCTAACGAAGTGGATGACTTTAACCTAACCTTTGTTTATGACTTTCCAGAGAGAATACTAAAAATAGGAAACCCTTGGCTAAATACCATAAGACCAGACCTTACAATAGGTAGTATACCAATACCAACAGATACAGAAATCACTGTATGGATAAGGCAAGATAACTGGACCCCCGCCTATCAAAACAGAGGGAAAGGGGATATGGAATATTTTCCCGATGTGCCACCCCTTTATTCTTATAGTAATGGAACTTACAAGCTTGTAAATATAGATACTGAAGGCTTTGTAGGAAACACGGGCTGGAGAGTTTTCAAATGGAAACCTTTTCCGGGATTTTTCCCCACCAACGGAAGGATAGACTCTACCTTAATAAGACTTCCAGAGCCTTTTAGAAAACAAAATGGAATCTCCGATAGGCAGGTTTATAAGAAAAACCTGGCCATTGTGGAGTGTGCAGTAAAAGGAGTAGAGCCTGGAGAAATGTGTAAAGGGACAGAAGTAGGAGACTTTATTATGCCAAGCTATTATGAGGGAGATGCTAGCAATGTGCCCGTAATTACATACCAATATCCACCAGGCACAGAGTTTGCCCACCCTCTTTATTACTTGGATCCAGCAAACACCATATCATACAAGGCCTTAAGGCTTAAAGAGATGAGGTATATGAAAAAGATAGCCTACGCACAAGAACAAACCAACGGTGAAGAGGAGGAAGAAGGATTTTTCTACGATAGGGGGCTTGTATTCAACGACAGCAAAAACTGGTTGATGGCTGGTTTTATAGAGGACAGGGATGGAAAGCTAAGACCTCAGACTGCTGAAGAGATGAAGTTCTGCATAGCTTGCCATGGAGGTATAGGTGGGACCGTGGATGGAACCTTTACCTACTGGAGAAAGGTGCCAGGGGCTGGTGGATGGATGGAGCAGGACTACAATCTTACGGTAAAGAACATAAGGGATTGGAACTACAGTTCCTTTGAAGGAAGCATGGGAGAAGAGACTAATAAGGTCATATCCTATGTAAAAGGCGAGTACCAGCTTTACTTTTCCATGACCAACGGTGGAGACCACTTTAGAAGCAACTATGAGATAAGGTCAAGGATAAGCAAAGATCCTAACAAAATATCCTTTCTATTGTCTCCTCAAGACAACATACTTAACAACCCATCCCTTATAAACTACCTTGATGCCCAAGGCTACATAAAACCAGAACTCTTTTTACCATCTCCAGAGAGAGCCCTAGGGATAGATAAACAGTACTACAGAATAGTTAAGGCTCAGGCATTTAAGTTTGGTAGAGATGTTTTTGAAGGCCCCTTTGGTCTATCCTCAGGTGGAAACTCTTTGGAAAAGGATATTCCAAAAGAGACTGGTATAGGTCTATCAAGTATATGGATGGTCATAAAAACCTTTTTGTTTTTGGAGTAAAATATAATGAGAGTGTGTAGGTGGTGCCTTTTTTTGAGTTTTTTTGTTTGTCTGCTTTCCTTTGGAGTAGAAAGCTCCGCAAGAGACTTTAAGACCCCAGAAAGAGCAATAAAGGATGTTTTTCCAGGCGCACAGGTAGAGATAAAAAATCTGATCCTCTCTAATGAGCAGAAGGAAAGTATAGAAAAGCTCTCTGGCACTAAAATGGACACAAGGCTTGTATCGTGGTACATAGCTAAAAGAGATGGTAGAGTAGTGGGCTACGCTTACATAGATACGCATACAGTGAGAACTCATCCAGAGGTAGTGCTTTATGCCATAAATCCATCGGGTGGTATAGAAGTTATAGAGGTTCTGTCTTTCAACGAACCTCTTGAATATATGCCTGATGAGAATTGGCTTAGGCTCTTTAAGGGTAAGGTTTTCACAGGTGAAAACTTTATTCTCAGGAGGGATATCCCAAACATAAGCGGGGCAACCCTTACATCCAGAGCCATAACAAACAATACCAGAAAGGTGCTTGCCATGTGGAAGGTACTTTTTGGAGGCAAAAAATGAGATTTTTTGTATCGGGCAATATAAAGGAAAACAGACCCCTTTATTACCTCGTAGTTTTATTTCTGTTCTTTTCTTTTCTCTACTGGTTTGGCTCTTGGTTTTATTTTCATAGCAGGTATGGTTTTAGCTACTCATCCGCTTTCAAGTACTTCTTTGGAGACCCATCCTTCCCCGAGAAGGTTTCCTTATCCCAGGTTTTTCAGGACATGCACATAGACCTTTTTATGTACTCTTTTTTTCTTCTTGTGGTCTTCTCCCTCTTTCTTCTTACTTCTTACTCTAACACGCTTAAGGTTTCTCTCATAGTGCTTACTTTCCTATCCCTTCTTGTCTTTCTTACGTCAGACTTGGCCATAATCTTTTTGACACCGTGGATCATATACCTTAAGCTCTTTTCCTTCTTCATCTTTCAGGCTTTGGTCGGTTTTCTTCTTTTTTTTACTTCTCTTTTTTTCCTCTCTGGTGGAGAGGACAAGGGACCGGGGTCTTCAAACATAAGGCTTACTTTATTTATGTTTTCTATCTTCTTGCTTCTTTTTACCTTTTTTAACTTCTTTCTTTTCTTTTTCAAAATGGGATTTAGTCTTCAAAGCTTAAAAGATTACTACCTTGGAAACCCAAACCTTTTCACAAAGCCAAAGACCTTTGAGGGCCTCTTTAAAATCTTTTACCCCCACCTTATTTCCATGGCCCTTTTATCCTTTACTGCGGCACACCTTCTGCCTAAGTGGAGACTTGCGGTCGGTTTGGGTCTTTTCTTTCTTTCCTTTTTTGATAACCTGTTGGGTTTTTTGATAAGGTTTGTCTCTCCTTATTTTGCTGTGTTTAAACTCTTTTCCTTTCTGTCCCTTGAGCTATTTCTTCTTTATTCTTGCTATGTTCTTCTTTTGAGCTCAAGGAATGGTTAGGCAATGACCCTTATCTGAGGTTCCGTACTTCTTTTGAGTAAGCCCAGTAGAATATAACAGCCCTCAGCGTCATCTCCACACTCATAAAAACCCAAGGTACCAAGGGAGTATGAAAGACCTTAAGGAGAAGATAGGATGGTATTATCCTGAAAACCCAAAAGGAAAAGAAGTTTACTGCCAAGGGTATGTAAGTCTTTCCCATACCCTTTAGGGCTCCCGAGTATATGCTGGCGTATGCCATCTGAGGCTGTGAGAGTGCAACGATGATGAGATAATAAACAGCATAACGGATGACATCTGCATCCCTTGTGAATATAAGGGAGAACTCACTTGGGAATAGAAGAAGAAAAAGACCTATGAGACCCATGATGAAAGCTGTGAGGTGAGCCGTTAGATTTATTCCATACTTAAGACCTTCATAGTTTTTTGCTCCCCAATTTTGACCAGATAGGGTAGTAGCTGCAACCATAAAGCCAAAGCCTACCATAAAGGAGACGCTTTCTACCCTTAGACCCACCTGATGGGCTGCAAGCACCTTGTCTCCAAAGCTTGCCAGAAAGCCAACAAAGATGTTAAAGGAAAGGCTCGTAAAAGCCCTCTCTATGGCTGTAGGCGTTCCTATCCTCATAATACGCAAGAGGACACTTTTATCAAAACAGAGGCGCATAGTGAAAGGCTTCCTCTTTTTGATGTATAGGAGAAGGTACGCAAAGAGCCCCACCACTTCTGATAGGACTATACCCCACCCAGCACCAGCTACCTCAAGCTTTGGAAAGCCCAAGTTTCCGTATATGAGAAGGTAAGCGCTGCTTATGTTAACCACGTTCATAAGGAGGGCGACCTTAAAGGGGGTTTTGGTGTCTCCCCATCCGTTGTAGGCTGCGTATACAGTGTTTGTGGTAAACCCCACTGTTATTAAAGCAAAGATAGGGTCAAGGTAGTCTCTTGCCAGATGAACAACATTCTGAGATGCCCCAAACTTTGACATCAGAAAGATTACCATGGGTGTTCCCAAAAAGGTCAGGGGGAGTGCTATCAGAAAAGAGATAAGAAGTCCCCAGAGTAAGGCTGGAGATGGATCTTTGCCAGCTCCCACTCTTTGAGCAACAAGCACAGATGTTCCAGTGTAAGATAGAGCCATAAGGGAGTATATGAACCAAAGCATGCTTGCCGAGTAGCCAACTGCTGCTATGGCAGTGGAAGACAATCCAGACACGAGTACGATGGAAAAGGCACTCTCCACAGTGTAAAGAAGGTTAGAAAGCACTATGGGAAAGGCTAAGTTTACAACTTTTCTTATTACGCTGACCTTTCTCTCGCTCGGTTCAATGATGAGTTTTGACATAGGACTCTATTACTCTCTTAGCTTCTATGTAGCCGGCCATATAGAGCTCATCAGCTTTCCATATGTCCACGGTAGAATATCCTTGAAGCTTTGGCTCTATGGTCATATGGCATAGTTCCTTTCTCTTGTCCACGTTGGACCTCACAGCCAAAAGAAAGCTTCTGACTATAATGTGTGCTATGCTCCTTACCTTTTCCACAGAGTCAGTTGGGTTTACATCCACTCCTACCAGCAGTCCCTCTTTGTTCAAAAGGGGCTCCACTGGTAAGTTGTTGGTGACACCCCCATCTACAAGGAGGTAATCTCCGTACCTTATAGGTTCAAAGATGCCGGGCAGGGCACAGCTTCCCAAAAGTAAAGGGTACAACTCACCAGAATCAAAGTAAAAGGTCCTCCCACTCTTTATGTCCAAAACACATATGTGGAGTTTTTTGGCAAGCTGCTCTATCCTTTCTACTCCCAAGTGCCCTCTCAAGAACCTTTCTGCCTTGCTGAAGCTGAAAAGCCCATACTTGGGAACCTTTGGTCTTATGGTTTTTAACCAATCTTTGGACTTTACAATCTTTAACATTTCCTCCGGAGTGTAACCACTGCAGTAAAAAGCACCCACAAGAGCACCAGCACTTACACCGCTCACAGATGTAACCTCAACGCTAAGCTCCTCAAGAGCTTTTAATACACCGATATGAGCTATGCCTCTTGCAGCACCACCAGAGAGAACAAGTTTAACCTTCATGACCTAAAAGGATAACACACATACAGACTATACCCTCTTCCCTGCAAAATCCTTCCTTTGTTTTGCCTTTCAGAGAGATGATTCCCTCATCTACTCCCAAAAGTTTAGCCAAGCTTCCTCTTATCTTCTCCTTTGTGGGGGATATCTTTGGGCTATCCGTTATTATCACGCAGTCAAGGTTTAGAATCCTGTAGCCTTTTTCTCTCATCCTCTTGAGAGCTTCTTTCAAGAAGGTATCCGACCTTTTACCTTTCCACCTTGGGTCTGTGTCTGGAAAGAGCTGTCCCATGTCTGGTTCTCCCAAAGCTCCCAGTATGGCGTCTGTGATGGCATGGAGAAGAACGTCCGAGTCTGAATGCCCCTTTAGACCTTTGGGATAGTCTATGAGCACCCCCCCCATGTATAGGGGCTTTCCCTCTTGAAACTCATGGGAATCAAAGCCAAAGCCTACTCTAATCATCCTTTAAGAATATACCTTTAAGAGCGCTAAAGAGCAAATTTAGGTCTTCTTCCCTGTACCTTAAACTTACTGTTAGCCTGAGCCTTGCTTTGCCTAAAGGTACTGTAGGGTACCTTATGGCTTGAAGGAATATACCTTCTTTGAAAAGCCTTTCCCTTATCTCCAAAGCTCTCTTTTCGTTGTAAACCATCATGGGAATTATGGGAGTTCCGTAAAAAGGTGCATCTATTCCCAGTTTCCTTGTAATTCCGTGTATCCTTGCAGAAAGCTCTCTTAAACTTTGGACCATGCCTGGATTTTGCTTGACTATTTCTAAAGCCTTTATGGCTCCAGCGCATAGGGAAGGTGGTAAAGATGTGGAAAATATCAAACTTCTTGCCGTGTTTATCAGATACTGGCAGAGCTTTTCTGAACCACAGACAAAGGCACCATAAGAGCCAAGGGCTTTAGAGAGCGTTCCCATCACAATCATGTACTCTTCCCACTCTTCTGAGAACTCTTCAAGCCCCCCTCTCCCATTCTTTCCCAAAACTCCTGTTGCGTGGGCTTCATCAAGGTAGAGCATGCAGTCATAAGACTTGGCAAGCTTTTTTAGGCTTGGGACATGAGCCACATCCCCATCCATGCTAAAGACAGTATCGCTCGCTATAAGACATCTTCTGTGTTTTTTTCTTTCCCTATGAAGTATAACTTCAAGATGCTCATAGTCCCTATGTTTGAAAATAAAGACCTTTGCCTTAGAGATCCTACAACCGTCTATTATGCTTGCATGGTTTAGCTCATCGCTCAGTATCATATCTCCCTCTTCCACAAGGCTGGAGATGGAGAGGTTTGCAAGGTAGCCAGACCCAAAGAGAACACAGCAAGGAACACCCTTGAAATTGGCCAAGGCATCTTCCAACTCTTTGTGGTACTTGGTATAGCCAGAGACCAATTGAGAGGCACCGCTACCAAGACCGTACTCTTTTAGCACTCTCTGGGCTTCTTTAACCACCTCTGGATGGTCCCTAAGGGCCAAATAATCGTTGGAGCAGAAGTCCCTTAGCTCTTCTCTTGGTCTTCTCTCTCTGTAAAGACCTTTTTCCTTTAGCTCCTTTAGAAGTTCTTCTATCCAATCCATGCTCAGCTGAAAAGCTTAACTACCAAATATAAACCCAATAAGGTGAAAGCCAAGGTGGGTAAGGTTAGTATTATGCCGGTTTTAAAGTAATAACCCCAGCTTATCTTTATCCCTTTGTACTCAAGAACGTAGAGCCAAAGAAGTGTTGCCAGAGAGCCTATCGGTGTTATTTTGGGACCAAGGTCGCAACCCACTACGTTGGCATAGCCGAGGATTTTCTTCATTTCTGTGGAAAGTCCAGTCTCATCTATAGCAAGGTTCACTATCATAACAGAGGGCATGTTGTTCATCACCGAGGACAAGAAGGCTGAAAGGAAGCCAGTTGTGAACACCCCAACCCAGTTATCCTCGCCGGCGGCAAGCTCCAAAAGTCTTGAAAGCTGGTAGGTTAGCCCTGCATTCCTAAGACCATAAACTACTACGTACATACCAATGGAAAATACCACGACCTTCCAAGGTGTCTCTCTCATAACCAAGTTGTACACGCTAAAAACCCTGTACCTCAGAGAAACCAAAAAGAGCAAAGCACCAGCAAAAGCTATTATGAAGGATGCCGGTATGTGATAGAAAGCCTCGCTTATGAAAAACCCAAAGAGCATCAAAAGAGCAACTACCCAAACAGCTTTAAATACAAAAGGGTCCTTTATGGCAAGCTTTGGTGGCTTGTCTTCTATAGCCTCTACATCGTAGGTTTTTATCATATCTTTTCTGAAAAACAGGAAAAGCACTCCAATGGTGGCAATTAGAGAGAAAAGGTTTACGAAGGTCATTCTAAAGGCATACTCAAAAAAGCCTATGTTGAAGAAATCTGCCGTCAGAATATTAACTAAGTTTGAGACAACTAAGGGAAGGCTTGTAGTGTCTGCAACGAACCCAGCTGCCATTATATAGGGAAGCATGTCCCTCTTCTTTAGACCTAAATACTTTATCTTCTGGTAGATTATGGGAGTGAGTATGAGGGCAGCACCGTCGTTGGCAAAGGAGGCAGAGATGAGAGCTCCAAGGAGTACTATGTAAAGAAAAAGCTTTCTCCCATCACCTTTTGCAAAATGCATCATATGAAGGGCTGCCCACTCAAAAAAACCTACCTTGTCTAGTATGATGGATATGAAGATTATGCCCACAAAGGCGATTGTTGGGTCCCATACGATCTCCACAACCTTTTTTACATCTTCAAAGGACACAACGCCGAAGACAATGGCCAAGATAGCCCCAAAGGTGGCACTGTAGCCCATCCCTATGCCCCTTGGCTGTTTTATTACTAGAAAAAGAGTCAAAACAAAAAGAAAAACTGCCAACATTAATCTTTTGCCTCACAAGCTATACTCAGACCCTCTAACGGTATACCTTTTATCATCTGTTTAATACATTCTGGCAAGTTTTTTATGCGGTAGTAAACCCATTTACCCCTCCTTTCTCCCTCAATTATGTCAGCCTCCCTTAAAATTCTCAAGTGGAAGGAGACTCTTGGCTGATAGGTTCTAAAGGCATGTTGAAACTGGCAGACACAGACTTCTGGGTATTCCAGAAGCATTCTTACTATTTTCAGTCTGATCTCATCAGAAAGTGCATAAAAAACTCTCTCCAAGTCCTTCATATTAGTCTATCAACTTCTTAGACCTTGATATGGCTTCTTCTATATCTTCTTTTGAAACCTTGCCTTCGATCTCAATGGCTGGTTTGCCATCTACCAATTTGACTTGAATGAACTTTACTTCCTTAACCTCAGAAACATCTACTATTCTCCTTCCTTTCTCCATTCTAAGCCTCCTATAAAAATTTTTTTATGTATTTTTATGATAAAAGGAATACAAGACTTTTTCTATGATTAAAATCATCTCTGAAGAACTCTCCTTTGAAAGCTATATTCTATCTTTATGAAGGAAAAATGGAAGATCATTGCGAGCATGATCAAAGGGGAGTTTGGTATTGAGGTACAGCCAAGCTACGAGGGATGGGGAGCAGGTTATGATCCAAAAAACTTGCCTCTTTTGGAGATGTGGGCAAGGGGTGAGGCTAAGGATATACCACAGCATGTTAAAAAGCCAAAAGGTATAGTGTTTAGTATTCCAGAGCTCATAAAGAAGCACGAGGATACGGTCATAAACCACATAAGGCACGAGGTTAACTATCTTTTAAGTACGAACCTTTACTTTTGGAGACTTGGGCAGAGAGAGTTTTTTAAGTTTGGAATCCAGCCTACGGCTTTTTTGGTTCTTTACTCTGTGCTAGAATCCATCAAGGCGGACGAGCTTTTAATAAGGAAACACCCTAAATCTTCAGACTCTTTAAAGGATAGATACAGTCAAATCATAAAAGAGCTTCCAAAAAAACTTTACCCACATCACAGATTTGCTCTTGGTTTTCTCATGCTGTGGTTGGGAAGGTTGGATGAGATGGAGACAGAGGGTCAAAGAAAGGTAAAGTCCTTAGAAGGGAGTTTTTTTGATTATCTTAGCAGTGATGAAGAAGGGGCTTATTACATACTTATGGAAGACTTATTCGGTAAGTACAGGGTTACAATAGAAGAGTCTCAGGAGCTTAGCCACATAGATATGCTCGTTGAAGAGGCATGGGGAAAGGTAAAAGAAGGGCACAGAGCAAGGATAATAACCGATGTTCTTGGAAAGCTTCCGCAGGATGTGAGAGCTTTGATAAAAAACCAGATGTCTTTGGAAGAGAAAAACCACGTGCTCGGAAGTCTAAAGAACATACCAGACTGGATGCAAAGCTACATGAGGGAGATGTCATACATAAATTTGGTTGAAAAAGATTTAGCTTACATATCCCACTTTTTACCCAAGACTCTTGAAAGGGACATAGAACACAGAGGCTTTGTCTCTTTCTTGCTCAAGGGATGGGAAAGTGTAGGAGAGGGTGGGTTTTCCAATTCAAGCAACAAAAAAGAGGAGTTGTCTGAAAGGGATAAAAAGTATGAAAAGCTGTATAAACTCAAAGAAAAGGACTTCAGAGAGTACAGACTTCTTTTGAAAAGTGTGCTACCTTATGTAGAATCTATGAAGCGCAGGTTTATAAAGCTGTTCCAGCAAGAGGATGAAGGTTGGACATGGGGATATGTTCATGGAAGGCGCATGGACCACAAAAGAATTAGCGTAGAGGTTCCCACAAAGCAGGGTCGCATTTACAAAAGAAGGATTCTCCCAGATAGAAAAAGGATAGCTTTTAAACTTCTTATAGATGTATCCTCTTCTATGAAAAGGGAGGAGAAGATACGTAATGCTCTGAGGTCTTTGATCCTTTTCAGTGAGGTTTTGGAAAAAATGGATTTGCCCTTTTCCATAGATGCTTTCAGCAGTGATATGTTCTCTATAAAGCCCTTTGCCACAGATTACAGCTCATCCCTTTCAAGAATAATAGAGCTTTCTGATATTCTCGGTGGGACAACAAACATAGAAAAGGCTCTGGTATTTGCTTCGGAAGATTTAGAGACTTTTTGTAAGAGGAACGGCATTAAAGGCATTCTCATCCTATTTTCCGATGGTGAGCCTACAAAGGGACTCAAAGGAAAACCTTTGAAGGGTCTTATAGATGAACTCAAAGCAAAATTTCCTATAGTAGGCATAGGTGTGGGAAGTACAAGAAACTTCATAGAGGATTACTTTGAGGAAACAGCCATAAGAGTAACAGATATGTCTAAGCTTCCCTCCGCCTTCACTTTTGTTATGGAAAACCAGTTCAAAAGGTTACAGATGCAAGCCTAACGTCTCACATGGAAGCTATAGTTGGTTTTTTTAGGATATTTTTTCGCCTCCTCAAAAAAATCCATAGCTTGATGCTCTTGACCCAAGGACATGTTTAAGAGTCCCAAGAGGTAATACTTCTCAAAACAGTCCTCCGAAAGCATAAGCCATTTTGTAGCCTCCAAGTACTTGAACTCCGTTATGTATCTTAGACCAAGGGAAAGAGGGTCCTTTAAACCCTTTAGGTCCTCTTTGTTTATCTTCCTTCCACCTTTGTAGATGATTATCCTAACCTTGACGCGCATTCCAATCGAAAATTTCCCTGTAAACCTCTGAATTTACCCTTTTAGCTATGTGTCTTTCTATTGGAACTTGTTCTGTCTCAACAAAGTAAAGACAGTTGGTCACGCACTTAGAAACGCAAGAAGGCAAAAGTCCTTTATCCACTCTTTTGTAGCAATAATCACACTTTTCCACCTTCATGGTGCTGGGATTAAAGCTTATAGCTCCGTAGGGACATGCTATTATACAAGCCTTACATCCTATGCATAGATTCTCCTGAAGGTATACAATCCCATCCTCTCTCTTCCTCATGGCCGATGTGGGACAAGCAAAGACACATGGGGCAGGCTCGCAGTGGAAGCAGTTCATGGGGAGGAAAAAGGCATCAGGTTCTTCCAAAAGTCCTTCAACTCTGAGGACCTTCATGGGTCTAATGCCAAAGGTCTCTATGCCTTTCTCTTGAACGCATGCAACCTCACACGACAGACACCCTATGCATCTGTCCAAGTCTATGAGCATTACAGGCCTTTTTGTCAATTTAGCCTCCTTTAGTTATATTATAATTTTCAAAGAGGAGAGGTGGCCGAGAGGCCGAAGGCGGCTCCCTGCTAAGGAGTTGTAGGGTTAAATGCCCTACCGCGGGTTCGAATCCCGCCCTCTCCGTATTGGAATGAATATGAAAAGAGCTGTGCTTGCCTTAGAGGATGGTACTTATTTTTTGGGATATTCCTTCGGTGCTGAAGGAACGGCCTATGGGGAGGTTGTTTTTAATACATCCATGACTGGCTATCAGGAAATAATTACAGACCCATCTTACAGGGGGCAGATAGTAGTTATGACTTACACGCAGATAGGAAACTATGGAGTAAACAGTCAAGACGTAGAATCCAAGAATATACAGGTAAGCTCCCTTGTGGTGAGGGAGCTTTCTGCCTTTTACAGCAACTGGAGAGCACAAAAAAGCCTTGATGAGTACTTAAAAGAGAGTGGTGTTTTGGGTATATGGGGAGTGGATACAAGAGCCATCGTTAAAAAAATAAGGGAAAGGGGTGTCATAAGGGGAGTTGTCTCTACGAGCGGTGAAGACCCAAAGAAGCTGGTTAAAATGGCAATGAGTATAAAGGATATTTCAGAGATGGACCTTGTTGAGGAAGTTGCTACCAAGGAAATTTACCACTGGAAGGAAGGGGATTGGAATCTACAGAGTGGATATGTAAAAAAGGATGATGGAAGACCCCTTTTTGCGGTTGTGGACTTTGGAGTCAAGTATAACATACTTAGAAGGCTTGTGGGTGAAGGAGCTAAGGTAATTGTCATCCCTCCTTATGATGTGGAAAAGCTAATAGTAGAGCTTGACCCAGATGCCATACTACTGAGCAATGGCCCAGGAGACCCAAAAAGAGTGCTGCAGGGGATAAGGCTTGTCAGAAAGTTCATGGAAAAGAAGCCCCTCTTTGGTATATGCTTAGGACACCAGGTTATAGGTTTGGCTCTTGGTGGCAGGACTTACAAGCTCAAGTTTGGTCATCATGGTGGGAACCATCCAGTGAAGGACATTAGAGATGGACATATAGAGATAACTGCTCAGAATCACAACTTTGCAGTAGACCCAGAAACGCTGAAGGATGTGGAGATAACTCATATAAACTTGTTGGATGAAACCCTCGAAGGCTTTAAGCACAAGTACCTTCCCATATATTGCGTGCAGTACCATCCAGAAGCATCCCCTGGACCTCATGATTCTAAGAACATATTCAAAGAGTTCATAGAGCTCTCTTATGCAAGAGTTTAAAAAAGAGAACAGTAAGATACTTCTCGTATCCTTCTTTGTGTTCTTAGGCATTCTTGCTGTCTTCCTGAAGATAGCTTACATTCAACTCATAAGCAGGGAAGAGTACATACAGAAGGTTATAGAAAGGTTTCCCAAACTGGTCCTGGTAGAGATACCAACCTACAGAGGCTCCATAAAGGATAGAAACGGTAATGACCTTGCTGTGAGCATACCCACAGTATCCATCTTTGCTTTTCCAAGATACGTTCAAAACAAGGAAGACTTAGCAAGAAGGCTATCCGCAGCTTTGAACTTACCCGAGCAGGATATACTCAAAAAGCTCAGTACAGAAAAGAAGTTTGTATGGTTAGCAAGAAGGATAAAAAAAGAACTTTTACCTTATATAAGAAGCGTCATAATAGATACACAAAACACAAGAGCGGTTGGCATCCAAGAAGATTTTAGTAGGTTTTATCCCAATGGACACTTGGCAAGTAACCTTTTGGGCTTTGTTGGTGAAGATGGAAGAGGGCTTGAAGGTCTTGAATTTCTCCTGAATCCCTTTTTCGATGAGGAAAAAACCAAGGTAAAATACCTTTTGTCTCCAGACTTAGGAAGGATCGCATTAGAACCAGTTGAAGATACATTCTTATCAAAAGAAGTTTACACAACCGTAGACCTGGGGGTTCAAACCATATTGGAGGACATAAGGGATGAGATAGTCAAAACTTGGAAGCCAAAAAAAGTGTCCATCATCATCATGGATGTCAAAAAGGGAGACATACTAGGGCTTACCACATACCCTTACTATAATCCCAATGACTACCAAAAGTATCCCCCATGGAGCAGGAGGAACTATGCTGTAACAGACCTTTTTGAACCTGGTTCTGTAATGAAACCCTTCTTCATAGGAAAGGTATTGGATAAGGGTTACATAAAGGAAAACTATGGTGTTGACTGTGGAAGAGGTAAGACTGAGGCTTACGGTAGGCTCATAAGAGATGTACATCCCTATGGATACCTGAGCGTTGACCAAGTTTTGATAAAGTCTTCAAATGTAGGTACTGTTAAGATAGCAAAATTCTTATCCAAAAAGGATGTGGAAGATATAATGAGGAAGGTCCATTTTTATGATGCTTTTAAGATAATACCTGGAGAAGCAAAGCCAAAGCTTCCGGATTACAGCTACCCTGCAAACATACTATACTCAGCCATAGGGCAAGGGCTTTCCACAAACCTTTTGAACCTTTGCGTTGCATTTGGAAGCCTTGCGACGGGACAGATTGTAAAACCTCGAGTAGTTCTTTACTCTGTTGACAACGAAGGGAAAAAGTCTTACTCCCAAGTGGATGTTCTAAACTCTCACCTTTTTTCTCCAAGCGTGATGGACTGGCTGCACAGAAACCTTATAAAGGTAGTTGAAGAAGGAACAGCAAAGGCTGCACGCTCTGAGTACTTCACCATAGCTGGAAAGACGGGCACATCTCAGAAGTTTGACGTAAAAACTGGAAAGTATTCAAGGGAGAAGGTTGTAGCTTACTTTGTGGGTTACTTCCCAGCCACACAGCCTAGGTTCGTGGCTGGCATATCGGTGGATGAGCCTAAGGGGATCGCTTACGGTGGGTCAGCAGCTGCTCCTTACTTTAAGGAGCTTGTGGAAAGAGTTGCATCCTATTACCGTTTAGAACCCGATAAGCCTAAGGAGATCATCCCTCGTTTCCATGGGAAGGAGTAGGGCATCTATCTTGGGAACTTTTACTGGCTTTATGTGGGTGAGCTCCTCCACTATGGTTGGGTTTGTCCTTTCGGATACATCCTCTCCCGCAAAACCGTTCATCACTATACCAACAATGTCGATCCCCATGCTCTTTATGTAATGGAAGGATAAGAAGGTGTGATTTATAGTTCCAAGCCCAGCCTTAGCGACCAAAAGGACTGGCAGTTTCCAGTCTCTTGCAAGCTTTGCGTAATCGTAGTTTTTTTTAATGGGTACTGCTATGCCACCAGCTCCTTCCACCACAAGAAAGTCATACCTCTTTAGCATATCTTTGTAGTGCCCATAGAGCTTGTACAAGGAAAATTCTTTTTTTTCCTCCAAAATACTGGCGTAGGGAGACAGGGGTAAAGAGAAAATCACTGGAACAGCCTCAGATATGTCTTGTCCTGTAATGCTTACGATAAGTGACCCATCGGTAGGAAGAACAACAACACCAGTTTCAAAAGGCTTTAGATAGCCTACCCTTATACCCTTCTCCTTCAAGGAATAAATTAAGTTATAGGCTATAAAAGTTTTGCCAACGTTCGTGTCAGTTCCTGTTATCATCAAGGCTTTCATTCTAATAATTATCAAACATACACGCTGGATGGTAAATTTTCACCCTGGCAGTTTGAAAGAATTTATAATAAATCTATGCATCACCTGAGTGAGCAGCAAATAGCTGAATTGAAAAGTGTGCTCCTCTCAATGAGGGAGAAGATAATAAGGTCTGCCGATGAGCAGATAAAAGACCCTTCAAACGTAACCTTTGAAGGCGGAGATGAGATAGACAGGGCAAACATAGAGACAGAAAGGTACCTGCAACTTCAGAGAGTTAAAACGAGAGAACTTAACCTTTTAAGAAAGATAGATTATGCTCTCATGAAGATAGAGCAAGGTACTTATGGAATCTGTGAGAGCTGCGGGGCGCCTATACCCTTTGATAGACTTAAGGCTCGGCCTGTGACTACCATGTGTATAAACTGCAAAGAGTTTGAAGAGGAAAGGGAAAATGAGTGAGGATTGGATGTTTCCTAAGGTAAGAAAATTGCCTAAGTATGTTTTTGCAATGGTCAACGAGCTCAAGTACAAGCTGAGAAGAGAAGGGGAGGACATAGTGGACCTTGGAATGGGTAATCCGGACCTTCCACCAGACCATCGTATTATAGATAAACTGTGTGAAGTATCCAGAAGGGATAACGTTCATGGCTACTCTGCATCAAGGGGAATACCAAGATTGAGAAAAGCCATATGTGACTTTTACATGAGAAGGTACGGGGTAAGGCTTGACCCAGAGACCGAAGCCATTATGACCATAGGTGCAAAGGAAGGTTACTCTCATCTTATGCTTGCCCTATTGGAGCCTGGGGATACGGTTATCGTTCCCAATCCTACCTATCCTATACACTATTACGCTCCCATAATCGTCGGTGGGGATGCTGTGTCCATACCGATAGTTCCAGAAGGCAATCAAGACCTTTACCAATACTTTACAAAAAAACTCTACGACCTTCTTAGGTCATCCTTTAGAAAACCGAAGGCAGTGGTACTGAGCTTTCCGCACAACCCAACAACCCTCTGCGTAGATTTGAACTTTTTCAAAGAGATGGTGGAGATAGCCAAACAAGAAGATGTCTGGATAATCCACGACTTTGCTTATGCAGATCTGGGCTTTGACGGTTACGAACCACCAAGCATACTTCAGGTAGAAGGTGCCAAAGATGTTGCGGTTGAAATATACAGTATGTCAAAAGGTTTTTCTATGGCTGGTTGGCGCATAGCCTTTATGGTGGGGAACGAGAAGCTCATTAAAAACCTGACGCATCTAAAAAGCTATTTAGACTACGGTATCTTTACACCCATGCAGGTGGCAGCAATTATAGCTTTGGAGAGTCCCTACGAGATAGTGGAGAAAAACAGAGAAGTCTACAAGAAAAGAAGGGATGTTCTCGTGGAAGGTCTTAACAAGATAGGATGGGAGATTAAAAAACCCATGGGAAGCATGTTTGTATGGGCAAAGGTTCCAGATTGGGTTGGTATGTCCTCGCTGGACTTTTCCCTCTTTCTTCTAAGGGAAGCTAAGGTTGCAGTTTCTCCCGGCATAGGTTTTGGTGAACACGGTGAAGGCTACGTAAGGTTTGCTCTCGTAGAAAACGAACACCGTATAAGACAGGCGGTAAGAGGGATAAAGAAAGCTTTTGAAAAGTTCAAACAGAAGGTCTGAAAAGCGTTTAAAATATTAAACCATGAAGCTTTTGGTGGTAAAGTTTGGTGGGACATCCGTTGGTACGCTCCAAAGGATAGAAAACGTCGCAAGAAGAGCTGTGGAAAAGATAAAGCAAGGCTATAAAGTTTTAGTAGTCTCATCAGCCATGGCTGGGGAGACAGATAGGCTTATAAACCTTGCCAAGCAGATAGACCCGAAGGCTCCAACCCGTGAGATGGATATGCTCATAGCTACTGGGGAACAGCAGGCAATAGCCCTCTTATCCATAATGATAAACAAGCTTGGGTATCCATCGGTTAGTTTGTGTGGATGGCAGGTTCCTATAATAACTGATAGCGTACATACAAAGGCAAGAGTTAAAAAGGTAGGAGTTCAGAGGATAAAAAACCTTTTAAACGAGGGCTACATACCAGTGGTTGCAGGCTTTCAAGGTGTTACAGAAGACTGGGAAATAACCACTCTTGGGAGAGGTGGTTCGGACCTTTCTGCCGTTGTCCTTGCCCATGCCCTGAAGGCTAACTGTGAGATATACACGGACGTTGAAGGCGTCTATACTGCAGACCCGAGGATCGTACCAGAATCAAGGAAAATACCTTACATATCCTATGAAGAGATGCTTGAGATGGCATCCCTTGGTGCGAAGGTGATGCAGGCAAGGAGCGTTGAGTTTGCAATGAAAAACAACGTGAGAATTCATGTGAGAAGTTCCTTCTCAGAGAAGGAAGGGACTTGGATAGTACCGGAGGAGGAAGTTATGGAAAAAGTTGCAGTAAGAGCTATAACTTTGGATACTAAGGAATCTAGGATAACTGTGGTAAGAGTACCAGACAGACCAGGTATAGCTTACAGCATATTTAAAGCCCTCGGAGATGCTCACATAGTGGTGGATATGATAGTTCAAAACGTCTCTCATCAAGGCTACACAGACATGTCCTTTACGGTTAACAAAGCGGATGCTCGAAAAGCTGAGGAGATAGTAAAAAAAGTGGCTAAAGAGATAGGAGCTCAGGAAGTTGTAAGGGACGATAACGTAGCAAAGATATCCGTAGTTGGCATAGGTATGAAAAGCTCTTACGGTACTGCGGCAAAGATGTTTGAGGTACTTTACAAAAACGGAATAAACATAATGGCCATATCCACCTCAGAGATAAAGATATCATGCCTTATAGAAGGCAAGTATGGGGAGCTTGCAGTAAGGGAGCTTCACTCAGCGTTCATAGAAGAAGGGGAAGAAGTAAAGGTAATGAATGAGACTGGGTAAAGACAGAGCAGAGCTTCTCTTTGAGAAGTTCAAAAGTCTAAAGGTGCTGGTTGTAGGGGATGTGATCCTTGACAGATACGTGTTTGGGAAAGTAGAACGTATATCACCAGAGGCGCCAGTGCCCATAGTAGAGGTTGAAAGAGAGGATTTTAAGCTAGGTGGTGCTGGAAATGTGGCCAACAACCTATCTTCGCTCGGAGTAAAAACTTATCTCACTGGAGTTGTCGGAGAAGACTACGGCATGCACATTGTTTATGGGCTTTTGAAAGAAAAAGGGATTCAAACCCTACTGGTGAAGGATATAGGAAGACCAACAACTGAGAAAACAAGGATAATATCCCTATCGCAGCAACTGATAAGGATAGATAGAGAGGACAAGAAGGGAGTGGACGGAGGAGTTTTAAGAGAGCTTTTGGAGAGGCTTGATGTTGATGTGGATGGTGTGATACTCTCCGATTATGCAAAAGGTGTAGTGTGCAAAGATGTTGTAAGCAGAGTAAAACAGAAGGGAGTTTTTTATTCCATAGACCCAAGGCCTGACAATATGCATATTTACAAGGATGCTCACCTGATGACTCCCAATGAAAAAGAAGCCAGAAGTATGTTTTCAGCAGGCAGTATAGAGGAGCTTGGCTGGGGACTAAAGAGGTCTCTCAATTTAACAACCTTAGTGATAACATTAGGACCAAAGGGGATGGCTCTCTTTGGAGACATTTTTGAAACATTTCCAGCAAGGGCAAAGCAGGTTTATGATGTGACAGGTGCTGGCGATACAGTTGTAGCTGTTCTTACCGCTTCTTACCTTGCTGGCGCTTCTTGGGAAGAGGCTTGCGAGCTAGCCAACTTATGCGCTGGTATAGTGGTAGGTAAGCTTGGAACAGAAACACCAAGTATTGAGGAGGTGTTTAAATACCTTGAGGAAGGGGAAGGACTTTGAGGACATGGCTTGCGAGTATCTTGAATCTCTTGGCTACAGTATAATACGCAGGAACTTCCATTGCCGAGGTGGAGAGATAGACATACTGGCAATGGACCAGGATACCCTTGTGTTTGTAGAAGTGAAGGGGAAAAGATGTAAAGGATATACAGACCCTGCAGAGAGAATAGACAGAGTAAAGAAAAGCAGACTTTTAAGATGTATAGAAGCTTATCTTTCTGAATATCCTACAGAAAATCTGAGAGTAGATGTTCTTCTCTTTAGAGGAAACAGCATAGAGCACATCAAAGGTATAGAACTTGACAGCTTATAAATTATATAAGATAATTCTTCATACTATGAAGAGGGTGGTCATCGTATTTGCTCTGGCAGTGGCTTCATGTGGACCCATAACCAAAGAAGAGTTGGACAAAAAGTTTTCAGATGTGGATAGCAGGCTAAGCAAGCTCGAAGAAAGACAGAAAAGGCTCGAAGAGCAAAGCATAAAGACAGAGATGAGAGTTGATAATTTGGCAGAAACCCTTACAAAGCTCAGGCTAGATGTGGAAAAACTGAAAACTCCTGGGAGAAGAGAGATAGAAACCAAACTCCCCCAGGAAAACTATAAAAGTGTAGAAAAGTCAAAGACTTCAGGGGGAATGGAGAAAGAAACGAAGCCCGTAGAGGATTATCAAAGGGAGTATGAGGAAGCTGTTAAGTTATACAACATGGGGCAGTTAGCTCAAGCTAAGGATAAACTTATAGGGTTCATAAAGAAGAATCCGCAGACTAACCTAACTGATAATGCTTACTTTTGGTTGGGTGTGGCATTCAGAGACCTTAATGAACTTGATAAGGCAGAAGTTGTTTGGCTCACCCTTGTAGAAAAGTGCAAGAAAGGGGAGCTTCCAGATTGTAACAAGGTTCCAGCAGCGTATTTACAGCTTGCAAGGCTTTATGAACAGAAGGGTAACCAGCAGAAAGCCAGCGAGGTTTATAAATCCTTGATGGAAGAATATCCTCTTTCAGAAGAGGCTGAAATAGCCAAGAGGAAAATAAGTAAGTGATGCTTCTAAATAAGCCAAATCACGTTGCTGTTATAATGGATGGCAATGGAAGATGGGCAAAGGAAAGGGGTTTGCCGAGGATATACGGGCATTACGAAGGTGTCAAAAGGGCAGAGGAGCTAGTAGAAACCTGCATAGAGATGGGGATCATGTATCTTACACTTTTTACCTTTTCGACAGAGAATTGGAAAAGACCAAAAGAGGAGATATCCGCCCTCTTTGACCTCTTCGAATCCTACTTAATAAAGAAGGGGGATGAGCTTATAAAAAAAGGTATAAGTGTAAAGTTCATAGGCAGAAGGGACAGATTGCCAGAGAGCTTATCCACCCTTATGGGAGATATAGAAAGAAGAAGCAAAGATTGTAATAGTATAACTGTAAGCCTTGCCCTCGATTACGGTGGAAGGGATGATATACTAAGAGCTATAAATAAGGCTATAAAAATGGGTCTGGGTAGAGTTGATGAGAGAGCTTTCTCCAATCTTCTTGACCTAAGCGGTATACCTGATCCAGACCTTTTGATAAGAACAGCTGGAGAGAGAAGACTTTCTAACTTTCTTCTTTGGAACTTAGCTTATTCAGAACTTTACTTTACAGAAACTTACTGGCCGGACTTTGATAAAAAAGAGTTTTTGAAGGCCTTAGAAGATTACTCAAGAAGGATAAGGAAGTTTGGAGCGGTTTTATAGAAGTAGAGAATTCATAGGAGTTTCTGTGGGAGCAGTGTCCATACTCTTAGCTCTATCTCCAAACTACATTTTTTTACTTGCTGTAGCTTTTTTATCCTTTTTTATAGCCTTTGAACTTTCAAAAGCTCTTGGTTTAGGAAAAATCTTCCTTTTCTCACCAGTCTTTTTTTTACTGAGCTGCTATAACTTGGGAGTAGGTATCCTCTTTTCTTTGCTCGTATCTTTCATCAAAGGCTACAGGTCATGGAATCTTGATGAACTTTTCAAGAGCTTAACCATCTTCTTATACTCTGGAATATTGCCCTACTATATTTACACTGTTAAGTCCTCAAGTGATTATGAATTGGTCAAACTGCTACTTTTTGTATGGAGCGTGGATGTCTTTGCCTATTACACAGGGAAAACCTTGGGCAAGACTCCCTTTTCCCCAAAGCTTTCACCAAAGAAGACATGGGAAGGCTTCTTCGGTGGCTTTCTTGCTGGATCGGTTGTTTTTATACTGATTTCAGGCATCCCCCTATTTAAATCCATTTTACTTGGAACTTGTCTTGTATTGCTCGCAGTATCTGGAGACCTATTCAAGAGCTTCATAAAAAGGCAGGTTGGAATAAAAGATTTTTCTGGTGTACTTGGAGAGCATGGAGGCTTCACGGATAGGTTTGACTCTTTGCTTTTTGTTGCACCCGCCTACTCCCTCTTTTTGAATTGAAGCCCCCGGCAGGGGGCAGAAGATCATTCAAGTTCTGGCATCTCTGGAGTTGGTGCCTTTTCCTTCTTCTCTTCCGGTATTTCTGCAACGAGAGCTTCTGCCGTTAGCATAGTGCCAGCTACAGATGCAGCGTTTTGTATAGCAACCCTGACAACCTTTGTCGGGTCTATGATACCTTGAGCAACCATATCCACATACTCGCCAGTTGCAGCATCAAAACCCCAGCTTTTGCCCTTTTCCTTTCCAAGCTGCATCACCTTTTCCAAAACAACATAACCTTCAAAGCCTGCATTTGATGCTATCTGTCTTATAGGTGTTCTACAAGCTTTCTTCAGTATATCTATACCAAGCTGTTGATCTGGTACATCACTTTTAAGTGTTTCAAGAACTTCCGATGCACGCACAAGAGCTACACCACCACCAGGAACTATACCCTCTTCAACGGCAGCCTTTGTAGCGTGTACCGCATCCTCAACTCTGGCTTTCTTTTCTTTTAGCTCAGCTTCCGTTGCAGCTCCTACCCTGATTATAGCAACGCCTCCCGAAAGCTTGGCAAGTCTTTCTTGAAGCTTCTCCCTATCATAATCAGATGTAGTTTCTATTATCTGTTTCTTTATCTGCTCTATCCTTGCGTTCACCTGTTCCTTTGAACCTTTACCCCCTACTATGGTTGTGTTGTCCTTGTCCACTATTACCTTGTCAGCTCTTCCGAGCATGTCAAGCCCGACGCTCTCAAGCTTTATACCAAGCTCTTCAGTGATGGCAGTTCCACCGGTAAGTATGGCTATATCCTGGAGATAGTCTTTTCTTCTTTGTCCAAAACCGGGAGCTTTTACAGCACACGCTCTTATAACACCCTTTATATGATTTACCACAAGCGTTGCCAGAGCTTCAGCCTCTACATCCTCAGCTATTATGAGAAGAGGCTTACCTTGTCTTACCACTTGTTCCAGGATGGGGAGAAGGTCCTTAACGTTGGATATCTTTTTCTCGTATATGAGAATGTAAGGGTCTTCCAATACGGATTCCATCTTGTCGGGATTTGTCACAAAGTAAGGCGAAAGATACCCTCTATCGAACTGCATACCTTGGACTGTTTCCAAGGTTGTCTCTGCAGACTTAGACTCTTCAACGGTTATAACACCATCCTTGCCGACTGCTTCCATAGCATCTGCTATTATCTTACCTATGGCAGGGTCATTGTTTGCAGATATGGTAGCTACCTGCTCTATCTCTTTTCTACCTGAGACCTGTATGGATAGCTTCTTTATCTCTTCCACGATAGCTTCCACTGCCTTGTCTACACCCCTCTTTAAGTCCATGGGGTTTGCACCGGACGCTACAGCCCTGAGACCTTCGTTGAATATGGCCTGTGCAAGCACGGTTGCAGTCGTAGTGCCATCACCAGCCACATCGGATGTTTTTGAAGCAACCTCTTTTACCAGCTGAGCTCCCATATTCTCGTAGGGGTCTTTGAACTCCACCTCTTTTGCAACAGTCACACCGTCCTTAGTTACAACGGGCGTTCCCCACTTCTTTTCTATTATGACTTCTCTACCCCTAGGACCAAGCGTGACTTTGACAGCATTTGCCAACTTATCAACACCTGTTTTGAGCCTTGCCCTAGCATCCTCTCCGTAAATGATCCTCTTTGCTGCCATTTTGCACCTCCTTAAAAAGTTTATTCAATTATTGCAAGTACTTCATCTTCTGACATTATTAAGTACTTTTCACCGTCAAGTTCTACCTCTGTTCCTGCATACTTGTTGAAAACTATCTTATCCCCCTTCTTTACTTTTGGGGATACCACTTGACCGTTGCTGAGGAGCTTCCCCTCTCCTACAGCAATAACCTCTCCTATCTGAGGCTTTTCCTTTGCCGTGTCAGGTATGATAATACCTGACGGCGTTTTTTGTTCTTGCTCTTCCATCCTTCTGACAACTATCTTGTCATAGAGCGGTCTCAGCGTTGCCATCTTCTAACCTCCTTCTTAGGTTTTAGTTATAAAAATTATATTAACATCTGCTACGGTTGTCAAGAGTTTCTTCCCAGAAATTTTAGTTTATTTTACTAAACTTTTCTATATAAATAAAACATAAATTTAGAAGTATTGTTTACTGAAGTCATAGGCTATAGATTTATTTATCATGAGATTTGCCGTCGGAATGAGTGGTGGTGTAGACAGCAGCGTAGCAGCGTTGATTTTGAAAGAGGCAGGGCATGAGGTTATTGGCGTAACTCTCAGATTTTACAAAGAGATTTGCGGTGATGAACTGAGAGTTTGTTGCTCTCCTAAGGATGTGAGAGATGCTGCATACATTTCAGAAAGGCTAGGTATTCCACATATAACCCTTGATTGGGAAAAGCTTTTTCAGAAGAGAGTTGTACAGTACTTTGTTGAAGGTTATATGGAAAGTAAGACTCCAAACCCCTGTGCTATATGCAACAGAGATGTAAAAACTGGCTATCTAGCAAGGTATCTCAAAGAAGTTGCAGATTTAGACAGACTTGCAACTGGACATTACGCAAGAACTACAGAGTACAAAGGGAGAAAACTTATTAAAAGGGCAAAAGACATAAGCAAAGACCAGTCCTATTTTCTGGCTCTTATAAAGAGAGAAGACCTTGACCTTCTTGATTTTCCAATAGGCTCTATGAGTAAAGAGGAGGTAAGAAAGATGGCAAGGCTTCACAAACTCCCAGTTGCAGAAAAGAGGGATTCTCAAGAGGTTTGCTTTCTGATGGGGAAAACACCTGGAGAGTTTATAGAGGCAAGAGAAGGGGTCAAGGAAGGCTTGATAGTTCATAAAGAGGGTTATATTCTGGGAAAACACAGGGGAACATACCATTTTACTGTGGGACAGAGGAGAGGACTTGGAGTATCCTACCATAGACCTTTGTATGTTCTTCAGCTGAAGGGGGATGAGAATAAGGTGATAGTTGGATACGAAGAGGACCTGTACAGGGATACGATCCTCTTAGGAGATGTGAACTTTCATCTACCTTTGGAGGAGTGGGGAGATGTTCATGCTGTCGTAAGGTACAGGTCTCAGCCTGTGAGGATAAAAGATGTGCAGAGGATTAAGGATCATTACCTTATCAGGCTTGAAAGGCCTATAAAGGACACATCCCCAGGACAAGTGTGCGCTTTCTACGATGGTGATGTTCTCTTAGGTGGTGGTATAATAGAATTCGTAGAGGCCCGGTAGCTCAGTTGGTAGAGCACCCGGCTGAAAACCGGGGTGTCGGCGGTTCGATTCCGCCCTGGGCCATCTTTAGAATTTCAACCCTGAGTCTGTAATCTATGAGTATACGAAGGGGTTCTTCTTTTAAGCCCTTGTCTCTGAATGGTATGGCATAAGGAGATGCCTCCAACTTTCTGAGCTCCTCTTGACTCAAAGAGTCATCAAGGGATAAAGAGGCTACAGTTCCACCCCTTTTCCTTCCGACGCTCTGGGATGAACCGACACCAAATCCCAACAACTTTAAAGCCTTTCTCACGGGAAGTGAAGAGGTGTAAGATACCCAAAGGCCATCCTTTGCTATCAACCTCCTTATCTCTTTCAAAAAGTCCAAGCTCCATAGCTCTGGATTTCTGTACGGGGAGAAGGCATCATGGAAAACAGCGTCGGCCAAAAATTTATCTACTTCTTTTATTTCTTCTCTTGCATCACCCAAAAGGAGTTCAAACCTTATGCCATCTTTTTCAAACTTTGGAATCCCTTCAAGGATAAACTTATGGAATCTTCTGTAGGGTTCATTCAGGAGATGGATTTTATCCAACAGCTCCTTTTCAAAGGAAACTATATTTATTTCAGTATGAGGGTTTAACTTTCTTATCTCACTTATTGTAACTGCTACGTTATAACCAAGTCCAAAACCAACATCAAGGATGAAAAGTTCCCTCTTGCATTTTGATTTTTCCATAAGGTTTGATGGATAGAGGAACTTCAAAAGGCATTCTTTCACAGCGCCAGCCCATAAGCTGTGATAAGGCTCACCGTACTTAGCACTCAGAAAGGTCAAACTTCCATCCTCCGTCCTTACAAAACCATGTCCGCCGATGGATGGCTCAAGCCAGAGGGAAACTTCTCTGAGTATCTCCTTTTCCATCCCTTCGTCTAGAAGTATTCCTCTTTCCTCTCCAATTTTCTTCAGAAGATCTCTAAGAGTATTCCTTAGCATGGATAAACACCCATTTTATGGACATCCGTCCACACCTCAGGTTTAGGGACTGACTGAAAGTATCTGTTCCTCTCAGCCAATCCCAATGCCTTACTCCAAAGACACTCATACTGCTCATCAAGCAGGTTTTTGGTGACCTCCTCTCCTCTATTGAATAGAGGAGCTTCCCTTTCTCAGGGCATCACTTCCCGTCGGTCCAACGGTAGGGCATAGATTACTGCTTATGCCAGACAGGTTTATGTATTATTATTTTACCACAATTCATCTCTCCTTTGAAAAGGAGAGCCTTCTTGTGGTAGTTTTGTAAACACCAGCCCCACTTAACACGGTTAAGCAGGTTCCTGTTGGCATTCACATCAGCATGGAGTTTTTTGCCACATAGCTTGCACTCAAAACTGTCTCTTGTATTAGAAACTAATCACTGAATATATAGAAGTTTATAGACGCATATAGAAGTTTAGAAACATAAAGACCCCTTGACACTTTTGGTTGTATGGATATGTTATAAAGAGGATAAAGGAGCTATGTGAGACCGCTGGTGTCCAGCTCTACATAGTTCCTTACACAAGCAGGGCTTGTCCTGAATGTGGATATCAGGACAAGATGAACCGCGTAGGTGCGCGGTTCACAAGGGAGCTTATAGTCCCCTTGCCTGCTAAACCTCATTCTGTGGAATATTTTTCTATGGGATGAGGAACTATAAAGGCATGGAATGAGTATTTACAAGCCATTGCTGAAGTCTGTCATCAGGGGAAGCTAAGATGATAATGAACGCTCCAGCTATACTCAATGAAGTACTGCATGCACTTAAGAACTTTTACGAGAAAGAAGAAGAGCATATCATATACGTCAACAAGGTACCCATCACGGAGGAAGACAGGATAGCAATACTCGACGCATTGGGTGAAGGACAGGTAAGAATAAGGTTGGAGTCTAAGACTCAACCAGCAGAGTGGAGAGAAACGGGCATATACGGTGTGTGGATAGGTGTGTTCTTTGATAGGGATGGAAAGCCCATCTTAGAGACCATCGAGATAACAAGCTTCCCAAGATTGGCTTCATCACAAAAGGAAGATATAGCAGAGTCTATAAAGATATTGGAAGATAGGATAAGTGTGCTCTTTAGTAAGCCTTAAGAGGGTCGTACACAACCTGACCTAAGCAAAGTCCACCATCGTTGGGAGGTATCTTTTGGTGCGTGTAGACTTTAAAATTTTTTTCTTCTAAGAGCTCCTTTATCTTCTTTACGAGAGGGTCGTTCTGCATAACACCACCAGAAAGACAAACCTTATCCATACCAACCCTGGAGGCTATATCTACACACAAAAAGGTTAACGTATTGATAAACCTTGAGGGTACTTTTTCCTTTTTTCTATCCTCTATAATGGCTTCAAAGGTTGGTCTCCAATCTATGAGTACTCCATCCACAGCGTAGGGGTATGAGTCCCTTACGTATGGGTCGTATAGGTCTTCCAACATCATAGCAGCTTGCCCTTCGTAAGACACAGTTTGCTTTATCCCCAATATAGAAGCTACAGCATCGAAAAGCCTACCCACTGAGCTTGAGTAAGGAGAGTTTATGCCCCTGGACCATGCAATGTAAAGGTTCTTTAGCTCACTCTCTCTAAAGGACCTTAGAAACTCTAAAGGCATGCTCAAAGCCTTCTCATTGTAAAGTTCAAAGAGTATAGATAGAGCAACCCTTCTTGGCTCTTTCACAGCCTTCTCTCCACCTATAAGCCTGAAAGGCTTAAAGTAAAATACCCTCTCATAGTTTCTGTAATCACATACCAAAAACTCACCCCCCCAGAGCGTTCCATCATCGCCATAGCCTGTTCCATCCCAAGCTATACCAAGAACCCTATCCTCTATCCCTCTCTCCGCCATGCACGAAAGCACATGAGCATAGTGGTGTTGAAGCTTTATAAGTGTTAGTCCCTTTTTTTGGGAGAAGCTTTCCGCCCACCTTGTGGTCTCGTATCTGGGATGAAGGTCGCATACAACAAGCTCTGGCTCAAACTCATAAAGATCCATGAGGTCAAAAACCATATCTTCAAAGCTTTTGAGGGTTTCTATATTCTCTATATCTCCCACATGCTGACTGAGAATTACATTATCATCAAAGCCTAAAGCGAACGTATTTTTGAGCATACCACCAACTGCTAAAACCCTTCTCTTTAGCTTGAAGGGGAGTCTTATGGGCAAAGGCACATAACCCCTTGACCTCCTCATAAAAATGGGCACATCCGCCACAACCTTTACAACAGAATCATCACACCTTCTTTTAATATCCCTGTCATGGATAAGCACAAGGTCTGCATACTGGGTTAACTTCTCCATAGCCTCCTGGTTATCCTTAACTATGGGCTCATCCGATACGTTTCCAGAGGTGGCTATTAGCGGAAGGTCAAGATGGTCCAGTATAATGTGATGCAAAGGAGAGTAAGGAAGAAAGGCTCCAACCCTCTTTAGATTGGGCGCAACGGATGGTGAAAGTCCTTCTTTCTTCTTTATGAGAACTATAGGTCTTTCAGGTGAAAGGAGAAGGGCTTTTTCCATCTCTGTAGGCTCCGCATACTTGCAGACTTGATCAACATCTTTGAACATAACAGCAAAGGGCTTTTCCTGCCTTCTTTTTCTTACTCTGAGTAGCCTTACAGATTCCTCCCTTGTGGCATCACACATAAGGTGAAAGCCTCCTATGCCTTTTACAGCAACTATATTACCTTCTTTGATGGCTTCTATGAGAACCTTTAAACTTTCTTCCCCTTTGGCCAACACCTCTCTGTATCTGTCTACAAGTGTCAGCGATGGACCACAGGAAGGACACGCTGTAGGTTCTGCATGAAATCTCCTGTCTCTCGGGTCTCTATACTCCCGCTCACACAAAGGACACATCTTAAAACCTTTCATGGTTGTGTTGGACCTGTCGTAAGGTAGCCCTTCAATTATGGTAAACCTTGGTCCACAGTTGGTACAGTTTATAAAGGGATACATGTATCGCCTGTCTTTTGGGTCGAGAAGCTCTTTCAAACACCAATGGCATGTAGCTATATCTGGAAGTATCAAAACTTCCTTCTTTCCCCCCTCCTTACTCTTCCTTATTTCAAAGGTTTCATACCCTATGTCCTCCAAGTATTCCACATCTTGGGAGTATATATGGGACAAAGGAGGTTTTTCTGTGCTAAGTTTTACCAGGAAGACCTCTACTGCTTCCTTTTTCCCCTCCACCTCTATCTCAACACCAGAGGAGTTGTTTATAACCCAGCCCTTTAGCCCAAGCTGGGTAGCTATTCTGAAGACAAAGGGTCTAAAGCCCACACCTTGGACAGCACCTTTAAGCTTTATCTTCAACCTCACTATTTTAATTCTATGCACATGACTCTAAAGGTCTATTGGATTTTATAAGTTTTTAAAAAATGATTCTTATCATTTGACATCTTTAATTAATATGTTATATCCTTCCCTATCAAAAACTTAAGAGGAGGTATAACATGAAGGAGCTCCTGCTAACAACCTCTATCTTTTGTGCAAGTGCTTTCGGCTTAGCAGCCTTTGCTCAAAGGATGTCAATGGACATAATAACACCGAAAGAAGTAAGACAATACTTTTCTCCCATAACTCAGAAAGTAGCAGACAATCCTGAAAACCCTGTGACTCCTCAAAAGGTGGATTTGGGCAAGATGCTCTTCCATGATCCAAGACTTTCCAAAACGGGTAATATGAGTTGCAACACCTGTCATAATCTTACCAACTATGGTATTCTAAATATACCTAAAGAGATAGGGAATAAAGGTCAAATCGGTATTTATAACATTCCGACAGTTTATAACGTAGCCTTTAACACGGTCATACTCTGGGAAGCTAGATTCAAGAACGTAGAGGAGCAAGCAAACCGTCCTATACTTAACCCCATACAGGGAGCTATGCCAAATGGAGAGGCAGTTGTAAAGCTGATAGAATCTATCCCTGGATACAGAGAACTCTTCGCCAAAGCATTTCCAACTGAGAATAAGCCTATCACGTTTGAAAATGTGAGCAAAGCAATAGCTGCCTTTGAAAGGACGCTTATAACTCCTTCTCGCTTTGATAAATTCTTAGAAGGAGATGAAAAGGCTTTAACACAAGAGGAGAAAAGAGGCCTGCGCTTATTTGTAGATAAAGGATGCATAGCATGTCACAACGGTATAGGTGTAGGCGGGGGTATGTTTCAAAAGATGGGTATAGTAAAACCTTATAACTCCACAAGCCCATCTAAGGGAAGGTATGATGTTACCAAAAAGCCAGAAGACATGTACGTTTTCAAGGTTCCTTCTCTTAGAAATGTCGAAAGAACATATCCTTACTTCCACGATGGTCAAGTCTGGAGTTTGGAAGAGGCTGTAAGGATAATGGCAGATATCCAGCTTGGTCTGCAGCTAAAGGATGACGAGGTAAAGGCAATAGTTGCCTTTCTTAGGTCTTTGACGGGAGAGATCCCAATGGATGCTTTGACGCTACCGGTCCTTCCTGCATCCACAAAGGATACACCAAAACCATCCCTTGACTGATGGAGCCCTGTCGCTTAAAGAAGTAGTTTAATCCTCACACTCCATCTCTAAACTCTTGAGAAGCAGATCCTCCCCACCTTTTATGCGTGTTTTTAGAGAACCACACACAGGGCAAGCAACGTTCAACTCTTCTTTTTCGCTCTCCACAAGGCAGTCCTCGCACCAAACTTTTAGCCTTTCCACTTCTATAATAAACTCAGCCTTCTCTGCAATAGTTCCCTCTTTAAAAGTCTCAAAGGCAAACTCTAAAAGGTGTGGCTCTACACCCGATAAAACCCCAACGATCACAACAACCTTTGTTATCCTCTTGGCACCGTTCTCCCTAGCATACTTCTCTATAAGGGCAATAAGACTTTGAACTACTGAAAATTCATGCATCTAACAGATCCTTGGCAACAGCTCACCCATAGGCGGTTCAAGTATCCTGTGCGTACCATAAGGAGTTTTGAAGAAAACTTTAGGAATTCCGTCAGAAGGTAGAGCCTCTCCTATTATTGCTGCATCTTTACCGTCAGGATGATTTCTAATAGCGTTTAGAACCTTTTGTCCATTTTCAGATGGTACTGCCAAAAGAAGCCTCCCTTCACAGGCAAGATGGAAGGGTTCAAGGCCCAAAAGGTCACACAGCCCAACAACTGGTTCTTTGATGGGTATGCTTTCCTGATCTATTAAAAAAGATACGTCCGAAGCAAAGGACCACTCGTAAAGGACTGCTGACAGACCTCCCCTAGTTGGGTCTCTCATGGCATGTATTGTGGCGCCGGTGTTTATTATACACTCCACAAGGCTCCACAGGCTGTTACAATCGCTCTGGAGCTCCATATCCACGTTTATACCTTCCCTTTGGGCAAGTATGCATGCACCATGATCTCCTATGCTCCCCGATACTATGACCACATCTCCAGGTCTTACATTCTTACAGGATATCCCATCGTAAACAACTTCTCCTATACCCGACGTGTTTATAAAGAGCCCATCCACGCTACCTTTGGGTACAACTTTAGTATCACCTGTCACTATGAGTGCTCCAACTTTTTGGGCCTCATCTCTCATACTCTTAACAATAATTTCAAGATCTTCAAGAGAAAAACCCTCTTCTATTATAAAACCTGCAGACAGGTAAAGGGGCTTGGCTCCCATCACAGAAATGTCATTGACAGTTCCAGCAACTGCAAGCTTACCTATGTTTCCGCCGTTGAAAAATATGGGCTTCACAGTGAAAGAGTCCGTTGTAAAAGCCAGCTTGGAATTTATCTCCAATATGGCTGAGTCTTCAAGTTTACTCAGTTTTTCATTGTAGAAATACTTTATAAATACATCCTTTATTAATCTCCAAGTTTCCTCTCCACCACCACCGGACGAAAGAAGAACTTTTCTCATCCATATCCTCCTAACGGGTAGTGCATACAGAGCATACGTCAAAGCTCCTTAGCACCATCTCTGCCTGCACTGGGTTTCTTAAGCCAACTATAGCCTTTTCTGCAACACCCAAAAATCTCTCGCACCTTGGTCCCAAGTTCCACACGGAAGGTGTTATTATCTGATACCTAACTATGGCACCTTTCTCTATCCATACACGGTGTATAAGTGTTCCTCTGGCTGCTTCAACAATGCCAACACCGCTCCCCGAGATATCCTCTGGCTTTCTATAAGATGAGTAAAAAGATGGCTCATCAACAGAAGTATAGATAGAAATAAGCTTATCCTTCACTGCAACAAGCATTTCCCAAACTTCAAGAACACGGGAGATGACCCTTGTAACGTAACTGTCTTTAAAACTCTTGTGTACCCTTTTAATAAAGGGGTTTCCAGACAAAAACTGCCTGGCAAGAGGTCCAGTCTCATAAGGCAGTCCACCGTATCTAACAGCTCTAGCAGCTGAGTATGGGCTCTCATAACACTCTTTGACCTTTGAAAGGTTGAAAAAGCACAGTTTTTTCTCACCAGTAAAATGCCCAGGGCTTACAAAAGGGAAGACCTCCCCACCTGTTATGAACCTGTTGTAAGATATGCCGAATTCTTCCATTCTGTGCTTCATGCATAGCTCTATAAAAATCCCCAAGTCTCCCCTGACATCCTCCCACAAGCCAGCCCCTCTTATGCTTTGAAAATCATCCTCTCCCATCCCCACCATATCCTCAAGGAAAAAGAGGAAGACTCTATCGAGTATAAGCAGAGCCTTAGATACGTCAGAATAAGTAGGGTTTGATGTAATACCTCCAGGAACTGCGTAGGAAGAGTGTGGCCATTGACCACCAAACAAAGCCACAATCTTCAAAAGTTCTGAGGACACATTCAGTGCCTTCTTCCACTTTTCACCCCTGAAGGGCTCAAACCCGTTTAGACCCTCTCCAAGTCTTAAAAAGTCAGGCATAACAAAGAGATAGAACCACTTTATGTGGTTATGGATGATCTCTATCAGAAGGGTTATGTCCCTTAGCAATTTTGCCTTTCTGGAAAGTTTAACCTTACCTATGGCATCCTCTATAGCCTTTACGCAAGCCATTAGGTGTGCATGACCGCATATACCGCATACCCTTGGCGTTATAACAAGAGCGTCCATAAAAGGCCTTCCTTCAAGTACCCTCTCAATACCCCTAGAAGTTGGTATTCTTACCTTGGCATCGTTTATCTGTCCGTTCTTCCAAGAGAGCTCCAGCTCTGCAGTACCCTCAACTCTAGACAACAACCTCCTCTCAATCCTCAACTTTTAACCTCTCAGGCGCAAAGACCTTTGCAACTCCGGAGATCATTATGTATCCCCTCTTAGAAACACCTATGGGAAGCTCTGCCGGTAAGCCGGCGAACTGCTTCGTTTCAAAGAGACCCATCCTTGGAAAATCAAACTCTGTACAACCAAAGCATGGAGTCCCAGCTCTAGTTTTCGAACTGACGCAGTTCCACAGTACAGTATTGCATGAGGAGTGGGTCATGGGACCTCTACAACCGAAGTTATAAAAAAGGCAGCCCTTTTTAGAACCTAGCTGGTGCGTCTCTACTTTCCATTCAAAGTACTCGTTCCTTATGCATCCCCAATGCGTCAGATTTGAATAATAATCCTTCGGTCTTCCCCATTCATCCAGCTTAAGCTTTGTACCCATGGATAAGTTCAGGAGGGTCCCAGCTATCCATTCGGGATGAGCAGGACATCCAGGTATGTTTATTACAGGAAGTCCACCCTTTGAGAGGAAATCAGTCCCTAAGAGTCCACCCTTCTCTTTGAACCTGTAACCGAGGCCAGAGACATCTTCCCTATGAAGGGCTGGAATGTTCCCATAGGATGCACAGCTTCCAACAGCAACAACAAAATCAACAACTTCAGATATCCTTTTTACCTCTTTATCATCTTTTTGTACAGCACCTTCAACAACGAGCACGTCAATCCTCTGTCCTCCGCTGAGCACTCTCTGCAATACTCTATGCTCACTCTCATTTGAAAGGGAAGGATGAAAGGCAAAATCTACGTTTTTTAACAGTGCCTCAATTTTTTCATAGTTTAGAAATGAGTGGGTGTTGCCACAGCAAGAGAGCCTCTGAAGCCACAGAATTCTCATCTTACAGCTTTTTTGTACATCTTCACTTTTAACTTTATGTAATCTATCCATTCTTCTAAACCTTCCCCAGTTTTGCAAGAAAGCATTATTACATCTACGCTTGGCTTTATCCTCCTTGCAGAACTTATGGCTTCTCCAGGATTAAATTCCACGTAGGGGATAAGGTCCATCTTCGTTATAAGGAGGAGGTCTGCAGACCTAAACATAACAGGGTACTTCTCGGGTTTATCATCCCCCTCCGTCGTAGAGAGCAAAACCACGTTCAGATGGGCTCCTACATCGTAGGATGCTGGACAAACAAGATTTCCTACATTCTCCACAAATACCAAGTCAAGCTCTTCCATGGGAAGGTTATGTATACCCCCATGAACCATGAAGGCATCAAGATGACACGCACTACCCGTAGTGATCTGGTAAGCGGGTGCTCCTTTTGCTTTTATCCTTTCTGCATCCCTGTTTGTTTCCAGGTCTCCTTCTATAACACCTATTCTAAAGTCTTTTCCCAGAATGTCTATTGTTCTCTCCAAAAGGGTTGTTTTGCCAGACCCCGGCGAACTCATAAGATTTATACAGTACACACCACACTCCTCAAAATGCTCCCTATTTTCTTGAGCTTGTTTGTCGTTAGCTTCGAGCACTTTTGCAAGAGCTTGAACAGTCTTGTGAGAAGAATGGTCATGTTCTGTGATTGAGCAACCACACTCTCTACACATGGCAACCTCCGAATAGTTATTCATTCTTTAATATATATCCTTTAAAGTAGGTTGCAAGGTAGCCAAAGTATAATATTATCCATGAAGATACCTTACTCCTGGCTTTCTGAGTTTCTCCACATAGAGGACGTACATCCCGAAGATGTGTGTAGAGAGCTAACTCTAAGGAGCGTTGAGACAAGCCTTTATAAGTTTGATACGCATATAGAGGGCGTTGTATTTGGAAGGGTCTTGGACCTGAGAGAGCATCCATCTAGGAAAGACCTTACGGTTTGCACAGTTGATGTGGGAAAAGGTGATTATCTAAGGATAGTAACTGGTGACATGTCGGTAAAGGTAAAGGACGGTGTTATAGTTGCTCTGCCTAATTCAAGAGTGGGCAACCTGTATGTGAGTAAAAAAGAGATGAACGGTGTGGTTTCTGAAGGTATGCTTCTTTCTGCAAAGGAGCTTATGTTAGAAACCCATTCAGAGGGTATTTTGAAAGTGTATGAGGATATAAGACCTGGAACAACTGTCTATGAGATTTTAGGCTTCGGAGAGTACATATTGGAGATAGAGGTAACACCCAACAGAGGGGATCTGCTGAGCATCAGGGGCATTGCTAGAGATATAGGTACCATCTTGAGACTAACCAAGAAAAAACAACGGATGCTTGAATACAGAGAAGAGGGAGAAATAGAAATATCCATAGAGGATGAGGACTGTAAAAGGTACAGGGGTGCCATCATAGAGGGTGTTTGTGTTAAGGATGCTCCCCTGTGGATAAGGAGAAGGCTATGGCAGTCTGGATTAAGGAGCTTAAACAACGTTGTAGATATAACCAATTACATAATGCTCAGGGATGGTCAGCCTCTTCATGCCTTTGACCTTGAAAGCTTGCAAGGTGGTATTGTGGTAAGGTCTGCTAGGGAGGGTGAGAAGATCCTAACCTTGATGGGTTCTGAAAGAGAGCTGAGCAAAGATAACCTTATCATTGCAGACTCATCAAAACCATTAGCCATCGCTGGCATCGTGGGGGGGATAGAGAGCTCGGTAACTAAAAAAACCAAGAAGATACTATTAGAGTCCGCTTACTTTGACCCCTACAGGATAAGAAGGTCCTCCAAGCTTCTGAATTTACAAACGGAGAGCTCATACAGGTTCGAAAGAGGAGTAGACATAGAGGGGGTAAAAAGGTACCAAGACGAGGCCATAAAGCTTATAATAGAGTCCGCTGGTGGTAAACTTGTTGCCATAAGGGATGTTTACAAAAGACCGTACATCCCATCAAGAGTATTCCTCCATCAGGAAAAGTACAGAAGGTACGCTGGGGAATTTATGGATAAGGGGGAAGTAAGTTCAATACTCAGCAGCCTTGAGATACCAAACCGTGTGCAGAGGTGTGGAGTGGAAGTTCATGTACCATCCCATAGAAGTTTCGATATATCTGGGGATGTGGACCTAATAGAGGAAGTTCTAAGAGTAAAAAACTATAACTCTTTACCTTCCCAGGACCTTTCCCTTCCTGTACGAGCCTACAAAACAAAAGATAGAGCAGATAAGATAAGGGATTTTCTTGTAAGCAATGGACTTTACGAAATTGTATCCTTTTCCTTTGAAGAAGATAGCCTTTACGAAATTCTTAAAATAGAAAAGCCCAGCATTGAGATAATAAACCCTCTTGTAAAAACTCAAAGGTTTATGAGAAGTTCCCTTTTACCGTCTTTGATAAAAGCCTGTATGCAAAATCAGAGACAGCATGTTTACAGTATGGGTCTCTTTGAGATAGGAAAGGTATACACAGAAAAGGGGGAGGAAGAAAAGGTTGGACTGCTACTCGTTGGGACAAAGAGACTCTATCCAGAGGAAGAACATAACGCCTATGAACTCCTCTCTCTTATGCTTGACATAGGAAGGCTTTTTGGTTTAGAGCTTAGTATGGAAAGGTCATCCCACGAGTTTATGCACCCTAACGTTAGAACAAGCCTGACCATCGATGGAGAAGTTATAGGATTTTTGGGTCAACTTCACCCCGAGGTCTTAAAAGCCTTGGAGATAAGAGGCAAGGTTTTTATCGGTGAGATGGGTATTCCAGTCTTTGGTCCAGTCAAGCATTACAGACACTTCTCTAAGTTTCCACCAGTGATAAGGGACATAACGTTGACCGTAGACAAAGATACCCATGTGGATAAATTAATATCTTATATAAAAAGTTTTGAGAAGGTAGAAGAAGTGAAAGTATTTAGCGTTTACACAGGTTTAGAAGTTGGGGAAGGCAAGAAGAGAGTAAGCTTTAGATTGGTTCTTAGGAGCTTTGATGGTAGCATGTCCGATGGGGAAGCAAACAGCATCGTTGATGCATTGATAAGTTCCCTTGAGGTAAAGTTTGGTGTAGGGCTTATATAAAGCCTGCCCTGTTGGTGGTATAGAGGTTTAAATTGGGGTCCACAAGGTGAGCCAATAGGGAGATTGGCCTCCGGGGTAGTCCCATAGGCATTCCGGGAGATCTCCCACCTTATGGAAAGGGGCCCACCGGAGCCTCTTTTACCACGGCAAGGGCGGGTTTCTCTTGCCTTCCCCTCCTGTAAAAGGAGGCGGAAGATGAAGGTTTTGAGGAATAAGAAAGAGCTTAGAAGGTATTTCTTAAATAAAAGGGATGAGATGGGAGAGGAAGAAGTAAGGCTTTATTCTGAAAGCATAAACGAAAGGATAAAGTCTTTGTACGAGTTCAAAGAGGCTAAAAAACTCCTTCTTTTCTGTCCATTCAGAAAGGAACCAGACATAACACCCCTCTTTTTAGAATCAGCATCCTCAGGCAAGGAAACGATCTTCCCAAAGGTTGATAATAACGACCTAAGGCTCTACAAGGTTGACAGCATGGAAGCTTTCAAAAGAGGTTCCTTCTGCATTCTTGAACCCCAATATGGCGAGGAGATAAGTCCAGAGGAGATAGACCTGGTCCTTGTTCCAGGCTTGGCCTTTAACATAAGAGGCTACAGAATAGGCTTTGGGAAGGGTTTTTATGATAGGCTTCTTAAGAAGATAAGGGGGACAAAAGTTGGAGTTGCTTACAGCTTTCAGGTGGTGGAAGAACTTCCCACAGATGAGTGGGACCAGCCAGTGGACCTTATAGTCACGGAGAAGTACGTCATTAAAAATGGAGGTAAGAGATATGAGCTTTGAGTTTATTCTTTTGATAGTTATCATCAGCTCGGTGTCAGCTGGGCTTGGCTTTTTACTTTCTAGGTTAGGAAAAACCAAACAGGTGGAGATTCCAAAGATAGATATGGAAAAAGTAAGGGAGGAGGTCTTTGAGCTAACGAAGAGGGCAAGAGAAGAGGCTGAAAAGATAAGGCAGGATGCTAAAGAAGAAGCCGAAAATACACTCTTGAAGGCAGAGGAAGAGATAAAAAGACTCAGGTCAGACTTGGAGAAAAGGAGGAAGGAGATAGAAGATTACTTATCCGAAAATAAGTTAAAGCTCCAAAAGATGGAGCAATCTTTGATGCAAAAAGAGAACCAGCTTGAGAGAAGGTTTGAGGTCTTAGAAAGGAGAGAAGAGGAGCTATACAGAAGGGAAAAAGAGCTAAGGGATAGAGAAAGGGGAATAGAGGGTATACAGAAAGAGCTAGAGATTAAGATACAGAGCATAGCAGAAGGGCAAAGAGAGATAGAAGCTTTAAAGCAAAGGGAAATGCTTGAGCTTCAAAGGATAGCTTCCATGAGTATAGAGGAAGCTAGGATGGAGGTGCTCAAAAGAGCAGAGGAGATGGCAAGAGTTGACAGCATCAGGTTGATGAAGCATATAGAGGATGAAGCCAGAGAGAGGGCTGAGTTTGAGGCCAAAAGGATCATATCCACGTCCATTCAAAGAATTTCGTCAGATATAGCCATAAATTACACCACTGCGGCTGTTGAACTCCCAAATAACGAGTTTAAGGGAAGGATCATAGGAAGGGAGGGAAGGAACATAAGGACTTTTGAGGTCTTGACCGGTGTGGACTTAATAATAGACGATACACCAGATGTAGTGACCATATCATCCTTTGACCCTCTAAGAAGGGAGATAGCAAAGGAGGCCCTTCAAAAGCTCATAGAAGATGGAAGGATACACCCAGCAAGGATAGAGGAAGTTGTGAATGAGGTTAAAAAAGAAATGGACGATAAGATAAAGAAGATGGGAGAGGAAACTTGTGCAGAGATGGACCTTTACGACGTAAACCCTGGATTATACTATTACATAGGGAAGCTTTACTTTAGGACAAGCTACTCACAGAACGTGCTCCTTCATTCTAAAGAAGTAGCCTACATATCAGGTCTGATGGCAGAGGAGCTAGGGCTAAATGCAAAGATGGCAAAAAGGGCTGGTCTCCTTCATGATATAGGTAAATCTATATCCCATGAGCTCGGTGGGTCCCATACTGATATAGGAATAGAACTGTGCAAAAAGTACGGAGAGCCAGACCCAGTACTTAATGCTATAAAAGCTCATCATAACGAAGAGCCTGTCAGATATCCAGAGGTTGCCCTTGTATGTGCTGCAGATGCCCTATCTGCCGCAAGGCCTGGTGCCAGAAGAGAAACATTAGAGGCTTACCTCAAGAGACTTGAAAAGCTAGAAAGTATAGTAAAATCCTTCAAAGGTGTGGCAAATGCGTATGCAGTACAGGCTGGTAGAGAGGTAAGGGTTATAGTAAACCCAGAGGAGATAAGCGATGAAGATGCCTATATCCTTTCAAAGGATATAGCCAAGAAGATAGAGGAAGAGATGGAGTTTCCAGGTCAGATAAAGGTGGTTGTGATAAGGGAAACAAGGTATGCAGAGTATGCCAAATGAAGACCTAACTCCTATGCTTTCCCAGTACCACCACTTCAAAAGACTCTATCCAGACTGCCTGCTCTTTTTCCGACTCGGCGACTTTTATGAGCTCTTTTACGAAGATGCCACTATAGGTTCAAAGGAGCTTGGGATAGTCCTCACATCGAGACCAACTGGGAAGGGAAGAGAAAGGATATCCATGTGTGGAGTACCCTACCATTCTTCCTTTTCTTACATCTCTAAGCTTGTATCAAGAGGCTACAAGGTGGCCATATGCGAGCAGGTAGAAGATTCAAGCCAAGCGAAGGGGTTGGTCAAGAGGGATGTTATAAGGGTTATAACCCCAGGGACTTACTTTGAAAAGGACATATCAGGACTTGCATGTGTCTACAAGAAGGGGAACACATACTTCTGCGCCTACATAAACCTAACAACTGGTGAGTTCCTCAGTGGTTCCTTCAATGAAGAGCAGTCTTATGAATTCCTTGCCAAGTTTTCACCAAAGGAGCTTATCCTTCCACGAGGGCTTGAGTATAAGTTTGATAAGCTTATAGCATCCTTTAAGACGGAGGTTGATGAAGACTGCTTTTCTGATGGACTTAAGGAGCTAAAGAGGGACTTTGGTGTATACAGTTCAAGGGCTTTAGGATTTGATAAGGAGGAACAGCTTTTACCTTGCGGCTGTGTATATGTGTATGTTAAAAGAACACAGAAAGGTTTTCTCCCCTTTCTTAATAAACCAAAGCCTTACACGGATGAGGGCTATGTTAGGATAGATTACAAAGCAAGAAGGGGTCTTGAGCTCATAGAAAGCTGGGAGGGAAGAGAAGAGCTTTCCCTCTTTGGTGTGATAGATAGAACGCTAACGCCCATGGGAAGAAGGAAGCTGAAGTTTCATATACTCCATCCTTTTAGGAAAAGGGAAAAGATAGAGCAACTTCAATCTGCAGTTGAGGAGCTAAAGAACAAAGTAAAGGTACTGTACGAGGTCAGAAAGCATCTTGACCAGATACCGGATATGGAAAAAATCATCTCAAAGATAAGCGGCAACTTGGCAAAACCAAAGGACTTTATCCTTCTCAAGAGAGCTCTCTTCTCCCTTGATAGGCTGAAAGAATCCTTGAGAAAAGGAGGCTTATCTTCTTCTTTGCTCGTGGACCTGACTGAAAAAGTTGAGGACACTAAGGATGTAGCACAGTATATAGATGATGTCCTTGTTCAAGACCCACCCATCCATTTAAAGGAAGGTGGATTGATAAGGGATGGTGTAAACGACAGGTTAGATGAGCTCAGAAACGTACTTAAGAACGGTGAGAAGCTCATAAAAGAGTACGAAGATAGGCTAAGGGAAGAGACTTCTATACAGAGCCTTAAGATAGGGTACAATAAGGTCATTGGATACTACATAGAGGTAACCAAACCCAACATTAAGCATGTCCCCCTCCACTTTAAGAGAAGGCAGACTCTGAGCAACGCAGAAAGGTTCACAACGGATGAGCTTGTCTCTTTGGAAGAGAAGGTCATATCTGCTCAAGCCAGGTCAAGGGAGTTAGAGTATGAGATTTTTATAAAGCTCAGGGAACGTGTGCTTGAAAACATAGAGAGAATAGCCAAGAATGCGCATGTTTTAAGCATGCTTGATTATGTTCAATCCTTAGCTTATTTGGCTTTGGAAAAGGGCTGGAAAAAACCCACAGTGGTTGACGATAAAGTCTTGGAGATAAAGGAGGGTAGGCATCCTGTAATAGAGGCTTATGTGAAGGATTTTACACCCAACGGTACATGCATGGATGGAGAAAACCTCATTATGGTTATAACTGGTCCCAACATGGCTGGAAAATCAAGCTACATTAGGCAGGTTGCCATTCTTACCATACTTGCACACATGGGGTCCTTCTTGCCATGCGATGAGGCTCGCATAGGCTTGACTTCTTCCATACATGCACGCATAGGTTCTGGTGATATCTTAGCCCTTGGTGTATCCACCTTCATGAACGAAATGCTGGACGTGGCAAGCATTCTGAACAATGCAGACGAGAAGAGCCTGATAGTGCTTGATGAGGTTGGAAGAGGAACATCCACTTACGACGGCATAGCTTTAACGCAGGCCATCATAGAGCACATAGCGAACAAAGTAAAGGCAAGGACCCTTTTGGCAACCCACTACCTTGAGATAACAAAGATAGAAGATAACTTTCCATGCGTAAAGAACTACCATATGGCCGTATCTAAAGAAGGTGATAGTATAAATTTTCTTTACAAGCTGATGAGGGGAAGTTCAGAAGGAAGTTTTGGTCTGCAAGTGGCAAAGATGGCAAACCTTCCAAAGGAGCTCATAGAACGTGCAAAAGAAATTCTAGAGGATTACCAAAGGGGTAACCTCTCTTATCTTGAGAAGGTTTACATAAAGAGCGTAGAGGATGACCAAAGGAGGTTAGAGCAAGAAACACTCAACTTAATTGAATCCATCGATATAGCCAACACCACACCAATAAAAGCTTTGCTTCTTCTCTCCGAGTTAAAGGAGAGGATAAGAAGTGTTAAAAAATCAACGCTTGGAGGTTTGCCATGATAAAGCCATTCCTTTTGCTGTTTCTAATCCCCGTGTTAGCCATATCATCCGAAGCTATACCTTTCCTCAAGCTATCCATGCTCAACCTTAAGGAGGACTTAAACGAGTCCAAAAGGGAAGGAAAATACCTTTTTATCATGTTCCATCAGGAAGGATGCCCCTTCTGCGACAAGATGAGGAAGGTAACCTTCCGGGATAAAGATGTTCAAGATTATTACACAAAGCACTTCTACATGGTTGAGGTGGACATAAGGGGTTCTAATGAGCTTATAGACCTGGATGGAAAGAGGATGAGTGAAAAACAGTTTGCGCACAAGTACGGTGTAAGACTAACTCCAGTCTTCATGTTTTTTGACCAAAAGGGGGATGTGGTGGCAAAGATACCCGGATACATAGAACCAAAGGACTTTGTTCTTGTTGGTAAATACGTAGTTGAAGGACATTACAAAACCACAAACCTTGTAAAATTCTTAAGAGAGAATAAGAAATGACCTTTTTGCTCCTTCTTCTGTCTCTCTATATCTCTCACTCTCAAGAGATACTCAGACTAAACCCTAAAAAGGCTTATGAGCTTGCTTCAAGGAACAACAAGGAACTGATCAAGCTAAAACACCAGATAGAAGCAATGTACGCTGAGTACACTGAAGCTAAAAACTACTTTTTACCAACCATCTACTTAGGTGGTGGTATTATATACAGCTCACAGGGGGATTGGGACAAGCCTTTTGGACTTAACCTAGTTAGCTTACTGTACGAGTTTAAAAGAACTTCATCAAGAATAAATGCAGCCCTTCTTAGGCTCAAAATGAAAGAGGAGGCTTTAAGACAGCTCGATAGAGATATAAAGATTAGGATACTTGAGCTCTTTGCAGAAGCCAACCTATACAAAAAGCTCACAGAGGTAAAAAGGGAGGAGATGGCAATAGCCTACGTCAGATTTGACAGGGCACGGCAAAGTAAAGAACTTGGTCTTACAACCAACTTGGAAGTTTACAAGCTTGAAAGCGTCTACAGAGGAAAAAGGAAAGATCTTTTATTAGCTCAGTACGAGTACAACAAGGTGCTTCTTGAACTGAAAAAGCTAACGGGTATTGATATGTATGCTCTCATAGACGTAGAAGATGTCCTCTTCGAACCAGAGCATGGTAGCATAGACGTGAAAAAGCTTTTGGACTACGCCATGGAAAACAATCCCCTTTTGAAGATAAAGAATATTGAGCTTAGTCTCTACGATGAGATGATAAAGGAAGCTGACAGCAGGTTTGCAGCTCGTCTTCAGCTCAGGGGAGAAATAGGAAGCACCATAAGGGCTGGTATACTTCAGACAAGGGCATACAGATACGGTTGGAGGGCTGGTGTGGAGCTTATAATTCCCCTTTTTGACCCATCTTCTCCTTTTAAAGTAGATAGTCTCATGTCCCAAAAGAGGGTGGCAAATGTAGAGATGAACTCTCTTATAGAAGATTTTAAACTCATCTCTAACTCAGCAGATTATAAGTACTCTTATCTGTTGGCTCAGTTAGAAGAGGCAAAGGCAAGGGATAAATATATGGAAGAAAACTTAACTCTCAGGAGGTCTGAGTATGAGTTGGAGCTCGCCTTTGACTTGGGTTATGCTATGGCAGAAAAAAGCGAAGCAGAGAGGAAGCTTATGCAAGCAAAGTATGACCTTCTTTTATTTCTTGCTAGGCTTTACAGCTTTGCGGGGCTTGACCCTTACCTTATTCTGGAGAATAAGAATGAGTTTATTAGGGCTGATTAGCGCATTGTTTTTATTCTCTTTTTCCTTCTCCCAAGAGACGGAAATATACACCATAGTAAAGGGCATAGTCAGGGAAGTTTTCGTGAAAAAGGGGCAGCACGTGAGACCGGGTGAACTGCTCGTGGATATAGACCCAACCCTTTACGTAAAAGAGAGGGAAAGGCTAAAGGCTGAGCTTGAAATTCAGAAGTTAAACTTAGAAAAGGTAGAATGGGATTTCAAAAGATACGAAGAGCTCTTTAGCAGGGATCTTCTTTCAAAAAGCGACTATGAAAAATGGAAAAACAAGTACGATGTAGAAAGAGCCAAGTATGCATCGTTGCTTGCCCAGGTAGAAAAGCTGGATACACTGATAGAGTACTGCCGTATAAAGTCGCCCATAAAGGGGGTGGTCAAAAAGGTTTATGTAAAGAAGGGTATTTTTGTAAACGGTAGTATGGTACCGCAAGTTCTGCTCGTTGTTCAGGAGAAATAATAAAGCAGGCTAAAAGCCTGCATCAGAAAACAAAACCAACTTCTACGCCTAACCTCGTTTGGTTCTTTTTGTTGTTCTGTGTAAAAGGTTTGTCTGCATTGACGTAAGAAAGATCTCCCCTTACAAATAAGGGTCCTTTGGTGTAAGCGGGCGTTATGGTAAAGGTCCATCCCTTGTTCCCATCTCCCAAGCCGACAAGATCAATCCCACCAGCATCGGAGTTATCCTTAACATACTCTATCCTTCCAGACAGTTTAAAGGGTTTTATGTTATATGAAAAATGTATACAACCTCCACTTGCCTTTGCTTTCTCAGGGACTTCTGCTTCTGAACTTCTCGGAGCTTCCACATACATAAGGTCAAATCCAAAGGACAAATTCTCAAGGCTATAACTTGCCACTACGTTATACACTCTCTTGTTAGCAGGGGCTGCAGTTTTATTAGGTCTGGAATCCTTGTCTGGTATTAAAAAGTTAAGGGATATGGAAGCATCCTTTATAGGTGTTACACTAACACTTCCTTCAAAAGCAGGCTTTGCATGTGTAGTGCTAAGGGTATAAAAACCGTCGTTTATACCTGCTTTAACCGTAAAAAGGTCTGTGCTGTACGCAAGCCTTGCACCGTTGTTTACAACGGGTTGCATGTTCCATATTAGACCTCTTTGAATGTAATTATTCAAATAAGTAAAGGCAGACTCATAACCTATTATGGTGGGAAGCTTACCCGCTTGAAGGGAAAGACCTTTCAACGGTGCATACTCCACATAAGCTACCGGAAGGGGGCTAAAAAGATCTGTACTCTCAGAAGTTTTTAAAATACCTACCCCAACAACTGGTACTGCATAGGCTCCACCCATAAGAGTAAAGCCAAAGGGTTCTGCATTCTTTGATATGGTCAAGAAAGCAGAACCAACATCGTAGCGTGTCTTTTTGTCTGTACCTGCCTTGTTGTTGGTATAGATGGTATATCCGGTTAGGGCACCACCTATATTAATGGTTCCCAAAATTTCCGTCTTGAGTTCAAGAGCCTCTGCTCTACTCAATCCCCCAAGAACAAGTAAAGCTAAAGTAAACCTCTTTATCATGATACATACCTCCTTTTCATCTTTAAAAAAAGGGCAGGAAGGGACACGGGAAGCCTCAAACCACATTGTAAGCATTCTCCCCATGTTGAGTCTTATCGAGTCCCTGCAACTCTTCTTCATGGTTCACCCTTAAGCCTATCAGTGCCTTGATCACTAAAAGTATTAGGAGGGTAGCAACCGCATCGTATACTATGGTTGTGCCCACAGCTATGAGCTGGATGATGACCTGTCCAGGATTACCATAAAGCAAACCCTTACCAGCATCGTTAATGGATGGGTCTGCAAACACACCAGTGAGCAAAGCACCTAAGCATCCTGCCACACCATGAATACCAAAAACATCAAGGGCATCATCGTAACCTATCCTGTGTTTAATGACAGCTACCATGAAATAGGGAATTATGCCTGCTAAGAGCCCTATTATGATGGACCCTATAACATTAACAAAACCAGCAGCCGGTGTTATAGCAACAAGGCCAGCCACAGCTCCCGAAGCCAAACCGAGAATTGTTGGCTTCTTTGCATGCAACCATTCGGTAAACATCCAAGACAGCGCTGCCATGGCAGTAGCAGTATTTGTGTTAATGAAGGCTGCAGAGGCAAGGCCGCTAGAGGCCAAAGCAGAACCTGCATTAAAACCAAACCATCCAAACCATAGAAGACCTGTCCCTATTACCACTAAGGGTAAGTTGCTCGGTATAAGTGTAGCCTCTTTACGCTTACCTAAAAGCAGAGCACCTACAAGGCCAGCAATACCAGCGTTTATGTGGACAACTGTCCCACCTGCAAAATCAAGGGCTCCGAGCTTCATGAGAAAACCACCACCCCATACCCAGTGGGCTATGGGAACATAAACCAAACTCATCCACAGTATGGAAAACAAAACCCATACGGAGAATTTCATTCTCTCTATGTAAGAACCGCTTATGAGAGCCACAGTTATGGCCGCAAAGGTGAGCTGGAAAACTACAAAGATGAATTCTGGTATTGTCCCTTGAAGACTTTTAACCCCTACTCCATTCAGCAGAAGCTTTGAGGGATCCCCTATTATACCGCCTACATCTGTGTTGAAGGCTAAAGTGTAGCCATAGAGAACCCAAAGCACAGATACTAGGCAATAAGTTACAAAGGACATGGCTATTGTGTTGAGGGTATCCTTTTTCTTTGCCATGCCTCCGTAAAACAAGGCAAGTCCAGGAAGTGTCATAAGCATGACAAAGGCTGTTGCAACGATCATCCAGGCTGTATCGCCTGTGTCTAACTTGGGAGCCTGCTCCTGTGCAAAAGACAGGCTTACAAAAAGGAATGGTATAATACTACCTACACGACGCATCCTAATCCTCCTTTGCCCAGCCCTTGGCGGAGGGCCGGGCATCTTTAAATTATTTACACATCAAAATAAAGTTCAAACTCCTTAGGGTGAGGTATAAACCTTATCTCGTCTATCTCTTTACGCTTTGATTCTATCCAAAGCTGGATTATCTCTTCGGTGAACACGTTACCCTTCAGGAGAAACTCATAGTCGTTCTCCAAAGCCTTTAGAGATTCTTCTAAAGAGCCTGGAAGTTGGGGTATATCCTTTAGCTCCTCTGGTGGCAGTGAGTATATGTCCTTGTCAAAAGGTTCTCCAGGATGAACCCTGTTTTCTATCCCATCTATTGCAGCCATCAGTATAGCAGAAAAGGCAAGATATGGATTGCATGTAGGGTCTGGGAACCTTATCTCTATTCTCTTCGCCTTTGGAGACGGTGAATACATAGGTATCCTTATACCGGCTGACCTGTTCCTAGCAGAGTAGGCAAGCCTTACCGGTGCCTCAAACCCTGGGACAAGCCTATGGTAAGAGTTTATAGTTGGGTTTGTAAAGGCTGTTAAGGCAGGTCCATGCTTTAGAATACCCCCTATGGCAAAAAGGCAGACCTCAGAAACTCCAGCATACTCAGAGCCTGCAAAGAGATTTTGCCCTTCTTTCCATATGGAAAAATGGGTATGCATTCCAGAACCGTTATCGTTAGGAAGGACTTTTGGCATAAAGGTGGCAAACTTTCCATATTTATTTGCTACCATACGTACTATGTACTTGTAAAGAAAGAGCTTATCCGCTTGGTTTACTAAAGAGTCGTACCTTATGTCTATCTCCCCTTGGCCGGCTGTCGCAACTTCGTGGTGGTGTAGTTCTACAACTATACCAAGCTGAGACATTATAGAAACCATCTCATTCCTAAGATGATGGACCTTGTCTAAGGGAGGTGCTGGGAAGTATCCCCTTTTGTGGGGTATTTTGTAGCCAGAGGATGTTATCTCTCTGTTCCACCAACCCTCCTCAGAGTCTACCTTCCAAAAGGCATAGTTGGCGCTTGTTCCAAACTCAACAGAATCAAAGATAAAGAACTCTGCCTCAGGACCATAATAGGCTACGTCTCCTATTCCAGTCTGTTTCAGATACTGCTCTGCCTTCTTGGCCATGTAACGGGTGTCCCTGCCGTACCTCTCCCTAGTGATAGGGTCGTAAATATCGCATATCATCACGAGCGTCTTGGGCTCTATGAATGGGTCTATAAAGGCTGTGGTTGGGTCTGGAAAGGCCAACATGTCTGATTCATGAATGGACTGCCATCCTCTTATGGAAGAACCGTCAAAGCCTCTCCCATTTTCAAAAGTATCCAAGGATAGCTCATAGGCTGGTATGGTAAGGTGTTGCCACTGACCAAAGAGGTCAGAAAACCTCAGATCCACATACTGGATCCCTTCCTGCTCAATTAAGCTGAGTACCTCGTTTGGAGAATACTTAGGCATACTTTAACCTCCTTTTATAGATTTTTCATATGGCTTGCTCACCTTTTTCCCCCGTCCTTATACGAATTACATCTTCAATAGGTATTATGAATATCTTTCCATCTCCTACCCTTCCCGTTTGAGCTGTCTTTGTGATGGTCTCTACAACCTTATCCACGTCTTGATCCTTAACAACCACTTCAATCTTCACCTTTGGCAAAAAGTCAATAACATATTCCGTACCCCTGTATATTTCCGTATGTCCTTTCTGTTGCCCAAACCCCCTAACTTCTGTAACGGTCATACCACCTATCCCAAGCTCTACCAAGGCATCCTTTACCTCATCAAGCTTAAAAGGCTTAATAATGGCTTCCACTTTCTTCATATCCAACCTCCTGCACATATTATTGCAAAGAGCATACCAAGGATAAACCCTTTGCTAATGCTTTATTTTATTACTTTTCTCTTTGGAGTCATCCCCCCTGTTATGTAAACTTGTTTACAATTTTGTGAAATTGTGATCATTCCTTTGGACAGTACCTAACTTCAACGGTAGCATGAACTATGTTGCCAACTTCCTCAATGCGCTTAAGATAGTCCTCAACAGAGTACTCTTCACTTGTCATTATGCCTAAGATGCAGGCATAGCTATCGTGATAAACTCTTATGAGATGTATGTCGTAAACCCTGCTCGTCATATCAGATTCTATTCTTTTTATAAGCCTTTGCACGATGGGTGCTTTCATCTCCCTGTCAAGGAGTATCCTTGATGTGTCCTTTATAAGGCTGTATGCCCAGCTCAGGATAACAAAAAAGCCCACTATACCAGAAAGTGGGTCAAGGTACCACATGCTTAGATACTTTCCACCCAGCAAAGCCCCTATAGCCAGAAGAGAAGTTAAAGCATCTGCCAAAACATGAACATATGCAGAGAAGAGGTTAATATCTCTGTGATGCTCCTCTTCGTGGGAAAGGACAAAGGCGCTTACAAGGTTTACAAAAAGACCCATAAAAGCTATTAGAAGTGCTTCCTCATACTCTATCTTCTCCCTTTTAAAAAATCTCATAAGAGCTTCCTGCAAAACCAAGAAGGACATAAAACCGAGTATAAGGGCGCTCGTGTAAGCTCCTAAAACTTCCACCTTCCATGTTCCAAAGGAGAAACTTCTGTCCCTTGCCCACTTGCGTGCAAGCACATATGCGCTTAAGGATATGCCAAAGGCTACTGCATGGGTCCCCATATGTATACCATCTGCAAGGACAGCAACAGATTTAAAGATATAACCAGCCACTATCTCAACGAACATGGTTGCGAACGTCAGCAGGAAGACAAGCAACACCCTTCGTTCAGCCTTCCTTTTAGGCATATAGAAAATGTGCTCGTGTTTACAGAAAGCTACGTCCATGATAATAAGATAATACTTAAATAAACGCTGGGTGAGAAATTCAAGAAAGCACAGATACAAGCCTATCAATAAAAAGAGGCAGTAGGGCTATAATTATTAGTCCTACAACCCTTAGGAGGTTATAACATGGATATTTACTAACTTAATTAGCTTAACTTGAAAAGGACACAGAAGATAAAGAGGTATAGGAGAATAAGGCGAGGGAACAACGACAGGTGGTGGAAGGTGTGATAAGTCAGATAAAGCTTTTTAATGCTGGCAGTGGATGGAGGACTTTAACTTGTGTGCTTGTGTATGTACATGCTTATGCTATTTGATATAGCTATTACAGGAGGTGGGCTTGATAATGCCTAATTTCTCACCCGGCGTATAATAAGATAATACTTAAATAAGTATTAGAAACTAATCACTG